>CAZYRJ010000001.1:0-3368 GCA_964649625.1 uncultured Candidatus Saccharibacteria bacterium
AAGGAGAAGCTACCGTACCGTTTGTAGTATATACACGCGGAACGCTATCTCCCCAATCCACGCTGTAGGAAAGCGTCCCGTTTTCCGGATCGCGAGCCTTGACGCTCCAGGTTCCGGTCTCGCCGATCTTCAAACTGGTCGGACCCGATGTGCCGTCTATGACAGGCGGGAGATTAGATGTCGCGGATGTGATGGTGAAGTAGCTATCACTATCATCATATATTCCAAGATCAGATGTTGAGCTTTGGCCATCAGCTATCAATCGAACTTTATATTGACCGCTGGTAATTGACCTTGGAACATTCGGACATTGATAATTTGGCCCGAGCGTTACCGGATAATTACGCTGGTCAACTGAGACAGAACCCAACCTGCACGGCGTGCCATCAGAAAAGACTAGATATGCTGTCACATTTCCAGCGAGATTGACACCTGTCCAAGTAATTCTGAAATCTACATCTTTAACTCCATATATTAGGGTTTCTCCCCCATTCGGCGAGAGAACGGTGATGGATGGGTTGCTTATAGCGCATGGCTGTGTTGACGGTTCGCTAGGCTGTACTTGTGTGGTCGCCGTGTGTATAGCGCCGGAAATAGGAAACCAACCCGAGACTACAGAAGATGTGTTGAGACCGACTACGGAGAGACCTATTGACGAACCGGCATATGACGAAAGATTACACGCCGCGTTGCCGTAGACGGTAAAAGTTTTTTGCGTACCTGCTGGAATGATTATCGGCTGACCGATAGTCGCCTGATGGTTTGCGTCTAGAGAATATATCAAGCCTATTTGAGTACCCCTTTGCGCGCCTGCAATTTCTTCGAGAAGATAAACGCCCGATAGAATATTGTCACTGCCGATTCCAACTCTTTCCACTACGACGCCGTTTAGTACAGCATCTGCTCCTGCACCCGCGGTCACGGTAAATCTTGTAAATGCCGCCTTTGCATTTTGGAACAGCAGACTGTTTGTCGGTTGCGAGGACGAACTTACGGTTATACTAGAGGAATTTGAACTATCTACAGTAACCACTTTAGATGATTCTGTAGCGAGTCCATTATCATCCGTAACAATAAGTGTGATTGTGTAAATCCCAACCTTAGAGTAAGAATGAGTGGAAGCGGTACCATTAATGCCCTTGGACTTCCCGAGGTATGTTTTGTTTGTATCTCCCCAGTCAACATTCCAACTAAGTTCGGTATTTTCCGGATCATGAACAGAAAATTCCCATGTCCCTGTTTGACCGACTTTTAAATTTTTTGGTCCGGATATTTTGTCAATAACAGGAGGTAAATTAATTCCGGAAGGTAAAATAGAGAATACTCCACTGGTAGCGCTCTGAATAATTTCTGTTTTTCCGTAAGGCTTATCTTTCACGGATCGAACGGTGTAAAAGAAATTTTTTCTGATTAGATTTTCATCTGTAGTCCCTTTATAAAAGGTGCTATTTGCCACCCACGTTTTTATAAGATTATCGCTTAAATCGAGTCCATTAATTGTTATGGAGTTAATGTTTTTGTCCGCTTGCGTCGGCATCAAACCACCCTGAACACCGGGAACAACGGCATTACTTAACAGAACTTCGTAATGATCGAAGTCGCCGTGGAACGGTGTCCATGATATGGAATAAGGATTTCCCTGATGCCAGATATCCCCCTGTTTGGGTGAAAGAACGGTGATGGAAGGAACCGGCATTGGAGGCCTCGTACTGCCGCACGTAAGCTCTTTCAGTTTTGCTCTGGACGCGGGACCAAAATAACCGGAAGCGCCGGCAATTCCGTAAGCGTTTTGAAATTTCTTGACTGCGGCAACGGTAAGGAGACCGTAGTATCCGGTCGGTTCCTGATTGAAATATCCGTTAGCGCTCAAGTAGTCCTGAAGAAGCGAAACCTGTCCGCCCGTTTCAGCGTCCCTTGAGCGATAGGAAAGGTTTGTTTGTATATCAAAACAGAAAATAGGCCTGGGCATAAGAGTTTCGGATCCTCCACCGCCCGATGAATTCTCTCCCGAACTTCCGACACTCCCTGATGAGCCCCCGCCGGAATTTCCGCCGCCCGAAGAAGCCGTACCGGTGAGGCTGGACTCCACATTATTGATAACATTTTGCTCCGCCCCGAATACTTTTAAGAGATTCAGAATGGAGTTAACCTGATCCGCAGTTAAGCTCGCCGCATATGCATTGCTAAAAAGAACGGCCGAGAATAACACCGCAACAACCACAACGAAAATTGAGAATTTCGCTTTCATCTTTACTTTATTTAATTATAAATTGAGTAGGCAAGCTGGACTTCTGATGCTAAAGCCTAGCCTACCATATTCTTCATCATTTGTATAGATTCCGCTCGATCTTTTTGTGTGGTGCAGAGTAGTCCGTGTGTAGTCCGTACCCGACGTTCGCCTACTTCACTTTAAAAAGGGGAGTCCTTTAAAGGACTCCCCTTTTTTGACTTTTTTGACTTCTTCTTGTGTTGTGGATGCAGTAATAATAATGGGCATCGTAAAGAACCCTGCGCCAAGAGCGCACGGCGTTCTCTGTAGAGCGCTCTTGGCGCAGATCAGGGGGTTCTTTGCTGCAGAGGAACGGGCTCCGCCCGTACCTATACATTGCGCCCAGTCATCCCGGCGCACAAGCGCCGGGCGTTCTGGACGCTCGCAGTAAAAAAGGCAAAAGAAAACCGCCCAGCTCTGTTTCTTTACGAAACAGATGCTGGGACGGTGTGACCAACACACTATCCTTTTCCGTACCCACTGAACGGAAAACCGAACGGAAGAACTAAGATGGGAGCGGAATTGCCGCCGCCTTCGCGAACGGGATAGGCTCCCACTTCGGAAAGGGCCTCGACATCGCGATACTCGACCCAACCGACGCCGAATCCGTAGATATCGGCGCGGATGATCCAAGATCGGGACTCTCCGCCGCGAGGAATTCTCGCAGGCTCCTTGAGGGCAAACTCGTAAAGGTCCGAGTCTGAATCCTTGTAAACACCTCGTGAAAATGGGGGCCGCCGTAGCTATTAGCGTATTGCCGTCGTAGAGTCTCAGATTTTGAATCTGGGCACCTTGATTGCGAACGGCGATCACAAGCTTGGCGACATTGACGGCGTAGTGGCCAGTCGCCGTTAAACTGACTTGCATGACAGGCATGTCGTTCGCCGACCCGGCGATGAGAAGCGGGATACCTTTGGCCTCGATGCTCAGTGCCGAAGTAAAAACTTCAGCAGTTCCGAAGCTGCCAAGGTGTCCGACGTTCCCGCCGAAACTCCCTTCCGGCGTAAACATGACGCCGTTTGAAACGATGGACCAATCGTCCATGTCTGCCCAAACGGTGAGATACTGGTTTCTGTTTCCAGCCGGTTGGCCCTCGGCG
>CAZYRJ010000001.1:3378-4555 GCA_964649625.1 uncultured Candidatus Saccharibacteria bacterium
CTTCGTCATCTCGTTCTCCCCCTGACCAAGCGACAAATGCAGCGACGCAATCACCACATCCAACTCCCTCAATTTCACCGCTGACAACGGCAGCTTCCGATCCTTCAAAATATCAATTTCAACCCCGCTAAACTGTAGGGTGGTCGTATTACCGTCCGGCCTAAACGCGTGCCTTTCCGTATCGTAGCCATCCGGGTAATACAACCGGTGATTTGTTGCGCTATCAACACTAAGCACAGCGCCTTGGACATTTGCCCAATTGAACCCGACTGTGTCGGCCTTGAAGGCCATTGTCCATGTTGCCACCTGGCCGCCGGAACCCGGAATTGTAAAGGAAGCCAATTCCTGATTTTGAATACCGGCCGCAAGTTGGCGTTTCATCGGGATCAAAGAAACGAATCGGCTGACTGAAGGCGCCGGCCCGATGGCAATTCTCACCGGTTGCTCGTGCGAACTCGAGGTGAAACTGACACCGTTCGGCGTGAACCAAACGATGTCAACTGTGATGGCACTGCTCGGAAAAGCCTCCGGATTGAAATCCCGAAGCTCGAGTAAAAAGGTAAAGGCCGTAATTCCTGCAGGGATCATCTTTTCCATTGGAATTATGGTCGTGTTTCCGGAAACCGGGGCGGAGCTGACTTTTGTGCGGTCGCTTTTTAGCACGACCCGTTTTACCAAACCCGCTCCCCCTTCGATCTGAACGGCGAATTTGTCGAGGCGAAATGCAGAGGGTGTATCGAAGGCGATAACCTTCCCGACTATACGCCCCCCTGGATGCAACCTGGCGGCAGGGTCATTCTTGACGAAATATTTGACCCCGATCTGTGTTTCCGGTGCCGCAGGCAACTGGATTGGCGGAATTTTACCGCCACCCTTTTCGCCCACCGGCGCAGGGGGGCTTGTCTCCGGAGGCATAAGAATTTGAGGCAGATCCGGAACCGAAATTGCGGAGCCACCTCCCTCGCCGCCCGAGGAAGCCTCTTGGCCGAAAACTCCGCACGTGAACACTAACAACACCAACGCGAACACGGACAGACCGATTTTTTTCATGCTTTTTTCCCTTCCGTTTTGTTTTGCTGTTTTCTCAACGAGCTTACTTGTTTTGTTTTAACGAAAAAAGGCTCTGTTGAGCCAATCGTCGTTCCTGGTTAAATCCTACTCCAAAACTATCCCGTTT
>CAZYRJ010000001.1:4565-20201 GCA_964649625.1 uncultured Candidatus Saccharibacteria bacterium
CAAATATAGCGGGATAAGATTACACAGATTAAAATTTACCCTTAATTTTACTTACGCTTCTCGATTATACTGGCAACGTTGACCGAAACCCCGATAGTAAAGTCGAGAACGACTTACTACGCGGCAGGAAGTGCTTTACAGGATTAAATTCTGCACTTATTTTCGCTTCTCAATAATTCCGGCTGCCACGTTGGCCGGGACAATATCGTAACGGAGCATTTCCATCGTGAAGGAGGCGCGGCCTTCGGTCATGGAACGGAGGGCGGTGATGTATCCGAACATTTCGGCAAGCGGCACATTGGCATTTATGACCTTGTTCATGCCCCTATCGTCCACGCCCTGGATCTCAGCGCGCTTGGAACTCAAGTGACCGGTGACATCGCCCAAGAATTTTTCCGGCATGACCACCTCGACTTTCATTATCGGTTCCAAAATAACCGGCTTGGCGCGCTTGGCAGCATCCTGGAAGGCCATCGAGGCCGCGATCTTATAGGCGACTTCGGATGAGTCGACATCGTGATAGGAACCGTAGATCAACTCGCAAGAAATGTTGACCATCTGGTAGCCGGCCACAATGCCCCGCTCCATGGCTTCTTTGACGCCTTTTTCCACGGCGGGGATGAACTCCTGGGGAATGACACCGCCCTTAATGGAATCGACGAACTCGAAATTATCGTAACGTTTTACGTTCTTCGGGATTTTCTTTCCTTCCACAAGGGGCGGCAAAGGCTTCAATATCAGTCGGCAGTGACCATATTGACCGTGGCCTCCGGTCTGCTTGATGTATTTGCCTTCGGCTTCCGCCTCGCCCGTGATCGTCTCACGATAGGCCACCTGAGGCGCTCCAACATTGGCTTCGACGTTGAACTCCCGCTTCATGCGGTCGACCATGATGTCGAGCTGCAATTCTCCCATACCCATCATGACGGTTTCCATAGTTTCCGGGTCGGTCTTTATCTTGAAAGTCGGGTCTTCGTCGGTCAGGCGCTTCAAGGCCATGCCCATTCTTTCCTGGTCGGCCTTGGTCTTCGGTTCGATCCTCATGGCAATAACAGGTTCCATGAACTTGATGGCCTCGAGTTGAACAGGATTGTCTTCCGAACAAAGAGTATGGCTCGTTCTGACATCTTTGAGTCCGACGGCGGCGGCAATCTCGCCCGCGTAAACGGTCGTGACCTCTTCCCGCTTATCGGCTTGTAAACGCACGATGCGGCCCAAACGCTCTTTCTTTCCAGTCGTGGAGTTATAGATGTATGTGCCGGCAGTGACGGAACCAGAGTAAACTCGGAAGAAGGCCAGCTGTCCGACGAACGGGTCCGATTGTAGTTTGAAAGCAAGAGCGGCGAAAGGCTCTTCATCGGAGGCGTGTCTGATGACCTCTTCGCCCGTACGCGGGTCGATGGCTTTTACGGGAGGAATATCAAGCGGCGACGGCAAATAATCGACGACGGCGTCCAAAACCAATTGTACACCCTTGTTCTTCAGAGCCGAGCCAGCGAACACTGGGAAAATGGCATTGATGAGAACGGCTTTGCGCAAGGTCTTTTTCAGGTCATCAATGGCTATTTCTTTGCCTTCGAAGAACTGGTGCATGAGAGCATCATCGTTCTCGACGATCTTTTCTATCAATTCGGCGCGGTATTTCTTGGCCTCTTCCATAAACTCGGCCGGTATCTCGGCTTCGATGACATTGATGCCCATTTCGCCCTCGAAGTAGTAAGCCTTCATCTTCAAGAGATCTATAACACCCTTGAAGTTCTCTTCAAGGCCCATAGGTATCTGCATACGGACCGCGTGTTTGTTGAGGCGGTCCAAAATGGACTTGTAGGAATTTTCAAAAGAAGCGCCCATGCGGTCGAGCTTGTTGATGAAACAGAGACGCGGCACCTTACCCTCGTCGGCATAGCGCCAGTTGGTCTCGGATTGCGGCTCGACGCCGGCTACTCCGTCGAAAACGACGACGGCGCCGTCCAAGACCCTTAGCGAGCGCTTAACTTCAGCGGTGAAATCGATGTGGCCCGGAGTGTCGATTATATTGAAACGAACCTTTTTGGATACATCCGTTTTCGACATGTAGGTCGGGTTCCAAAAACAAGTGATGGCGGCGGCGGTTATAGTGATGCCTCGCTCTCTTTCCTGTTCCATCCAGTCTGTAACTGTATCGCCCTCATGGACCTCACCGATCTTATGGGTCATTCCCGTGTAATAGAGAATGCGCTCGGAAGTGGTGGTCTTACCGGCGTCGATATGAGCGATGATTCCGAAATTTCGAACTTTTTCTAAGGGATAGTCGCGAGACATGGTTTTAAATCAAAATGCAAAAATCAAAATGCAAAATGACAAATTAAAATTAAAAATTAAAGACACCCTTAAGGCGTCCAGCCAAAAAAAGCTGTGCCGAAAGTGTAATACATTAAAAAAAGATTGTCCAACGGGTTGCTTTTAAGCCAATCGTGGCTTAGTGTAAAAAGCAGTCAAACATGGAGCTCTATTATGAACAGAAAAGAGGAGATGGAGGCCTTCGTGGCCCTCGAGGACGAAATCGATAAACTGATCGAGCATTATCCGCCGGCCAAATTACTGGACCCGGCGGAGATTTCCAAAATTCTCTGCGTGGTCCTTGCCTCCACCGGACAGTTTCCCAACTACTTCGGAGATGTGACAGGCGGCTCAGCCAACCGAGCTTCTCTGGCGAAGACATTCGCCCTCCTTGCTGAACGGTTCGTACTCCGAGGTCTCCAAAATGCCGCTGCGGAAGCGGTCTCTAATCTGAGCGGTCAGCTAACCGTCACGGCCCACAAAAAGCCGAAGCAGATCCAGCACAAGAATCAGGATCCTGGTCTTAAGGCTCGGATGGAAGCTCTCAAAAAACACCGCGATGATTTCTAGTTCGCCGTCCAATGAACGGCGATTTTTTATTACCCTTGATTTTAAAGCCGAGCTAGTTAATGTATATGATGGAAAGGACGAACAGTTATGCCGGAGCGAGTAAAACACTACATTCGTGCCAAACCGCACCGATACGGGCCCAGTTCTCCACCCGAAGACCGGGAGTGGGCCAAAACCAAGCTCGAATGGCCAGAAGTATCAAAATCTGACCCACCTTGGGATGTCGACGCGGCAGTTACCGACTTCAAGAACAAGCATAAAAATGGCTTCTTCCAATGATTCACACTGCGAGCTGCAGTGTGATTTTATTTAACAAAAAAACCCGACTGAAATCGGGTTGCTAGGTCTTATTAAACAAGGAACGGGGCGGCATGGCCAAATTCCAAAGCCTCTGGAAGTATGAATTTTTGCTTTTGTCGGCCAAGTTCCTTGCGGCCATCGGCCCCAGGTCGGCGCACCGGACAGCCAAGATCAGCATGGCTGCCTCATCCAGATATTCGGGATAACCCGAAACCCCATAGATCGCACTGTCGCCGCGAACGGCACCAGCATACCTCTCCTTCTCGAGTTTGGTTTCCGAGGCCAGATCCGTCTTGGTTTGGACAACCCGGCGGCATTTCTCCTGTGCATTGTTAAGATAAGCTGACGCCTTTTCCGGGAGCAAAATATCGCCGAATCTGACTATGAGCATCGGCGCCCCGGTTTTCTTATCGCCCAGACAGAGGTAACAGCCGCTTCGGCCATCTGCGAGGATCGCCACATGTTTGAACAGTTCGGTGGCCTCACCGATGACAAGGGCGATCTCCGATTCGGATAATGTATTCATTTGTTTTGGGTCTGCTTCTACTGCCGCCAAATTAACATAGCCATCGCGTATGGGAAAACAACAAAAAACTAAAAACTCCCGAGCGGGAGTTTTTGAAATTCAAAAATTCTAAGCTACGAGGATATTTCGCGAAGGTCGAGGAAAAAACGAGGCTTGCGACCAAGCTGTACTTAGTAGTACTGCGCGGGAGCAAACACAGTTTCTGACGATGAGATTTGCGAAAAAAACCGTAGCGACTACCAGGCGAAGTGGGCAAATGCCTTGTTGGCCTCGGCCATCTTGTGAGTATTCTCGCGTTTCTTGACGGCATCACCTTCGTTCTTGGCGGCAGCGATCAGTTCATCGGCCAGCTTTTGCATGATCGGCTTGCCTTTCTTGTTGCGGGCGCCTTCGATTATCCAGCGAAGCGAGAGAGCCAAGCGTCTCTCCGGGCGAACTTCAACCGGCACCTGATAGTTGGCCCCACCGACGCGTCGTGAACGGACTTCCATCATCGGAGCGGTGTTTTTTATGGCTTCCTCGAAAACTTCGATAGGATTATCGGTTTTGTTCTTCTCCTTGATGATATCCAAAGCGCCATACACAGCCTTCCGGGCCGTCTCCTTCTTGCCCTCTTCCATAATATAGTTTATGAGCTTGGAAACCTTAACCGATTCGTAGATCGGGTCCGGTCCGGCTGTCTTTCGATTTTTTATCTTTCTCCTCATGTTATTAGGCTCTAGGCTTTAGGCACTAGGCTCTAGGTAGGAAAAGTTTTCCTAACGCCTAGGGCCTAGCGCCTAGTGCCTGTATTTACGCTTTCTTCGCACGCTTCGCTCCATACTGACTCCTGCCTTTCTTTCGGTTCTCAACACCTGTGGCATCCAAAACGCCGCGGACAATCTGATAGCGCAAACCGACATCTTTGACGCGGCCGCCACGGAGCAACACAACAGAGTGCTCCTGAAGAGTATGGCCCATACCCGGGACGTAAGCCGTAACTTCGAGACCGTTGGTCAATCTGACGCGGGCGATCTTTCGAATAGCTGAGTTCGGCTTCTTTGGAGTTTTAGTCGTCACATTCGTGCAAACTCCCCTCTTGAAAGGCGCCATATAATAGACCGGTCGGTTTTTCAACACATTGAAACCACGAGTAAGAGCGACGGACTTTGATTTCCGCTTCGGTATCGAACGACGTCTTTTGACCAACTGATTTATCGTAGGCACTTGAAAAAATCTAGCTTGAAATAAAAACTGAACCCTAAATGGGTCGTGGGCATTAATTTAATACAAGCGCGTCAAAAAAGCAAGGAATCATGGGTGAGTGCGCTGTCTCTTCATTTTTTTCACGAGGCGGCTCAGCCCGGGACTGATATCCACTTTGTACGAACTTTTTTTACCGACATCAAAAAGCCTCTCGGAAAACCTAGCCTTCTCGAAACGAAAATATTGAGCCAGTTCTCGAAGTGTTGGAATCTTATAGATACATTTACCCGATTTGAATATCGGTTGCAAAAGAGCTTTGCCCGGCAACCTTTCCTCTTGAAGGCCGATGGTATCACTGCAATACTCTCCATGCTTCATCCGCCTAAACACCTGCTTCCGACCGGGTAAAGACATCTTTTGCGACGAAAGCTTGAATTTCGGAGAGACTCTGCCAGATTCAATTATTTCGCAGAGCTTGTATACGACCTCAAGAGAGGGCGAATCGGTAAGATTCAGCAATTCCGTCACACCGGCATATACATCTGCCGGCGCCCGTCTTTTTTCCAACCTATCCACTTTCCATTCGTCCAAGTTACTCATGATAAAGATCTTGCAATATGTGAGGCCTGCGGCATCAAGACGTCTTCGTGCCTCGATAGATTGGCGATAGAGATCCCCGCTGTCCAGCTGAATGCCAGCCGATCGATAACCACGCCTTTCGAGTTCTTTAGCGGCTGATATGAAATTTTCTAGTCCCTCGCGAAAATCATAAGTATCGACTAGTACGTACCCCTTGCCCTTTGTACTTTTCATGTAAGCCCGCATAGCCTCAAGTTCACTCGGAAAAGCCATAAGAAAATAGTGGAAAGTGCCGACGGAAAAAGGGGGCTTATCGCCATGCAAATAATCATACAGGGCGAATGAGGTCTTGATGCCCAATATTTTATTTATCCTCGTCGATTTCATGGCAACGTCCGCCCCCAGACTGCGGTTAAATCCCATTACGACCTCCTTGCCATTGGCCGCGTCCTGAAATCTGACTATCTTGGAGAATAAATTAGTCTGGAGCATCACATTGTTGATGAGGAACATTTCAATGAGCTGAGCTTCGATGATAGGCGCGGTAATCCTGATGATCGGTTCACCCGGAAAGAAAATCGTGCCCTCGGGCATTGCCCACACATCTCCTGTGAATTTAAATTTTTTGAAGTATTTCAGCGCATCCTCAGAATAATTACCCGTCTCTTTCATCCACTTTAAATGCTTGCGCCCGAATCTTAGGCCCTTCAGATAGCTAATAACGTGCTCCAATCCAGCTGCTACAAAATAGTTCCTTGTCCGTGGGAGCTCCCTGATGAACAAATCGAAGGTCGCCAAAGTGCTTTTCATACCCTGATCCAAAAAAACCGAACCGATGGTAAATCGCGATCCGCTGGTGAAAAGCACCAGGTCATCTTTGGCCGTGAAATCTTTGACCATGAGTCTAATATAGTACCACAAACCGTACAGTCAAATAACTTTGCCTCGCACTATCCACACCCCAAGTGATCCATTTTTCTTATCGGTACTCGATATAGAAAAATGGAGCCACGCCAATAAAAAGAGCCGGTTAAAAACCGACTCAATCACGCACCGCCCAATCGACGGCCGCCACATGGTCCGCCGTAATGAGCATCGGGATATCGCTCCAAATAACGCTCTCCACCGTACTCTTGAAATCGCCGCCGACAAGTTCCGGCACGTAAGCAGCCCAGATGGCACCGGAGATTCCTGCGCCCAAAACGATAGCGAGCTTTTTATCCAAAAGAATTCCGCGCCGAATCAAATGGACGAAATATAGGACCTCGAGAAGAGTGCCGTCGAGCACACGGTCATGATTGGCGATGGCAATGGCCGCCTCGGAATGCGACAGAAGACAGCCGAGCCGCAGACCGCACTGGCAAGCCGGCGTCTGATATGTTTCGTGAAGGCGATTAAGCACGACGCCCATATCTACACTACAGTCGAGATATTCGTTCGGCCGGTTCTTCGAAACCCCTTCGCCAAGGACGTATCCTTTGACGTTAGTCCCCTCCTCGCCCATGGACCGGATCGAACTTGCTCCGTACGAAGCCGCTTTCATCACGCCGCCGTAGCCGCCGCTAATGACTTCGCACCCCCTCGATGCGAGTTCTTCGCCGATCAAGACAGCCAGACGGTAACGGTCGTCATTATCCCTGCATTGGCCGCTTCCTAAAACCGCAATTGTTTTTTTCAAATTTCACCTCGATAGGTTGAAGTTTTTTCTGTCTATGCCAAAAGCTACCGCTTTTAACGGCTTTGTCAAAAATGGGGAGCTTCCGGGCTTACCCGACTATAAGCTTGAGAAGGAATTCTATGACCGGCGTAACGAACTGCCAAAGGAACAGAACGCAGAACAGCGCAATGAAAAGACCGTAGCGCTCGAGAGATTCTCTCCAATGGAGGAAACTTTCGGGCAGGAACGCAAAAGCGATCTTCGAGCCGTCCATCGGCGGTATCGGGATCAGGTTGAAAACCGCTAAAACCAGATTGATGATCACGATGATGGCGACAATGGGCAAAGCCGCGCCGCTCACTATGTCAAAGCGGACGGCCAGGCCGAAAATAACGGCAATAATCAAGTTGGAAGCCGGTCCGGCGAAAGCAACCAAGGCTTCTCCCCAACGGGGATTTCGAAGGTTGTAAGGATTCACAGGCACGGGTTTGGCCCAGCCGATAACAAAGCCGGCATTAGTCAAAACCAAGATGGCCGGAATGATTATCGAGCCCCAAGGGTCGATGTGGGGAATTGGATTTAGCGTCAAACGTCCGGCATATTCGGCCGTTCTGTCTCCTTGGCTTCTCGCGGCAAAACCATGAGAAACCTCATGGATTACGACAGACATGACCAGCACGGCTATTTGAAATATAGTTTCCATCGAATTTAGGGATTATCGGTCGCCCCGGAAATGGGGCCGCTTTGGCCGGTTCATGGCCCAAATTTGCTAAAAGTCGTTGGTAATGATAGCATCACCGGCACCCTGAACGCTAATAATAGTGTTATAAACAATATTGTATTTTCATGAAAAAGTGCGTTGTATTGAATAAAGGTTCCCGCTTAGGCGGCGGCTATTCCAACCGAACCCGTGCCACTCAGTTCAATCCGACCGGCATGGTCCGCAAATATCCGAACCTCCAAAAGAAAAGGATCTACATTGCCGAACTCAAAAAGACGATGTCTTTGGTATTGTCCACCAAGGCCATTAAGACCATCAACAAGCACGGCGCCTACGCCACACTGAAAAAAGCCGGCATAATTTAAACATTTGACCTCATACAAAAAACCGCTATCGGCGGTTTTTTTGTTGCCCGTTCAATTCTCAACGCGAAATCTTTCGCCATCTGAGACGAATTTTATATCACCGGAGAGGTCGGTCCGGAAAATCTCTATCTCGAATCGCTCAAGCGTTTCCAAAACTTCTTTATGGGGATGGCCGTAGGTGTTATCCGCTCCGACCGAAACGGCAGCGAACTCGGGAGAAACATAACCAAGGAATGACGCCGCGGTTGAAGTCTTCGAACCATGATGCCCGACCTTCAACACGTCACTTTTTAAATTTTCCCCATCCAATCTCACTAGGTATTCTTCGATGCTCGATGGCGCATCGCCTGTTAGCAGTATTGAACTTTGGCCGTAGACAAGTTTACTGACCAGGGACCCCGTATTGGTGTCGAGCCCCGAGACATCGCGGTCGGGAAACAAAATATCGATGTAGGCTCCGCCGCCGAGATGAACCCTCTCCCCCCTTCTTCCGAGGATGACTGGGATATTTTTTTCGGCGATAGCGGCGAGCAAGGCTCTGTACACTTCGGTGTTATTGACGGTACCCGGCACGAGGATCGCTCCGACTCTGAATGACCGGATGATGTCGACAAATCCGGCGATGTGATCCTTATCGGGATTGGAAACAACAAGAAGATCGATCGTCCGGTCGTAGAACGGCATGGCCTTAGGAAGCGCGCTCATGACCTTTCGACCCGGACCGCCGTCGACCAATATTTGGGCGCGGGTCGGCGACTCGATAAAGATCGCGTCGCCTTGGCCGACATCGAGCACCGATATCTTAACCAGACCGTCGGGCGTTTCTTGGAGAACAACGTACCAGATCAAAACCACCGCGGCAGCGAGCGAAACGAGAACAAACGGTCTGGCCCTCCGGAGCAATTCATTCATCCCGTAGTGAATTTTCAGGTCGTCCGCCCAATGCAGACTATCCCTACATTTGGTAAGCTATTAAAACCCCCGTTATTTGCACACAGACAACATTGATGCTCTTAACCTAAAAATCTACTACGGGATTCATCAATTCATTATAGCTTTTAGTTTATTTTTTGAGGAATCCGGTACTAGATTTTCAGGGTTCGCACATCGAAAAGATGTTAAGCCTATTGAAATTTCATAACAAGATAGACCTTACAGTACCGGGCGCCTAAAAAAATTCAGTACCGGAGAATTACAAATTCGCTATTTTTCAGCTATGATGGATACGCATTAGACCAGCTTATTTTTTAAAGCATGAAACAATTTATTGCCGCAGAATTCGACATCCCCGCGCTTAAAGGCATTTCTCAAAAGAGCATCGATGAACACCTGAAGTTGTATGCCGGCTACGTTAAACACGCCAATCTGATACTTGAGCATATCGGCGAACTGGCAAAAGATTCCGAAAAATATGCTTTCGAATTGGGCGAGCTTCAGCGCCGATTCAGCTTTGAATTTAACGGCATGCGCAATCACGAATCCTATTTTAGATCGTTCACCGGCGGCCATGTTCTGCCCTCAGAGGTGAGCGACCTCACCAAAGCCGTGGTTGAAGAATGGGGCGCGTTCGAAGACTGGCTAAACCGATTTAAAGCCATAGCCCTGACCCGCGGCATCGGCTGGGCCATGCTCTATTATGACCCCGTTACCAAACGCCCCGTGAACGCCTGGGTCGATGAACAGCACTTGGGCCAACTGAACGGCTGTTCGCCGATCTTGGCTCTCGACATGTGGGAACATTCCTATGTCTTCGACTATCAACCGAGCGGCAAGAAAAAATATGTGGAGGATTTCTTCGAGAACTTAAACTGGACCGTAATTGAGCAAAACTTTACCGATGCGAGCCGAGCCTAAACACCTCCCCAGAGTCTCAAATTAATCTTCTGCTAGAGGTCGAGTTATGGACTGACGCCGCGCTGATCAAAACAGCCATGCTAATGCGGGGCTGTTTTGATCTCTTTGCCGGAAGCAAAGATCTTGGCACCACCGTTTCGCCTATGCCAATTAGTTAAACCTATAACTACAGTTGATAGCCCGCTCAAAACCGGTAGGGACAAAGTGGCAAACGGCAACGACGCGAAGATCTCCACAACCTTAAGTTCATAGTGGAGTAAAGCATAAGCGACGAAACCGAACGGAACGGCCAGGATTGTAAAGAACAATCCGACTGCGCCACATAAAAACCCAAAGAGCATGGTCGATGGTGTAGCGCCGAGTATGAGCACGTTGACCGGCAACGCCACGACGGAAAATTTTCCGCTCATCGAAAGCAATAACGGCAAAACAAAAATTTGTGTGGCGATGGTCGAAACCACCACATCACGGAACCCGAAGCGTGCGGGTAAAAACTTAAGTTTCCTCTCAAGCACAGGCGAAACGTAAATTAACGCGAGGGTCGCCATGAAGAAGAGCTGGAAGGAGGGGTCGAAGGCGACTATGGAGGGGTTGTGAAAAGATCATGATCACACCCGCGACGATGAGTGCGCACGTCACGCCATACTGCCGTTTCGTGTACCGAGCCAGTATCACGATCATGGCCATGATGGTCGCGCGGACAGCCGTAACGGTCGTCCCTCAAAAAGATTCATGCTTCAGGTAAGGGTCCCCTTAATCAGCTCTGCCGAGATCCAAAGGTTCGATACTTCAATTAAATCGAAGTATTTTAAGGGAAATAGAGTTGCCACTGCCACCACCTCACTGGCAATCCAAAAAGCACAGAAAATGTCCGTTTTGACTTCTGTTTGAACGTCCTAGCCATTACGGCTTAATAAAAACCGAGCGTGAAACTTACAGTTGGCTATATTGATTCGTAAACGGCATTGGTGGTCTTGCCAACGACATCGACTGGCGGTTTTCCCCTACGCAAATAAACCAGGAGAAATGTATAGACGATATAAACTGCCACAACAGCTGCCAACGGAAAATTTGAAATGCCAACCACAGCAAACGGCAAATGGGAGAAAAATTCCACAACTTTTAATTGATAATGAAGCAAAAAGAATGTCGGTATGCTGAATGGCACGGCCAAGGGTCCAGCGAAACCGGCGATGGAGAGAAGAAAGCCAAAAAGCATTGTCATGGGCACAAACGGCAAAATTAACAGATTGACAGGCAGGGCAACAATCGAGAGTTGTCCCATCATGTAGAGAATGAGCGGTAAGACAAATATCTGGGTGGAAAGAGTTGCGGAGACAATGTCGCGGAGGCCAATTTTTTCGGTAATAAAACCCAAACGTTCGCGAACAATCGGCGACACGTAAATAATTGCTATGGTGGCGGCAAAACTCAATTGAAATGACGGATCGAAAACCAAGACTCTGGGATTCTGCAAAATCATCAGAAAACCGGCAAGAATGAGAGCCCTGGTTATATTGTAATTCCGATGAATGGACTTTGCGAAAATAACCAAAAGCGACATCACAGAAGCCCTGATTATAGTCGCGGACGCGCCTGTCATAATTGCGAATAAAATTATGGAAATTGCTCCGAATGCCGAACCGAAACTTTTGGGCAGGAACGAGAAAAATTTCATCACTGAATCAGCCACAATGGTCACGTTGTAGCCCGAGAGTACGACAACATGAATAACTCCGGCACGGCGAAAGTCGTCCAGGAGTGTCTGGCCGAGAGAACGTTTGGCGCCGAACAACAGCCCGCCAAGGAGCGACGAGTCCGGTTCTGGAACATGGTCGCTGATATTCCCTATCAAAGTCGCTTTTAGATTAAACAAAAAAGATTTAACGGGATTGCCGCCGCCCCCAGCGATTTTTTGTATTTTTGGCTGAAACATGACAAAGGTTATTCCTTCTTTTGCCAAATAGCCGACGTAGTCGAACTCCCTGCCAGTTCCGCTGTCAAAATTCTTAGGCGCTTCCAATTTTCCAGAAATCTTCAGGCGATCGCCGAATTGAAATTCAGGGTAAACCTCCGCCACAACTAAAATTGTTCCGGCAACTGGAACCGTTGTTGTACCGACAGAAACAGTTTTAAGATCGACAGTGAGCCGAACATTACGTTCGCGGACATCCGGTTCATCCGCAATTTCACCTTCGAAAGAGTGATTTTGCTCGTCTGCTAGATTTTGAAGCCCTTCCCTATTAAGAAGCATCTCGGAAATTTCAAACCTGGCCACGCCAACACTGGCCGCCACAAGGAAAATAGCGGCCAGAAGAAGTAATTTAGAATGACCCTCCGAATTTTCCGTTGAAAACTTCCCTACGAGAAAGATAGCCGCAGCCAACAGAAGTAAAAACAAAACCTCAGAAATACCAGACATCCAGACAGAGCCGATCAAAACTCCGGCGGTGAAACCGGCCATGACCGCGTAAAATATTTTATCCGAAAATGACATCTTATCTGCCTAGCTTATCAGAAAAATATTGAATAAAAAAAGCCTCTGGCGTTGAACCAGAAGCGAACTATATGAATCTTCCTTGGAATTTTCCCGACCAGTCTAGGTATGGGTGCAGAGCAGTAGTCTTGATGTCGCCCAAGCGCTGACCCAATTCAACACAGGTGGAAAGATATATTTCCGAAGCCAATTGTTCCGCCTCGATAAGGAAAACTCTGCATTGCCCGATTTGTCCCAAACGACGGCAGTAGTCGTAGTGGAAGTTGTTCCGAAAGGCTGAGTCGACTGCATGGCCGATTCGCACCAATAAGTCGTCTCCAACAGTGTTCAAGAGTTGAACAAAGAGGATGTATTCAACGGTTTGCGGCGATGATTTCAGAGGCGCCACCATCCAGAAACTGGGGTTGAGGTTGGCCTGTGAAAATTCCTGCCTTACTACGTCTCCGACAAACTGTTCGTTGAGTTTTTCGCCGCAAATGTCGACTACCTTGTCTTGCTTGCCGACGAATCGGATGAGCGGACACTCCGCTTCGAAACCCAAAACCTCGACAACATCATTGAGCCGGTATCTGTACAGGCCGCCGCCGGTCGTGACAATTACCGAATACCTCTTTCCGTCTTCGAGTTGGTGGCCCAACCTAATCGTTTTATTTCCAACTTCTTCGAACTCAAAAAAATGGGAATTAATTGATAAGGCTGACGATTCTCCCCTAAAAGGAAACGAAACAAACGCTTCGGTCGCGATTAAACCTTTCGGTTGAATGGCGACGTGGGGAAAGTGACTCTGAAGTTGCTTTACAGCGTCTCCGGAATTACCGTGTGCCCAACAACTGATCAATTTTAGATTCGGCCAGATTTCTTCGTAGATATTTCCGCGATTCTTGTGTCGAATTTGAGCAAGTTCCTTTGCTCGCCGAGGGGACTTTACCAAAGCCATACGAATCGATTTGTCGATTTCGGGAGGAATCCCTAGATCCACCGTCATCGTTCCGGTCCGTATATCCTCGATCAGTTGGTCGAACCACTTTTGAAGAGGATTGAGGAACAAAGTCACAAATGTAGGATTCCAGATCGAAACCCACGAGAGCGACTTCTCTTGGAGCAAGAATCGCAATGTCACATACCTGAACGTATCCATGTTTTGAATGAGGGCAAGCTCTGACGGCGTAGCCATCACCGTTTTTAGAACCCATTGAGTGAGTTTCCCGAAGTAGGACCGTTCGTCATCGAAGCCAATCGGTATTCCTCCGGCGGAATATTTTCGTTTCTCCCCAACCGGGGTAACCGACCAGTAAGCCTTTCCGCGAAGGATCGACGGGCGGTCTCTCATCAGGAAATATAACCATGGGTCAATTCCTTCCTGAAACTCACTTATTAATGAGGCTGTGTAGGGCACCAACTTGGATGCGCTTGTCGAACCGCTCGAGACACCAAACCTTTGGATCGGAGCCGCAGTCAGGACATTTTGTGCGCCAGCCGCGATTTCGTCGATGAATGGCCGTGCATCTTCGTAGGTCTGCGTTGGAACAGCTTTTTGAAAAGCTGCGACCGAGTCGATGGTTTCAAACGAATGCTGTCGACCAAACTTAGTTCGGGCATTCTCTGAAATGATCCGATGAAGGACTTCGGCTTGAGCCGTTTCCACGTTTTTTATGGCCCGCTTCCAAGTTCTTGTTCTCACGGCTGAGTACAAAAACCAAAGAAAATTGGCCGCGAGAACTTTTATTTTCACATCTTCCCCTTACAAGTTGATGGTTTTGAGCAGACGAATGAGGGGCGCAGCAAAGTTTGCAACTTGGACCAGTCCAACGCAAACAAGTTCCGTTCCGGAAAGATATGTCGGGTTTTTCTTAAGGAAAAACGCGGTGTGGGGATCCGGTTCCGGCGGTGGGACAGCATCAATGCTTCCAGGAACTAAACGTTGGGTTTCCCTGGAAAACATGATCAGTCCTTTGTCCGGATCGTAGTCTTTCGGGTACTTAACACATCCGAATGCATCCATGACATCTTTGTCGCGGTTCGAAGTCTGCAGATCATGCTTCGGCGCGTAGTTCTTGAACAAGAACGGCAGAACTTTGTATGTTCTCCATCCTTTTGAGATCAACACGTAATATATCTCGTGGGAGGGAAATATTTGTACGGCCTCCATGAAGTAACGACCGAGTTCAACACCTATGCCGCCGCTGGTTCTAAAATCCGGCAAAACGGTCGTGTCTCCGGAAAAGACGGCTTTCACTTTTCTATCCTTGATCGGCAAGTCCAGAAGCATAAACGTGGAGAAACCTACGATTTCCCCATCGCAACACTCCTTTCGAAGTAAAGCGACGGCATCTTTCTCTTCAAGGTCGTGGATGAAGTCTTCACGACGTGTTCCAAGAAATTCGAGTGACAGAAGACCAAACATAGTAGCTCTTTCTGAAGGTGTTAGATCGGGGATTTTTTTTGTTTGACTAAATATTTTAGCCATAATTCTCCTTATTGGGGTTTCAAATAACAGGTTTTCTAGCACCATTCCTACCACAATAATGACCTAATGTTAAGACGACAATAAAAAAGAGCCTTGTCGTTTTTTGTACGGACAAGGCTCAGTTACAACGTGGCAACTTCAAGATGAGGAATTCTTTGAGTTTCAGGCAGAACTGCGTTCGCTTCCGGCCAACTCACAAGGTAAATTCGGCTTTTGATTACCCTTGCCGCCATTCGGCTAGTGACTGTCTCAAGCGTGTGCCCCTGTGAAAACGCGATTACCAGATAATCGTGACCGTAGCCCGACCAATCCGCGCGAGCTTTGGCTATAAGTGCGCCGAATACTTCAGGATCGTCATCTCTTGAACTCGCAACCGCCCCGTGTAAAAGGCGTATTTGATCACCTATCGGCGGAAGTATCGGACGTCCTCGAAGTCGGGCTATCCCGTTAGAAAAAAGTCTGACGACTTTCATCGTCGCGGAGTAACTTGCGACAACAGTTTGCTTAAAAGCTCGTTGATTCCAAACTCCTAAAGTGCCCCCTATCTCTCCCTTATCTTCGCAAATGTAGAAGTTGCTAAGAGAGAAAGCCGGCAA
>CAZYRJ010000001.1:20211-45536 GCA_964649625.1 uncultured Candidatus Saccharibacteria bacterium
AAACCGCTTTCGCCGGAAATATCTCCCGGTGTGTAGACCGGAGCAAACTGATGACGGCGGTTCCACTCGCTCAAACATTTGTGTGCTTGAGGCAAGTCGTTCGGTCTGCACAAGCGGACTTCGAATGGCAACTTGCTTGACGTAGGTTTTCGAATGGTTATAAGGTAAGTGGCTAAGGTTCCAATGTAGCGATACTTTGGCATTCCCGCGCGTCCGCTTTCAAGCGTAGCTCTGGCAGGCGTGTTCTCGTCGAGTATCGTCGTGAAGTAGTAGGGTACGGCTCCATCGCTGTGTAAGCTTTGGAGAAATTTGTACCCACGGACAAGTGTCATGCCATTTCGCGCTTCGGGAAGAAGCCGCAGATTAGAAAGATAGCCGACAGGTTTTTCAACGCCATCGACGAAGAGCTTTCTAATACAGCGACTACCTATGCCTACTATCTTACCGTTCGTCTGATCTTGATAGATCAGTGTTTGGTTGCTCATGCTCCCCGCCTTTTCGGCAATGAAGAATGAGGGTTCTCGACCGAAAGCTAGGGAAATATTTCCAGCCATCGGCGATTGACGGAGAACGGCGCGTATGGCGGCATCCTCCGCGGTTTCAGCGAGCCGGAACTTGAACTGGGAGCTCATGCAATCCTTTCTTCCGGTCAATCCCTTCGGGAGTCGGTCGGAATGTGTTGTCGCCCAAAGGTATGCGGTCCTTTTGTCTAATTTCCTTGCGCAGAAGATTGTTTAGCCAGAAGAACGCACCGGCCTTGGTGAGTGTATTGCAATTTCCGCTGATATTCTTGGCACGTTTGATGATGCCCGGGAAGCTGTAGAACTTCTTTCTCGCAGCGATGCACTGTTCGTGAAGCTCCTTAGCCGTTATGTTAAGCGGATTAAATGGCACGTCTCCAAAACGAAAACTCGGAGACAGCCACCACGCTTCGTCAGTCAATCTGTCGTTCCTTTGGAACTGCTCGTATAGAGGAGTTCCGGGGAATGGAATCAAAGGGTTAAACGCGCCGATAAACAAACCGAACTCGATTGCTTTTTCGGCGGTACTAACGATGTCCTTGGCTGATTCGGAATCGTAGCCAAAGATGAAAGTGCCATACAGGGCGATTCCAAAGCTGTGTATTTTCTTGATGATTGCCTTGAAGTCGCCCATGGTGACATTGAACTCTTTATCCATCAGCTTCAGCGTGTCCGGGCGTAAGGATTCGAAACCGATGAGAACTCCCATGCAGCCGCTCTCCGCCATAGCTTCGAGAAGCTTGTCGTCCTTGGCCATGGTAAGAGACCCCTGGCCTATCCACTTCGTTTTAAGCGGAGTAATCGCTTTACAGAGGTCCTTTGCGTGCTTAGGGTTGCCCACAAAGTTATCCTCAACGAAGAAGACGACCTTGCGTCGAATTGCGCCGAGATCTGCTACCACGCCTTCTATAGGTCGGGGATAGTAGTGAGACGATGTTGCCGCCGCAATTGAACAAAAGTTGCAGTGGCAGGGACAGCCTCGTCCGGTTTCGATGGTACCCATCGGCAAATATTTTCTTTCCCCGAAGATTTCTCTCCGAGGCGAAACATAATCGTACGGCTCTGTTTTGTCTTGAACGTAGCGTTTTTTCAAATGGCCCCGTTCAGCGTCGCGGACAATTGATTGCCACAGAGGTTCCGCGTATCCAACCATGATGCTATCTGCGAAACGTTCTGCTTCATCCGGAACAAGCGTCGCGTGGTATCCGCCTAGGATGGTTTTGACGCCTCTCTTGCGGTATTCAGCGCAAATTTCGTAAGCGCGTTTGGCGGTATATGCTTCAACCGTGATCGCCGCCAAATCCGTAGGGTCATCGAAGTTGATAGCCTCCATTCGTTCATCGAAGAAAGCCAACTCAACGTCGTCGGGTGTCAGACCGGCAAGAGTGGCCATAGTTAACGGCTCCATTTGCCAGGTCCGAACGTATTTTTCTCCCTGTTTGCGCCCGAGATGCGGCGTTATGAGTGTCACTTTCATGTCTGTAACTCCTTTCTGTAATTTTCGGCGTAAGGTTGTTTGAATCTTTCCTCGTGCTTCAATCTGTGCAGGAACTTTTTGTAGACCAGGTTCCCGACGAAATTGATTAGTGATAGCTGGTTGCCGACCAACGTCCTTCCAATGATGTGTCCCATCTTGAAAGTTTCGCGGTAAGCATGTTTGAACCCTTTGTACAGTTCCTCCGGCGTCATGTTTTTCGGCTGGAAGACGACGTGCATCGTATCGTAATTATCCCAGTTGTAGGTCAGTATCCTTTTTTCGTCCTTCAACCTCTGGAATAATGGTGTGCCCGGATAGGGTGTATAGATGGAGTATCGAGGGATGTCCACTTGAAGCTCCTGGACCGTATCCACTACTTTTTCAAAAATGTCTGTTGTGTCTTCGTCGAAACCGAACACAAAACATCCTTGAACGGATATTCCCCTTTTGTGCAATTCTTTCATCACACGCTTGTAGTCTATCGGTCGGTTAAACCGTTTTCCGATATAGCTGAGGGTTGAACCGCTCAACGACTCGAAGCCGATTAAGAGATATATGCATCCGCTTTTTTGAGCGAGATCCAACAGCTCTTCATCGTCGGCCACAAGTGCCGTAGCCAATCCACCCCATTTCTTTTTCAGAGGGGCGAGGGCTTTGAACAATTCTTTAGCGTACTCGACATCGTCAACAAGACTGACGTCGTTGAAGGCGATCCGCTTGCCCGGCAATTTGCCGACGTCGCGTATAACGTCTCCAATCGGCCTTTTAACATAATGCGGCCACGCTCCGCTAACGGCGCAAAAGTCGCAGCGGTGTCGGCATCCTCTTGTCGCTTGAACTGTGTCGGGTATTACGTATCCGCTTCTTCTTTGAAGCTCGTTACGAGGTGTCGGAACGTTTAAAAGATCGCCATCCTTTTGGAATGTCCAATCTTCGTATCTTACTTTCATTTCGCCGTTCGAAAAGTCGCAAATCAGTTGCGGCCACGCTGACTCAGCTGGTCCGACAACAATGGCATCGGAGTGCGGCAGAGCTTCTTCGGGCAGGAGAGTAACGTGGACGCCTCCAAGCACTACGGGTTTCCCCATGGCACGGAATTTGTCCGCAATCTCATAAGCGCGCATGGCAGTTCCGGTTAGCACACTTATAGCCACAAGGTCAGCCGGGTAATCCCACGGGATGTCATCAATACTGCAATCAACCAATCGACACTCGAACTGTCTCGGCGTTAACGCGGCGAGAGTAGTAAGTGTTAAGGGGGCTTCCCTTAACGACCTTTTGAAAGGCCCGAATCCGACGGTGTGCATTCTGGCGTTCGGCATTATCATCAGTATTTTCATCAAAGTTTCCCTTCTTGTTGTTGAGTTGTTAAAGATCACTGCAAAAACCAATCTGCCCGCCAATTTAACACAGAATAGTCCAGTTTTATAGGCGCGGAGCGAAGTTGCCCTTGAAGCAATAACATCTTTTTTGTAGCAAATAAAAGTATAATTAGAACCGAAATGAGATACCACAAACTTTTGGGCTTTAATATCTTTATTGTCCTAATCACTACAAGTGCTTTCTACGTGGTTTTTTGGCAAAACTCACTTTTGCAGTACGGATTAATATTACTGACTGTAATAGCCTTTTTATTTTGGGCATTGGCGCAACATGAGCTTGGTGATGCTTTAACTCTGCTACCACGAGGAAAGAGGTTAATTACTTCCGGTATTTATAAGAAAGTTAGGCATCCAATCTACATAGCCTCAATGGGAGTTTTTGTTTGCTTGTCCCTCTATACTATGAACGCGCTGATTTTGGTAATAACGTTTGCGTTAATTATTCTTCAAACGTTTCGAGCCGCATTCGAAGAAAAAGTTTTGCTTAAGACCTTCGGAAACCTCTACATGGAATACAAGAAAAACACCTGGATTTGAATAACCGGCATCATTTTAAAGTTTGTGGCAAATAACTGATGAGTTGTTGTATAATAGTCGCAATAGGTAAGCTCTTAATAATCTAATTAACAAAACATGCAATCAAGAATGTCTTTGAATATATTTCGCTTCGTCGCGGGATTTGCGTCGATCTATCACCTGCTTTTGGGATTGGTAGCGACTTTCGCGAGTGCGGGTTTCGTCATATCTATCGCAAGTTCAGTTTATGGTATTACGATCAATATTGATCCAAACATTTTTATTTCACTCGCCAGGTTTGTCGGGTCTTATATGATCGCTTTCGGTTTGATGATGGGCCTGGTCGCGTTGAAACCGACCTTGTATCGAAACTTTGCCTGGGTCGCCGTGATTCTCTTTGCGCTAAGGCTATTTGATCGATTGGTATTTTTTGACACACTGGAAAAAGCACTCAATATTACCTGGGCGAGCAGCATACCAACCATCGTAGTCGTAACCCTTATGGCTGTGAGCTTGATTATTTTTATGCCCAAAAAACAATCCTAAGGGAGAAAAAACATTTCGGCGAGTATTATACCGCCGCAGAGCAAAATTAGACCTATGTGAAAAAAATTCCGCTTCAGTGATAGCTGGAGAAATGTTTTTGAGTCTTTCTGAAATTTAAGACGGTAAAATATTCTCAGGCCGAGAAGTACGACAAGGCAGCCCAATACCAGTTTGTATTTCATCGGATCAAAAATGGGAAGCAACCCGACCAATCCTGCAAAAATTCCAAGAGCTCCCCACGGTTTTAGAATCAAAAAATACTCACTTGTCGAAGGAATTTTGGCGCCAAAAAGAGATTCATATGTTTTAACCGCTCTTTTCGGAAAGAATAGGGCCAAAGAACCAGATAACAAATGATCTAGCGCCAACAGAAAAAGGTTTAAATTGAAAATAATTTGTATGATGTTCATCTGTAAAATGATAGCACACGCTTTCAAAACAGTTTTCCCAAAAAAATTCGATGGCTCGGCGCACATGTTTTAAAGTTTTGAATTCAACTTGCGAATATTGTCGCCGAAAAATTCTGATACATTGATCCTACGAACTCGGGCTATCGACACTAATCTTTCATTTGAGAAAACGAGCAAAAGATTTTTTATCAACGACCCCGCCTTTTCAGTTAAGAGGGGGGGAGTAATACCGTTCGGCAACAAAACAAATGACTGAATTTTATGCAATTATAGCGGGAGTACTGACTTCAATCCGCCTTATACCTCAACTCGCAAAAAGCTTTAAAACACAAAGCACAAAAGACCTGTCTTTGTATTTTCTGGTAATTTTGTTTTTTCAATCGGCATTTCTAATTCTATACGGTATTAGCAAACCGGACTCGGCCATTATATACATGAATATAATTCCACTGATTTGTGCATCAATGCTGTTATATCTAAAACGTAAATTCCGATAACCATCAAACGCTACTTTGACCAACTCAACATTTGTCAAAAATGTACAGGTTCAAACGTTATTTGAGTAGGTTTGGGCCCCAAAATACCCTTAAATGAGTAGATTTGGCAGATTCTTGCATAGGTTTGCCTACCTATGCTAAGCTATCGTTAAATAGCAAACGTTATGGACGACCTCGAACTAATACCAATTGGCCAAGCCGCAGAAATTCTGGGTGTTTCTATTACCACCCTCCGGCGTTGGGATGAAAGCGGGCGGCTGACGTCTGTTCGAAGTGGGCCGACAGGCCGCCGCAATTATTCAAAGCGCGATATAGAGATTTTTTTAAACGATCTTTTAAAATTAGCCGTAGATTGGGTTTATAACGAAACCGATATACCAGGCACTTATTATTGTGCCAACAGCGCTGTGTTCCAGGCCAGGCTTATTAAAATGCAGGAACGTCTTAGCCTATCCAAAGAAGAAGAGTTGCAAAAAATTTTCCCGCTTATTGTCGCCGTTGCCGGAGAGATCGGCAACAATTCGTTTGACCACAACTTGGGTAATTGGCCGGACGCTCCAGGCATATTTTTCGGTTATGATCTCAACAAAAGACAAGTAATTCTGGCTGACCGCGGACAAGGCATACTAAAAACTTTAAAACGGGCGCGGCCGGAGCTGGCCAATGATAGCGATGCTTTAATAGTGGCCTTCACTGAGTTCGTCTCCGGGAGAACTCCAGAAGACCGAGGAAACGGCCTTAAATTCGTCAAGGATGTCGTCGAAAGAAATCTTCAAAGTTTAACTTTTCAAACAGGGGACGCGGAACTAAAGCTATCTAAGGGCAGTAACGAGTTAAAAATAGGGAAAAATGAAAAATCTTTTCATGGCTGCATCGCCCTCATTACTTTTTAATTGCGATAATATTCTAATTAATGCATGAAAATTGAACTAAAAAAATTTGGCACCACCCTCACTTCCCGGCAAGCAGGCAAGGAAGCCTTTGCCGCCTTCCAGCCGACGCTTCAAGATATTCCAGAAAGCGAGAAGATGGACGTTGATTTCAGTGGAGTAATAACCTTTACACCATCATGGGGGGATGAGTTTCTGGTGCCTTTATTGGAAAAATTTAATGACAGGGTAAGATTACTAAATACCTCAGATAATCTTTCCGTAACAGCGACCCTGCAAACTTTAGAAAAAATGCACCAACGACAGTTTGTTAGGGCTCAATAAACATCTCTCGAAAGGCGCATGTACAGCTGATCGATTTTCGAAATAAGGCTGATGCCTGTGTGGCACGCCCTGATACAGATATTTACCAATCCCGAAACAGTTCTAAAAAAACTTGAGCTGCTTCTCAAATCGGAAAAAGAGAGAAAGATGAGCGTGTAACCATATTAACGCCTGGTTATACTCTTTTCCAATTATCTACGATCCGCCGCTCATCCTCTCTCGATATGGATTTTCTATACCTAGCTCCGCTTTTGCCTCGCACCGCCGCCTCACATTCGGCCCAGGTTTTATGGGTGGCGATAATGCCGTCCACCATGCTGACATACGAATACGCCGTAGCTCGCGAATGTACCCGCTTTGAGCTTTTTTCCGCATTCGCCTTATCGAAATTTTCATCCCCCGAAATGTCTAAAATATTCGGGATCGGATAGTCTTCGAGCTTACCCGAAAAAAGTTTCGGTGGATTGCCGTCGGCAAATCCGGTCGCGATCAGATCACATCTTTCGTTGCCCAAAATACCGACATGGCCGCCAACATATTTCCAATCGATTTTTTTTGACTCTATGAGTTTGATCAATCTTTCCCAAAGATCGCGATTCAAGACCTCTTCTTTGAGCGTAGTTTTCCAATCTCGCTTTTGCCAACCGTAGATCCATTTGGTCACACCGTTGATGAGATAGGAGGAATCAGAATAAATCGTGGATCGCGGATTGCGGATCGCGGATCGTGACAAAAATTCAAGAGTACGAATAGCCGCCGTAAGTTCCATTCGGTTGTTGGTTGTGTGCTCTTCTCTGCCGCCGATCTCGACAACATTTATATTTTCTCTTTTATCTTTTAACTCATTATCGTCCTCGACGATAATTGCGCCCCAACCGCCAGGCCCAGGGTTGCCTCGCGAGGCCCCATCGGTAAATATTGTGATGCCAAATTTAAAATTCATGGTTCAAGCATAAAGCATTGAAAATAAAAAAACAGCCTCGGCAGGCCAAAGATCATGTGTCAGATTTTTTCCGGTGGAAAACACCAGGAAAGTTAAGACCGTGGCCGCAAAGAACAAAACCAGAGCTATGGTCATGTTGATTTCGCCGAAAAATCTTGCACTGGCGGCACCGGGCATACCGCAGAGACCGACCCTCAACGACTAATTTCCATCTCGGCATACTTATTTTCCTTCCTAATTCAGGGTACCCGATGCGTTTAGGAAAATCAATAATTTTTGCTAAACTTTTGTGCTAGTATTAAAAATATGAAAACGATCCTGGTCACTGGCGGCGCAGGCTTCATCGGTTCGAATCTGTGCGATTATCTTTTAAGGGAGGGCCGCAGAGTGATCTGTTTGGATAATTTCTTCACCGGCTCCCCAAAAAATATCGAACGGTTTTCCGGAAACAACAATTTCGAATTTATCGAGCACGATATCAATAAGACTCTGCCCGAATTAAAAGGCGTCGGGGAAATATATAATCTGGCCTGCCCCGCTTCCCCGATCTGGTACCAAAAAGATCCGGTCGCAACGCTCCGCACCAATACGCAAGGACTCATGAATGTACTCGACTTCGCCCGCAGAGACCCGCCTTCCGGCGAGGCAGGAAAGTGCCGGGTCCTCCAGGCATCGACGTCGGAAGTTTACGGCGACCCCGAAGAACACCCCCAGCGCGAATCATATCGCGGCAACGTCAACATCCTCGGACCGCGGGCCTGTTATGACGAGGGTAAACGAAGCGCCGAGACATTGATGATGGATTATCACCGTGAATACAAAGTCGACATCAAGATAGTCCGGATCTTCAATACCTATGGTCCCTACATGGCGGAGAACGACGGCCGCGTCGTTTCCAATTTTATTCTGCAAGCCCTTCAAAACAAACCGATCGGCATTTACGGGACCGGCGAACAAACCCGCAGTTTCCAATATATCGACGACCTCGTCCTCGGCATGACCCGGATGATGGCGGCGGAAAATTTCATCGGGCCGGTCAATCTCGGTAACCCCCTCGAGTACACGGTCAAGCAGTTAGCCGAAGAGGTCATCCATTATACGGGCTCGAAAAGCATCATCGAATACAAAGCCCTGCCGATCGATGATCCGCGCAAGCGCCGGCCGGACATATCTTTGGCCCAAGAAAAACTCGGCTGGACACCCAAAGTACCCATTAAGGAAGGATTGCTGAAAACGATCGAATACTTCGAGACCGCAAAAAAACTCGGTTAACCCGAGCTGTTGCTTTCCTCTATCCTGAAATCTTCGATGTGTGGATTGGCCAACTCCTTGTCTGCGTATCTTGGCAGATCCTTCCGGAGGCCCTGAGCACCTTCGGCTGAGGCTCCTATAACAACGACCCTGCCAAGCCTCAGTGCGGTTATGTCTTTAAACCCGAGCTGATGGAGAGCTTGGAGCACGGCTTCACTTGGAGGATGCCTGACTTTCGAACGAGGAGTGATTTTTACCAGGAATTTCATACGCGACTCCTTTCTGCTTTAAGGTTGGCACAAAGCCGTCGAAACAGCAACAAGGTGGGAGCGGCCTTGTGCTCCCTGGGTGCTAAGAAAAGATGTCGACGATACGAAGCCGGAGCTCCCGACTGCCGCGGAAATTAGATTGTTCGATATGAGCCAACAGAGATATCTTCTTCCCGGCTTCAATCGGGGCCGTCCATTTCTCCGGCGTCGCGAAAAAAGCGATCGCCTCGATCATTTCACCGTCATTTTTGGCGAATCGCAGAGCCGTATGCACATTGTCTTTGCCGAACCGGCGAACCTCGAAAATTTCGACTTTGTCAAAAAGAAAGACGGGTTTAGGATTGCCCACCCCGAACGGTGCCAGACGTTCCAGATCGGAAAGTATCTGCCAGTCTAGGTCGGAGATATTTAACGGATGGTCGGCAAATATTTCAGGCGAGGCGGTCTCGGCCTTCCCCGTCAGGCATTTCTCGATAGCCGCTTCCAATTTGTCTTCGAGTAAATGGATCCTATCCAACGCAACCGAGAACCCGCCCGCGCCGGCATGGCCGCCGAATTCTAAAAAAATATCTCCGGCATTCTGCATTAATTCCAAAATATCGACTCCGCCGCCGCCCCGGCATGAGCCTTTGAGCGTCGTTTCACTATCTCTGCCCCAAAGAAAAACCGGACGATGATACTCTTCGGCGACAGTTCCGGCCGCGAGCCCAAGAAGAGCCGGCCGCCAATCGGGTTTGCCCATGACGATCACCTTTCTCGCGGAGACCTGCCGCTCTTTGGCGATATGCTTGATCTCCTTGATAATGCCGGCCACCACCCCCTTCCGCTCGTTGTTCAATTTTTCCAAACCTCGCGCCAACTCCATTGCTTCAGATTCGTCCGCGGTCGAGAGTAGTTTGAAAGCGTCCATCGGGCTACCCATCCTTGAAGCCGCATTGATACGCGGCGAAATGGAAAAAGAAATATCGTCCTCCGACAGATTTCGCCTCTCTAAGCGCAGAGCCCTAAAAAGAGAATTGAGGCCAGGCCTCGGCGATTTCTTGAGAACTGCTAAACCGAACCGCGCGAACATCCGGTTCTCTCCGGTCAGCGGCACCATGTCAGAGAGGGTGGCGATGCCGACCATGTCGAGAAGCCATTTCTCCCAGCCGATAGGAACAGGGTTTAGGGTAAAGCGTTCAGCGTAAAGGGGATCGGAACGTAAAGCCGAGAGAGCTGCTTCGACAAATTTGAAAGCCACTCCTGAGCCGCACAGATTTTTGTCGGGATATCCGCATCCTTCCTGCTTGGGATCGATAATCGCTTCGGCCTTCGGCAATCCATGAGTAGGCGTGTGATGGTCGGTGATGACGACTTTCATCCCGAGCTTTTTTGCGAGGTCAATTTCATTGCCGTCGGCGATACCGCAATCGATGGTTATGAGAAGCTTCGTGCCGCGTGCAGCAATGTCTCTCACAGCCGAATCATTGAGACCGAAACCTTCCGCGTGCCGGTCGGGAATGTACACGTCGAAATTTGAGTAGCCAACTTTTTTGAAAAAATCGCTCATCAAAACGGCGCCGGGAATGCCGTCGGCGTCGTAATCGCTGAAAATTGTCAAACGTTCCTCCTTTTCGAACGCGGACAATAAAAGCTCCACAGCTTCTTTCATGCCCTTCATCAAATAAGGATCGTGGGGCACATACTGAGGACTAAGGAAGGCTTCGGCCTCAGCGGCCGAGCGAATGCCGCGATTGTAAAGTAGCTTGGCCAACAGGTCCGACCCCTCGATCTTAAAATCGGGCGGCACAGCCTCCCGCACGGACATTTTCCTCGTCATCGTTGAATTCTAACACGGCAGTTCGACTCCGGACTTTGACAAAATCTCCATCGATATTCGCAACAAAAAAATCATGGCAAATCTTATATAATAGAGGAATGAACGACCCCAACTGCATCTTTTGCAAAATAGTGAAAGGCGAGATACCTGCCGAGGTGGTCTATGAGGACAGGGACTTCATGGCCTTTCTCGACATTCATCCGCAATCGCCCGGCCACGCTCAGGTCATTCCGAAAGCCCACCACCGCTGGGTTTGGGACCATCCCGATGTCGGACGGTATTTCGAGATTGCCAAAGAGATCGCCGAGGCCCAACGCAAGGCTTTCGAAACCGATTGGGTCCTGTCCAAAATCGTGGGTGATGAGGTGCCTCACGCCCACATTTGGATCTTTCCAAATTCGAACGTTGCCGGCGACAAACAGAATTTCAAAGAAAACGCCGAGAAAATCAGAGCTAATCTCCGCAAAAAAACGGCTCCGAAGAGCCGCAAAGCGAAGTAACTTACTTTTTGTCCTGGTAGTAAACCGCGAATGCTGGCGGCATAGCGGGAGGAGTGATGACCTCGGAGCTTAAGACCGTTACCCTTTCCTTAAGAGCAAAATCCTGCTCGAGCCTCTGTCTAACCGCGGGGAGAGTCAATTCCGCGAAAGGAACTTCGGTCTCGAAGAGCAGAATGGCCATTTTGTGGCGCGTAACGGTGTAGGCCAACCTTTGAGGCAAGTTCGTGCCGTTCAATTCGGCCAAGAATCTCTGCGTTTCGGCCTTTTTCTCGCAGCGGGCCTCGTATTCTGCCACGTCTTTTTTGATGCCATTGTAAAAAATGTTGCATACGACTGCCATCACAAGCGCGGAGGCGGAAAGAAGAGCGATCTGACGTTTTGAGGATGTTTTCATAGGGAGCGATTGTCTAACGGAAAGATTAGCGCCAATTAGCCAAACAGTAAATGCCGTCCGCTGAAGCGGACGGCATTTTACCATTGATCATTTTTCCAAAGCCTCCAGCCCCGGCAAAGTGCCGTTGGCCAAAAAATCGAGCATGGCGCCGCCGCCGGTTGAAACGAAGGAAAATTTGTTGGTCATTTTGAAAGCGTCGATGGCCGCCGTTGTATCGCCACCGCCAACGATAGAAAAAGCCCCGGAAGAAACAACTTCCTCGGCAATACCTCTCGTTCCAGTCTCAAAACCTTTTTCGCAAATGCCGAAAGAACCGTTCCAAACCACGAACTTGGCCTCTTTCAAAACGCGAGCGGCTTTAGTCAGAAACTCCGGGCCGACATCCACGATCATGTCGTCAGGGCCGACCTCATTCGGAGAAATTTCCCTGCTCCCCGATCCATTTTGAACGATCAGGTTATCAGGGATCAGAAATTTAGGATTCGAAAACCACTCTTTTTTTATGAGCTCTTTTCCCGAGACTACCGAGCGGCCGACCGGTAAACCCTTAGCCTTCAGAAAATCGTTGGCCAGGGCACCGCCCATAATTACCACATCGGCAGAATCGATAAAACGCTCAGTGAGGGGGATTTTGGTCTCGGCTTTTTTACCTCCTAATATAAGAACGAACGGATGTTCGGGCGTAAAAGCTCGGCTCAAATTTTTAACTTCTCTGTCAAACAATAAGCCCGCGTATGACGGCAGTAATTTGGCCACGCCGACGACCGAAGCATAGGGCCGATGAGAAACAGAAAATCCTTCGTTCACGAAATATTCGCCGAATGAAGCAAACTCCTTAGCCAGCCCGGGGTCATTCTCTTTCTCTCCTTTGAACCGACGAATGTTTTCGATAATAATAACACTGCCCTGACGGCCATGTTTTACCGCCGAAACCGTCTCTTCGATGGATGTGGTGAACGCGATCTTTTGGGCAAGCTCCTTTTCGAGATAACCAACGACAGGACGGAGACTCTGACTGCCATCATCACCAATTTTAGAAATAACGGTCAGAATCGCACCCTTCTCTCTGAGCAATTTGATCGTGGGCAAGGTCATCATCAAACGATAATCGTCCGTTATTTCACCGTTTTCGATGGGCACACTGAAATCGGCCAGCATGACCACGCGCTTGCCCGAAATTTCCGGTGTTCCTTCTATTGTCTTATACCTGTACGACATCGACCGTTTTCAATAATTTTGGAAAAGTTTCCATGTTGAGACTTTCTCTGCCGACCAAAAGGCCGTCCACGCCACCGCCTTCGATGATGGCGCTGGCGTTCTCCCAATTGACCGAGCCGCCGTAGAGAATGCGAATCGATGCCGCCGACTCTTTACCTAAGATTTCAAGTAGGATCTTTTTTATGTATAAAACGGTTTCAAGGATGTCACGCGCCGACATTGCGTCGGCAAAACTTCGGCCGATGGCAAAGACGGGCTCGTACGCGATTATCACCTCGCTGGCCTGTTTCTTCTTGACACCAGAGAGAGACGACACGATCTGGTTTTTTAGAAAATCCAGATAGGCCCCGCTCGCGTCGCGGCTTTTTTCCCCAATGCAAACGATCGGCGATAACCCGGCCATAAGAGAAGCCGAAACTTTTTTTGAAATTAACTCGTCGGTTTCGCCCATTGCCCGTCTCTCCGAATGACCAATGATGGCGAATTTCGCTCCGAACGAGCGAACCATCTCGGAAGAAACTTCGCCTGTGAAAGAGCCCGCGGCCTGAACAAACACGTCCTGAACGCCGCCTTGGATCTTCTGTTTTTGTTTAGTTTTCAGGAGGTGAATGAATGGAAATGGCGGACACACAACCACTTCTATGCGTTTGAGCGATTTCGCCCATTTACGCGTCAAGCCTATCACTCGCTTGGCCTCCTCTATAGAGGCCGGGTTCATCTTCCAATTGCCAACAACCAAAAACTTCTTTTTTTGCATCACTAAAGTATATCAAAAATGAAGCCTCGAGGACGAATGGGACAAAAGCGATGGTCATGAAATATCTCTGAGAAGCCGGGTCTCGGTCGGCCATTAAAATAGCTGCGAGAACTATCGCAGCTTAACCTTTTCTCCGTTCAGAACATGATGTCCGAACAGGCCTGTCGAGCGGCGCGGAGAATGGCGCGGCCCCTTTCGAATTGCTTAAAAAAACGTGCGGCATTTCGCTCGGCCAATCGCCTCTTTCCGCCGTAGGCGCAACCGAGATTCGACACTGACGGACGAATGACTTCCAAACGCTCTGCTTCCTCGGGAATGGCTTGGTCTTTCATTTGACCTCCTTTCGTTAGTCTTTTGTTTGATCCTCCATGCCCTGCAAATAAAATACCACCTCTACAGGCGGCACGCAAGCAAATTTATTCGTCCTTGGCGTACCTCGGCAAGGCGTTGGACTGTCAACGGACTACTGAATAGCGCTCATCATCGAGTACATCGGGGTAAGCATAGCATAGGCAAAAAAGCCGACCGCGCCGCCGATGAACACCATTATAAGGGGTTCAATAATAGTAGAAAAATCCTTGGTCTTTTGATCGACCTCGTTCTCGTAAAAAGTAGCAACATCGCCCAACATCGCCGACATGTTGCCGGTTTCCTCGCCAGCTGCCACCATTTCCGTAAAGAACGGCGGATAGACCGTACCTTCGGCAAAGGTAGTAGAGAGCGGACTGCCTTTTTGAATGGTTTCCTTTGCCTTGTCCAAAACCTCCTTAAAGTATGAATTCTGGACAACATCGCTCGTAATCGAGATAGCTTCAATGACGTCAACGCCCGAAACCAACATCGAAGAAAGTGTCCTGGCGGCTCTCGCGGCATTTACCTCGACGACCATCGGACCGATGAGCGGAAATTTTATAAACACGAAATCAAAAAATCTTCTGCCCTTCGGCGTCTGAGCCAAAAACCAGATTAGGGAGCCGACCCCGAAAGCGATAAGGAGCGATATGATGTAGTGATCTTTCATAAAATTGCTGAGGAAAATGATCATTTGGGTACTCCAGGGTAATTCCATTTTTACATCCTCAAAGGCGGCAGTTAATTTGGGAACTACTATGGTAAACATCAGGATACCGACAACAACGATGAGGCAAACGATAACGGCCGGATACATAAGCGCTCCCCGGACCTTCCTCTTTATGTAATATATGCGCTCGAGTTGACCCGCTACGTTCTTCAACGCTCCGGAAAGATTCCCTCCTTCTTCGCCGGCTTTCGTCATAGAAATGAAAATCGGCGGAAATATTCCTGGAAACTTCGCGAGTCCGTCGCTTAGAGGCTGGCCTTTTTTTATCGCTTCATTGAGCGACGCAACAACTTTTTTCATGCCGGGACTCGACATTTGGCGCTCGAGCACGGCTAATGCCCTTGATATCGGCAGTCCAGCTTCGTTCATGGCCGCCAAGTTTCGGGCAAAAATAATTTTCTGATGAAGCGGGACTGTGCCGAAATTGAAACGGGCTAAAAGACCCTGGAGCATGGCGCCGCCCGGCGTCTTTTTTACTTCATGGGCGTAGAGCATCGTCGCTCCTTCCTTTTTAAGGCCGTCGAAAAGAGCGAACTTGTCGGGAGCCTCGCGGTTTTCCTCAAAAATTTCGCCGCCGATCTTTTGGGCTTTAACGTGGAATAGCATTTAGAAAATTGAAAATGTAAAAATCAAAATTAAAAATGACAGTTAAAAATGGAAAAAATTGACTTCATGCAGATGTAGGCATGATCCAAACAAATTCTGGCTTCCGCTTCCATGCGAATGAAGGAACGGCGCCAATTTAAACATTTTGCGTTGTTTGCCTGTGCGTGTACGCACGCAGACAGGTCATTTTTAATTTTGATTTTTGCATTTTAAATTACTCTGACACAACTCGTAGCACCTCTTCTATTGTTGTAAGTCCCTGCACCGCCTTAAAGATGCCGTCTTCGATCATGGTCAACATGCCATCTTTCTTGGCTTGGTCTTCGACTTGGATAGCCGTCGCGCCATGAATGATCATTTCTTTGATCGGCGGGGTTACTTTGAGCACTTCGTAGATGCCGACGCGGCCTTTATAACCGTCTTTCGACTCCTCGGCCGGGGCCGCCTTGTAGAAAGGAATTTTGTCCCAGGTGGCATCTTTGGGTACGACTTTCTCATTCTTCAGTGCAAAAAGGATGTGACCAAGGTCGACAGTTTTGCCAAGCGTTTCGATACCGCTTTTTGAGAGAAAGAATTTTTCCTTGCCGACCAATTTCCTAACCAGACGCTGGCCGATTATCAAATTAACGGTCGAAACGATAAGGAAGGGCTCGATCTTCATATCGACAAGCCGAGGTAGAGCGCCGGCTGCCGAGTTCGTATGCAAAGTCGATAGCACCAAGTGACCAGTCAGTGAAGCATTGATGGCGAGCGAGGCCGTCTCCCTATCTCGGATCTCACCGACCATGACAATGTCGGGGTCCTGTCTCATGAGCGTACGAAGCCCCATACTGAAATCCAGTCCTATCTCCGGTTTGACTTGGGTCTGGTTGACTCTCGGCATTTGATACTCTATGGGATCTTCGATAGTCGAAATGTTGACCTCTGGCGTATTGAGGATATCCACCACAGTATAAAGCGTTGTCGTTTTACCGCTCCCCGTTGGGCCAGTGGTCAGCAACATGCCGGTTTTTTGCTTCATGGCGTTATGGACCAACTCCAAAGCGTCCCCATGGAATCCGAGCACCTCTAAGGAAAAACCCGACGCGGTTTCGCGTAGAAGCCTCATCACGGTTTTCTCGCCAAAATGGGTGGGCAGAGTCGAAACACGAAGCGACACCTTCTCGCCGCTAATCTCGACTTTAAAGCGGCCGTCCTGCGGCAAGCGCTTTTCATCGAGCTTTAGGTTCGACAGCACTTTGATGCGGGCGGTGATCGAAGAACCGACGTTCTTCGGCAAAATCATAGCGTCATGCAAAATACCGTCTATCCTATAGCGTACGAGCAGTTCCTTCTCCAATGGCTCGACATGGATGTCAGAAGCCCCCTGAAGAATGGCGTGTTTTAGCAATGTGTCGACGATCCGGACCACAGGCACGTCCTCCGCAAGCTTTTTGAGGGCTGAGGTGGAAAGCTCCTCGCTTTTGGCTTCATCGATCCCTTTTATGTCGCCGATGTCGCCCTGAATAAGATCGCCGAATTCGGCTTTCAAGCTCTTTTGATACTGCAAAAGCGCGCTCTTGATCGAAGCGGCGTCGGTCAAACGCGGCAATATCTTAAGGCGGACTTTTTTCTTGACGAACTCGATGGCCGCGAGGTCATCCGTATCCAACATAGCCACCTCGAGGGCTTCGTCGCCTCGTTTGAAGGCGATGATGTTGTGATTACGGGCGATCGGCTCGGGAATGAGCGATAACGTATCAAAGTCGATCCTCTGGGCCTTTAGGTCTACGAAAGGGATGCCCAATATGTGAGCTTCGACTTTGCGGAGATCATCTTCGGTCAGTTTACCCTCGGCGACAAGAGCCGCACTGAAGGTCATGTGGCGCTCCTTGGCCTTTTTTTCGATTTCTTCAAATTCAGCCCGCGTCAAAAGACCGGAATCGCGGATGAAATTATCAAGTTGTGTTTCTTCAATGTACATGGGGTAGTATTTAGCGTTTAAGCGTTTAGCGTAAAGAAAAAACGAATAGAATTCATTAGTTGAAATTATATCAAACTCTGCGCCAAACATCCAAAGAAAAAACCCCAAACGACTTTTCGTTGGGGTTTGTGCGGAGTTAAACGCTATTCTCCAAAGCGTTCGGGTTTACTGCCCGATAACCCTCTTCATCACCTCAGTGTAAAACCGTTGAGGAAGTGAAATTCCATCCTTAACACAGTGGTTGTTGAAGGCATTAACCCGATAATTCCGGCTGTTCATCCAAATTTCTTTGAGCGGCTGCTCGCGAACATTCTGGTGAACGACGAAGTCCGGCGTGTCATTTCCTGGACATCTCCATACTTGGCCATCGTAGTGGACATACAGGCCATGCGTCAGTTGATTACAGGGCGTGACTCCGATATACGGGTGAGCTCCTTCTTCTTTCAACTGATCGATAGTCATCGCCCCGCGTTCAATGGCCCAGGTGTAAACTTTCACAGCCAAGTCGATATAGTCATTCTCGAACTTCAGCTCCGAGGCCGATTTCACCAATTTGTGTCCCTTACCTGAAACCATGGTAGGTGGAATGTAAACCGGAATGTTTCGCTCAATCCCCCATCGGTATATCTCGAAGGCTCCTTCGAGATTCTCCGGCGTAACGGGGCTGTCGATGAGCGCCATCCTCTGGAGAAACAGATTTGCGTTCATACCAGCAGCGCAGAGACGTTCGATGGCAATGTTGCGCGCCATCCAGTAATTGAACGGGTCCTTATGCTCCCGTTTGTTTTGCGGAATCAGGCTATTTTCCAAGTCGGGATCAAATGACCGCGCCCCAACCAGGAAAGTTGTATTCGAATAGGCAACCAACCTTCGAACAAGCTCTTCCGAATTCATGCCCTGGTATTTCCTCGCGAGTTCGTCGCTACCAAGTAAGGCGGCCTTTGTAAAAATACCGACGACCATATCCCGCTCGGCAAGAAAGTCCAGGATGCGAAATAAATCGGAATTCATGAGCAGTTCGCCCGGTCCAAGGAATTTTACCGACTCCCCTCCGAGCTCTTTCTGCTGCCCTACAACTTTCATGACTTCTGCCGTAGTAACGACGGGATTGTGGAGCTCCGCCTCGTTGAAGCAATTCGCGCACCGATGCACACACTTGTAATTTTTACGGAATACTGCCGCCGCCTGACCTAACGGCGCGCTGTTGACCAAACTGGCGAATCCGGGATCCGGAATGTTTATATCTAGAGTGAGCATCTTCTTAAGAGGTTCGCCCTGTATCTCAACCGTCTCTCCAAGGCGATTCGCCGGGTAACTCCACTTGTACACCATCAACCGATAGCCTTCGGGAATACGATCTTTCGGTGGAAGCACTACCGGAACACTTGGAAATTGATTTTTCATAGTTTAACTCACCCGTTTCGTGATGAAAATCATTTTTGATTTTCAAAACCCATAAGGGTCAGCGTTATGCCTCACTCAATAGATGGGTGGTGGGCTCTAGAGTACACCCACCCTCCATCCATCGAGGTGGCTTCAAACCATGAAATTACCGGCCGTTTGTCAAAGAGCTCCCGTTTCGCTGCCTCAAGAATAACAGATTTTACTCCGTTTGTCAACGTGAATCTGCATAATATTAGGCAAAATAGCCTTGTTTCACAAAGGAAAGTGCAAAATAGCTCTATTTTTGTCAAAAATAATTGACACCTAAATCTTTTTGCCATATATTACTGGTATGGACGAAAATTTAGAGCTAAAAACAGCCCTCCGTAATTTGGGCTTTGGCGACAAGGAGGCGACGGTCTACATGGCCATCCTTGAATTGGGCCGAGGCACGGTATCTCAAATATCGAGAAAAGCCGGCATTAATCGCACAACCGGTTACGAAATACTGGATTCCCTGCTCAATAAAGGGGTGGTCAATCTATCGGGCAAGGAACCGAAATCGGAATACGCGGTCGAACCGCCGGAATCTTTGGTCAGGCACTTCAAAAAAGAAGCCGGCAAGGCCACGGAAAGAATAAATAAAGCCGAAAACCTGGTTCCCGTTCTTTTAAGGGTTTACGCCAAACAAAACCGGCCCAAGATCAAATTTTACGAGGGGACGGACGGCCTGAAACACGTATACGAAGATACCCTGACCAGTTCCGAAGCGATTAGGGCCTACGCCACGGTGGACGACATGCATAAAGCTCTGCCCAATTATTTTCCCGAATATTATAAGAGGCGTGCCGACAAAAATATTTCAATCCGGGCCATCGTTCCCGAAACCGACGTCGGACTGGAAAGAAAGACTCACGACGCGGAAGAAAAGCGAGAAATCGCCTTCGTTCCGGCCGACAAGTATTATTTTTCTCCCGAGATCAATATTTACGACAATAAAGTAATGATCGCTTCCTGGCGCGAAAAGCTAGGTATCATCATCGAAAGCGAGGAGATCGCCGACGCCATGAAAAAAATCTACGAACTGGCTTGGACTAGGGCAAAGGAAATGAATATTCCGCCTTCCGATCCGAAATTGATTTAAATGGACGATTCCTTCACCGAACCAGAGAAACGGTCGGGAGGGTATTTTGAAGGATGAATCTGTCGATTCTGTCTCTTGTTCTGACATCAGCAAATCTCATTTCTTTCTCTCTACACATTCTACAGTTCTACAGAAAATGGTTATTTAAGTTATTGAGCCTACACGCATTATCCACGATCGTGGATAATGCGTGTATATAAAAAATGTCCATCCCTTGGGTATTACAAACCTTAATTTGGCGTTGACTCTCCCGGCCTGTTCATGGTACACTGCTTCCTAATGAGTTCGCCGTGGGCGGACTTTTTTCTTAAAAATATAGAGCATAAGCGACAGTATTTTTAAGAACCCCGTTAAGTAGGCGCACCCTACTCAACTGGCGTTATTCATCCGTGCTAAAATCTAATCAACAATAAATTTAAAAGGCTTACTTAACGGGGTGAAGATTTTTATAGTCGTTTCACTCCGTAAAAATCAATTATGTTATTCGATCTTAAAGTCATCAATTCTGTTCTGGACCAGCTCGAAGAAGAGCGAGGCATACCCCGCTCCAAGGTCATGGAGGCCATCGAATCGGCCATCGCGACTGCTTATAAAAAAGAATACGGAAAAAAAGGCCAGATAGTCCGGGCCAAATTCGATATATCTACGGGCGCCACGGAATTCTACCAGGTAAAGATCGTCGTCGATGACACCAAGGTTATCGTCAAGGAAGAAGGCGAGGAAATCGAGCGCGCTCCCGAAGATGACAGAATATTTTACAACCCCGAACATCATATCCTTATTGACGACGCCCGAAAAATCAAAAAAGACGCTGTTGTTGATGATGAGATAGTGTTCCCCTTGGAAAACAAGGGTGATTTCGGCCGCATCGCCGCCCAAACAGCCAAGCAGGTCATCATCCAGAAAATCCGTGAAGCCGAAAAGTCATCAGTCGTAGCCGAATACGGCCAGCGCGAAGGTGAGATCGTCTCGGGCACCGTCCAACGCATCGAACGCGGTAATATTTTCATCGACATGGGCCGAGCCACGGGCATTCTTCCGTTCGAAGAGCAAATTCCGGGCGAACATTTCCGCCAAGGCGAAAGGGTGCGCGCCTATCTTTTCCGGGTGGAGGAAAGCCCGCGCGGCGTCTTCCTCAAACTCTCCCGTTCCCATCCCAAATTTATCTACGAACTCTTCAAGATAGAGGCGCCGGAAGTGGCGAATGCCGTCGTTGAGATAAAGGCCATTGCCCGAGAGCCCGGTTCGCGCTCCAAGGTCGCGGTCTTCTCCAACGATGAACACATCGACCCTGTCGGCTCATTGGTTGGCCAGAGAGGCGTCCGTGTTTCAACTGTCATGAGCGAATTAGGCGGAGAAAAAATCGACATTATCGAGTGGTCGGCCGATGCTTCCAAATTTATCGCCGACGCCATCTCCCCCGCAAAAGTCCTTGAGGTTACGATAGACGACGCCGAGCACAAAGCCACCGTCATCGTCTCAGAGGATCAGCAATCTCTCGCCATCGGCAAGGGTGGACAAAACGTCCGGCTTGCGGCTAAGCTTACGGGCTGGAAGATAGATATCCGCTCAATCCAGGGTCAAACGGTGGCCGAATCGGAATCGGTGGAAACCCCGCCTAAGGGAGAGGTCATGCCTCCGGCTGAAAAACCGGCCGAGGAAACGAAAGATATCCCCGTCGACAAAAAGCCAGAGGAACTGAACTGAATTGACCTAATTAACCTAATTTCTAATTGACCTAAGAAAACTAACCCAAATGACTAAATAATATTGGTGATTTATTTTTGGGATTTGGGCATTGGGTATTTTTAGAAATTAGACCAAATTAGAAATTAATAAATATTTCGAGAGTAACACTTGATACCCTTCCGCTCTTATTAAATTCGTTACTAATTTATTGTTAATATGAATAACTACGTCGTTTTCGCAGTCGCCAGTTCGGTTTTGGCAATTCTTTACGGCCTATTTACCGCTAGCAATATCCTTAAAAAAAGCGCCGGATCGCCTAGAATGCAGGAGATTGCATCGGCCATCCAAGAAGGAGCTAAGGCTTATTTGAACCGCCAGTACACCATCATTGCCCCAATCGCCGTCGTCATCTTCGCCCTGCTTTGGTGGTTCGTCAGTCTTCAGGCCGGCATCGGCTTCGTCGTCGGAGCGGTCTCATCAGCTCTCGCTGGTTACATCGGCATGAACGTATCTGTGCGAGCCAACGTCAGAACGGCTGAAGCCGCTAAAATCGGTCTCGCGCCCGCCCTCTCGATCGCCTTCAAAGGAGGCAGCGTAACCGGCCTTCTGGTCGTCGGACTGGCCCTTCTTTCGACCTCCGTTTTTTACGCCATCACTCAAAACATTACGTCGCTCATCGGCTTGGGCTTCGGCGCAAGCTTGATCTCGGTCTTCGCCCGCTTGGGGGGAGGCATCTTCACTAAAGCGGCTGACGTCGGCGCCGACCTCGTCGGCAAAGTCGAGGCCGGCATTCCGGAAGACGACCCTAGGAACCCCGCTGTTATCGCAGACAACGTCGGCGATAACGTCGGAGACTGCGCAGGCATGGCGGCCGACCTTTTCGAAACGTACGCGGTAACTTCCATCGCCGCGATGCTTCTCGGCTCGCTCATTTTTCCGAATTTCCCGAACGCAATCTTGTATCCTTTGACCTTGGGGGGCGTCTCCATCATTGCCTCGATAATCGGCACCTGGTTCGCTAGGCTCGGTAAAAGCGGCGACATCATGTGGGCTCTCTATAAAGCTTTGATAGCATCGGGTGTTCTCGCAGCAGCCGCTTTCTATCCCGTTACGACCCGTCTCATGAGCGATAACGGCTTGTACGAACCTTTGAATCTTTTCTACGCCGCGATTGTCGGCTTGGTCGTTACGGCTTTACTGGTTGGTATCACCGAATACTACACTTCGACAAAGTATGCGCCCGTCCAATCAATCGCCAAAGCTTCGACCTCAGGGCACGGCACCAACATCATTCAAGGTCTCGCCATCTCAATGAAAGCCACCGCCCTCCCCTTAATCACTATCGTCCTTGGCATCTTGGCCGCTCATAATTTCGGGGGCCTTTACGGCATTGCAGTCGCGGCCATGAGCATGCTTTCGCTCGCGGGCATCATCGTCGCAATCGATGCCTACGGACCGATCACCGACAACGCGGGCGGTATCGCTGAAATGGCTGAACTCCCCAAAGAAGTCCGGGCTGTTACCGATCCTCTCGACGCCGTCGGAAACACCACGAAAGCCGTCACCAAGGGCTATGCCATCGGCTCGGCCGGATTGGCGGCACTTGTACTTTTCGCTTCTTACACGGAAGAATTCGTCGCACGCGGCCAAGAAATAACTTTTGCCCTAGGCGACCCCAAAGTCATCGTTGGACTATTTCTCGGCGGATTACTTCCTTACTACTTCGCGGCTCTTTCTATGGAGGCTGTCGGCAAAACGGCAGGTAAAGTCGTAGAAGAAGTACGCCGCCAGTTCAGAGAGATCAAAGGCATCATGGAAGGCAAGGCCAAGCCTGATTACTCAACGGCCGTAGGTATCGTGACAAGCGCGGCAATCAAGGAAATGATCGTGCCAGCTTTGATTCCGGTCCTCTCCCCCATCATTGTCGGATTGGTCTTGGGCCCTGTCGCCTTAGGCGGTCTTCTCGTCGGCAGCATCGTTACCGGATTGTTCGTCGCCATCTCAATGACATCAGGGGGCGGCGCCTGGGATAACGCCAAGAAATACATTGAACAGGGCAACTTTGGCGGCAAAGGAAGCGACGCTCATAAAGCTGCCGTTACCGGCGATACGGTCGGCGATCCTTACAAAGACACGGCGGGTCCGGCCATCAATCCGATGATAAAAATTCTCAACATTGTTGCTTTACTTATCGTAGGGTTGCTGAAATAACACACTGAACAATCCAGATACAAGCCCCCGCGCTTTCCGCGATGGGGGGTTTGTAGTATGATTTTGATGAGAAAATAAATAATTATTCGCTAATAAATAAAATGATGAAACTCAAATACGCAACACTCGGCATTATCGCTGCCATTTCTCTCGCGGCAGCCGCCTATGCCTCCGCGCAAACGCTACCTCCGCCGCCCGCTCGGGCCACAAGCACCGTGCCGGCGGTCAACCAAATTAGGCGCGGTGAGATCCGAGATTTTAGAACGAACGAAGTTCGCCCGACGATGCAAAGCATCAAAGAACAGCGCGAGAACATGAAGGGACAAAGCACTTCGACCAAGGCCCAGATGCGCAATGTGATCAAAGACGAACGAGATGCCCTAAAAGAAAAACGCCAGGCGCTCATGGAAGACCTCCGCAAGAAATTGGCGGAAGGTTTGCGCTTAAGGATCTTAAAGAGTTTGGAAAAGTTAGACGACACGCTCACCCGAATCGAAAACATAAACGGACGCATCGAGCAAAGGATTGCGCGGATCGAAGCCTCGGGGGTAAATCCGATTACCGTCAAGGATCTGCTTACGGTCGCCAAAGACCAGGATGTCCTGGCCCGACAAGCAATCCAGGCCGCCCGGACAGCCATAGCGTCAGCGACAATATCGACATCTACCGATAAGAACGCGCTCAAAGACACGCTGGAGGAGGCCAAGCAATCGGTTAAAGACGCCAGGACAGCAACAGTCGACGCAATTTCAGCCCTTCACGGCTTGGGCCGGGCTAGCAACAACCAATTCCCCGCCACCGCGACCGCCACAACAACCCAATAGTAATTAATTTAAAATAACATGGATCAAAATATTCCCAGCAATTCCCCGGCCGCGCCGTCGCCCGCTCCAATGGGCGACCCTAAACCGCAAGGCGGGTCTATGGGCCCCCTCGTCGGCTCCATTGTCGTTATTATTATTCTGGTCATCGGTGCTATTTATTTCTGGAGCTCGAAACTCGCACCCAAAGAGCCCGTGCCAGAGCCCGTGCCAGAACTGTCCCAAAGTGATTCCGATGAAGCTCTGCAAGCCGATATTGAAGCGACAACTGACGTAGATTTCGATACGAATTTCTAGAACTCATCTCAAAAACCATCCCGAGCTTGCCTGCCTGTGCAGACGGGTCGAGGGGTGGTTTTTATATCCCTCGGATTACTATGCTCGGGACTTCCTACATTCGGCCTGCTGGCCTCAGTATTTCCTCACTCACGTTCGGTCATCGCTCTACGCTCGGTCGTTTGCCAAGGCGGAAGAGTCGGGTTAAACTGAGTTTCATTATTTTTTTGCGCCCATCAAAAAATGGCCAACTATACAACGATCAAAGCCGAAGAGAACCGCGAGAAATGCGAAAAATTGATCGAGCTCGAAATATCGAGCGACGAGATCGGCAAGTATCGCGCCAAGGCGCTCCGGCGGATGGCCGAGCAAGTTGATCTGCCAGGCTTCCGCAAGGGTCATGTTCCGGAGAAAATTATCGTTGAAAAAATGGGTGG
>CAZYRJ010000002.1:0-42455 GCA_964649625.1 uncultured Candidatus Saccharibacteria bacterium
GCGGTCGAGATTCGAGCCCTCGTTTTGGAAATTTATGGAAATACGAAACATAGCTATCATCGCCCACGTTGATCACGGCAAGACAACTCTTACCGATGCTTTGATGCGCCAGACAGGCATGGTTGAGGAGGGCTTCACTATGGATACGAATTCACTCGAAAAAGAACGCGGCATCACCATATACGCGAAAAACGGCTCGCTTTTTTGGCCTTCGACAGGCTCAGGCCGGGAAAAAACCAAGATCAATATTGTTGATACTCCAGGCCACGCAGACTTTGGTTCGGAGGTTGAGCGTGTTTTGCGCGCGATCGACACCGTTCTTTTGGTCGTCGATGCCCAGGAAGGCCCGATGCCGCAGACGAGGTTCGTGCTCAAGAAATCCCTTGAACTCGGGTTGAAGCCTATCGTCGTGATAAACAAAATAGATAAACCCGCGGCCGACCCCGCCCGCGTGCACGACGAGGTTCTCGAATTGTTCATCGAACTAGGTGCTTCCGATGCTCAGATCGATTTTCCGGTCGTTTATGCCATCGGCCGCCAGGGTGTAGCCAAGAGAAAGCTGACCGACGAATCGAAAGATCTCTCGCCGCTTCTCGATCTCGTTTTGGAATGGGTCAAACCAGCCGGAGCCAATAAAGACGCGCCGCTCCGGATGCAGCCATTCAATTTGGCGTATGACAATTTTTTGGGTCGCTTGGCCGTATGCAAAGTTGAAGAAGGTTCAGTTATGTCCGGCTCGGAAGTTTACATAAAGGCCAAGGGCGAAGAAACCGTAAAGGGCAAAATAACCAAGATATTCACGTTCGAGGGAATGAAAAGGGTGGAATCGGAAAAAGCGGAGGCGGGAGACATCGTCATGGTCGCCGGATTGCCGACCATCTACATCGGAGAGACAATTTGTACCGAAGAGAGTGCCGAGCCTTTGCCGGCCATTGGCATTGATGAACCAACGATTTCATTAAACTTCATGGTGAATGATTCGCCGCTAGGAGGTCGGGACGGTAAGCTGGTCACGACGAGGCAGATAAGAGAAAGGCTCGAAAGGGAACTTGAGACACATGTCGGACTAAAAGTGGATTTTTCTCCGGGCGATTACTATGTGGTTTTCGGAAGAGGCGAATTGCATATCTCCATTCTTCTTGAGCAAATGAGACGGGAAGGTTATGAGGTCCAAGTATCCGAACCGAAAGTCATTCTGAAAGAAGAGAACGGCGTTAAACTGGAGCCCTATGAAGAAGCTGTGGCTGATGTTCGGAACGAAAACGTCGGAGATGTTGTGTCGGCTCTTTCAAGCCGCAAGGGAATGTTGACCCATCAATACGAGCACGAAGGCATGACAAGATTGATCTTCGAGATTCCCACCAGAGGATTGCTCGGTTATCGCAACGAATTCATCATCGCCACAAAAGGCGAGGGCATTCTGTCGTCGCGTTTTATCAAATTTCGTCCTTACTCGGGCGATATCGATAGGCATGCGTACGGCTCTATGATCTCAATGGTTGCCGGTAAGGCCGTGGCCTTCGCGCTTTGGAACCTTGAACAAAGAGGCACACGCTATATCGGGCCGGGTGAGGAAATTTACGAAGGCATGGTCATCGGTAATGTTTCCAAGGGCGACGATCTGGATGTTAATCCTGCCAAAGGAAAGCAACTTTCCAACATGCGCACTTCAAGTACCGATGAAGCGATTATCCTTAACGCTGCCTGGCCGCTCACGATAGAAAGGGGCTTGGAGGTCATGAAAAGCGACGAGTATCTGGAAGTTACTCCGAATCACGTCCGTTTGCGCAAGAAATACTTGAGCCAGATCGAGCGCGCGAGGGCCGCTAGAAAGGAGGCCAAAAGCAAAGACGAGGGATAAAAAACGGCCCTTGATGGGGCCGTTTTTTATTTGGACGGACGAAAGCCCTCCTAATTGACACCACATAATTTATGTTGTATACACTGCATAGTTGTTCGAAGAAAAAAACTATGACTAATCAGCCATGGGGTTGGCGTCAACACGCACCCTACATCGTTGCGGTGGTCGGCCTGGTGCTGGCCGTAAAATTCGTTATCATACCGGGCGCTCAATATGTGAACGCCAAGCTCGACGCCTGGTTCAGGCGTCCGATCGTGGTTCAAGCCGTGCCGGATGTCAGGTCAAGCGGAGGTTCGGCGTATACTGAGTGGATGGTCGCGGCCCAAAATACCCTTCAGTCGGAGGCTCCAAATCCGCCGAAGGTCCAGCTCGCCCCGGAGGAGCCTGTGCCGGGGAAAGCGGTGGGTTTACCGTCCGTGTCGGCTGGCAATATCAAGCCGGTCCAACTTTATCCGGAATGGAACTTTCAAAAAAGGGAAGAGAGGGCATTAAGATCCATCCCGCAACATATGCTTACCCCCAAACATCGGGCGCGGCTCGAATATTTAGCCACCAACCCTCCTCCTTCGGGAGTCGCACAGTAAGTTTTTTGCCAAATAACTCGCGGATTATCCGCGGCTTTTTATTATTACAAAAGCCCCACCGTTAGTACGGGGGGGGTAGAGGTTATTGTTGCGATAGTTTTGAAAGGATGTAGAGCAGTACGATGCCGCCCACTACCATTCCCCAGAAGAACTTCTGATGCTTTTTTACCTGCCGGCTGGCTGGTCTTCCGATGGCTTTGGCAGCTCTTTTTGAAAGCTTAAGGTACTGGTTGTGCACGCCCGCCATTTTGGCGACAAAAACCGAGGCGAACCACATGAAGGTCAACAAGACAAGAAAAGAAACTAAAGCGTCCATCTTTAAGTTTTTTATAATAAAAAATGGCCACTGTCAATTATAAATTCATATAATTTACGACTGAGTCTTTTTTATACGCGTCTTTTTTGCTATATTGCTTCTCATGAAATCGGAAGAGATAAGGAAACGCTTTTTGAATTTCTTCGAGAAGCGCGGTCATAAGATCATTCCGTCGGCTTCGCTCGTTCCAGAGAATGATCCTTCGGTCCTCTTCAATACAGCCGGTATGCAGCCATTGGTTCCGTATCTTTTGGGCGAACCGCATCCGCTTGGCACCCGTTTGGCGGATGTTCAGAAATGTGTTCGGACGATAGACATTGATGACGTCGGCGATGCCACTCATGCCACTTTTTTCGAAATGCTCGGCAACTGGTCGCTCGGCGACTATTTCAAAAAAGAAGCAATTGCCTGGAGCTATGAACTTTTGACCTCGAAGGAGGAAGGTTTCGGGCTTGACCCGAAGCGTCTTTATGTGTCTGTTTTTGCCGGTGATGAGACCTCGCCGCGGGATGAGGAATCGGCCAAGGTCTGGCTTGAGGCTGGTGTGCCCGAAAAACGTATCTATTATTTGGGCGCCGATAAGAACTGGTGGCAGTCGGGCGAAAATGGCCCATGCGGACCCGACTCCGAAATGTATTACGATGTCACCCCGCGTGGACTCGGAGACCTGACGCGCGAACAATTTGTCGAAGCCGACAATAAGCGCGAGATTGTTGAGATATGGAACGACGTCTTTATGGAATTCCTAAAAAAAGACGGCAAGGTCGTCGGAAAATTGCCGAAAAAGAACGTCGACACAGGCGCCGGATTAGAGAGATTGTCGGTTGTCATCCAGAACAAAGACAACATATACGATACCGACCTCTTTGGCCCCATCATGGCCGAGGCCAGAAAACTTTCCGACGAGCTCCGAAGTCAAAGGATAATTGCGGACCATTTTCGCACGGCTGTTTTCATGATTTCCGATGGGGTGATTCCATCGAATACCGATAGAGGCTACATTTTGAGACGTCTTTTGCGACGGGCAATGATGCACGCGACCGGAAATAATATCGGCGCGGAGAGCGTCTCCACCCTGGTCAACTCGATAGCCGATAAATACTCCGTTATTTACGAAAACGTTGGCTCCAAAAAGGAGGAGATAAAGAATGAGATCGTGTCGGAGCTCGTGGAGAGGTTTTCCAAGACCCTGGAAAGGGGGATCAGGGAGTTCGACAAACTGAGCGGAAAAGACATATCCGGTTTTGACGCGTTCACTCTTTTCTCAAGTTACGGGTTCCCTTTTGAGATAACTGAGGAATTGGCCAAGAAAAAAGGCATTAATGTGGACCGTAAAGGTTTTGAATCCGAATTCGCGAAACACCAGGAGCTTTCGCGCAAGGGCGCGGAACATAAATTCAAAGGCGGTCTCTCCGATACGAGCGATAAGGTCGTGCAATATCACACAGCCACGCACTTACTCCATCAGGCGCTTCGTGATATTCTCGGTTCCCATGTGGAACAGAAAGGTAGTAACATCACTGCGGAGCGGCTGCGTTTTGACTTTGCCCATTCTGCCAAGATGACACCCGAGGAGATCAAGAAAGCCGAGGGAATAGTCAACGAAAAGATAGCGGCCGCTATCCCCATGAATCGGGTTGTTCTTTCCAAGGACGAAGCGGAAAAAACCGGAGCGCTCCATTTTTTCGGCGAGAAGTATGGCGACCAGGTTTCCATATATTTTGTGGGGGACGATATCAAGACGGCTTATTCAAAGGAATTCTGCGGCGGCCCCCACGTTAAGAATACGAATGAGCTCAAAGGAACGTTCAAGATTAAAAAAGAAGAAGCTGTAGCTGCCGGCATCCGCCGCATCAAGGCGGTGCTTGAATAGCTCTTCTAATTCTGCTATTTTATTGGGCGGGTCTTTCATGGTTTCTTGCCTCCTTGCTGATAAACCAGCCGTTGAAGAGAACTGCGGAGAGAGACTCCTAGCCACAAAACTTTTCTCTTCAGTAACCATGACCCCGGCCGCCTTTGTCTAAGGCGGCCTCGTTACTAGCGCTTTTCGTTACAGAGCCATATTCTGGTATAATTTGCCCATGGCTTTCTCATGGTTTAGCGGAAAAGGCAAAGAAAAAAACGCGGGCATACTTTTCGAGATATCTTCCTCAGGCGTGGGAGCTTCGATAGTTGTTTTTGAGACCGGAATAAAACCGACCGTCGTTTTTCAGTTCCGACAGACCTTTCCCGTCGAGTCACGGTTGGACAACCGTAAATTTTTGCCGACAATGACCGAGGCTCTTTCCGTTACCGTCGGAGAGATCGCGGCCAAGGGCCTTATCCGCCTCGAATCATATGCCGGTCGGAAGATCCCGATAAAGCGCATCATGTGCGTTTTTTCCTCGCCTTGGGATGTCTCAACGACTAGGGCTCTCCATTTCAAGTTCGAGCAGTCTTTCGTTATTAGTCCGACTTTCCTCAACGACGTTATCGCCTACGAAGGACGCAATTTTTTAGCGGCCGTTTCAAAGTCCAACAAAGATGCCGGCGAGCGCAAGCATATTCTGGCCGAGCGCGACATCTTGAAGACGGCCGTCAACGGATATCCCGTTCGCTACCCCACGGGACGTCAAGCCGATGATTTTGAGATGACTCTCTTTCTTTCTGCTTTACCGCAGGCGCTTAACCGGAGTGTTGAGCGCATCTGCCAGCGCCAGTTTCCCGATTCCGTAATTGAGCTTTATTCGGCGACCGGCGTATATTTCAGCGTGCTCCGGAGGATGGTTCCCGATGAACGAAGTTTTATCATTACCCATATCGGCGGTGAGACGACGGATGTTTCTGTGGTCAAAGATAACGCCATTACTGAGACTATTTCGTTTCCGCTTGGCCGCAATTTCGTCATCCGGCGTTTGATGGAGGAGATCTCCGGAATTACGCCCTCAGTTGCGCTTTCAATGATCAATGTCCATCAAAGCGGCGATGCCGCGCCCCGCATGTCCCAAAAACTTCAGAGCGTTCTTTCTCAGGTCGAGGCCGATTGGGTCGGGTTGTTTGCTGATTCAATGCATGATTTTGCAAAAGACTTTTTCCTGCCGACTAGGGTTTTCGTCCTTGCTGGAGACAACGCCGCCGGTACGTTTGCCGATCTAATAACAAAACAAACCCTGCCGGTGCGCGGGCACGGTACGCCGCCTATTGTTGCCGAGGCGGTGAAGCCCGAGCTTTTCCACAATACCATTACTTGCGCGGCGGGAGAGGAGTGCGACCCGTTCCTTTCGGCTGAGATACTTTTTTTGAACTTGCAAAGCGCGGAGCAAAAAGTATATTTTGAAAGGCGGGGCAAGATCGAAGCTAAGACATAAAATTTTCTGTTCCAAAAGTATTCTAGGCAGAAAGGGCAAAATCTTTGTCCACAGCCTCCGCAAAGTGGCGTTCTATTACCAAGCTTTGTATAATGAACCGGTATGTCATTACCTCACAAGAAAAATTTTCTCCGAGACGTCTTGCCAAAGAGTGCCATTGAGAAGCCCGTTCGTCGGAGGCCTGTTGACGACGAGCAGGAGGTTAAATACCACAAGATCGTCGAGCCGGCCGACTTGTACGTGGAAGAGAAGGCGGTTCATAAGGGGGGCGGCAAGTGGCAGATCTGGACCATTGCTTCCCTCGCTGTTTTGGGGCTGACCGCCGCTATCTTTTATGTTTTTTCCAGTGCGGAAGTGGTTATAACGCCGCGCATTGACGAAGCGCGATTCAACAATGATTTCAGGGCCCGTAAGGATGTCGTCATGGAGAATTGGAACGAGGGTTTGAGCTTTTCGGTAAACAAGATCGAGAATTTAGGTTCGAAAAGCGTAGCTGCTGACGGCGAGCGCATGCAACAAAAAAAAGCATCGGGAAAAATAACAATCTACAATGACTATTCGACGAAGCCGCAGAGACTCATAAAGAACACAAGGTTTGAAACTGCCGACGGCTTGGTGTACCGGATCGATCAGTCGATTGTTGTGCCGGGAAGTAAAGTGGAGAATGGCAAGACCGTTCCCGGCAGTGTTGTCGCGACTGTCTACGCGGATGAGCCGGGTACCAAATACAATATCGGCAGTACGACATTCAAAATTCCCGGTTTCAAAGGTGACCCGAAGTATGCCGGTTTTTACGGCAAATCTGACGCTCCGATGACCGGAGGCTTTTCCGGAGTCGCCAAGTATGTCTCCGATGCCAGGCAGCAAACGGTCCGTGCCGAGATCAGGAGCGAATTGGAAAAGCAGATCCTTTCAGAGGCACCGAAGAGTCTCAAACCGGGCAGTTTTATCCCGAAGGGCGCATATACGGTGGAGTTCGAATCTCAGCCGGCCCAACCAGCCGAAGGCGGAGCGGTGACCATTTCCGAAAAGGCCACGGTTACTATCTACACATTTAGGAATGAGAACTGGGATTCTTATCTAGCCCAGGCTACTCCGTTCGCTTCGGCGATCGGCTCGAGCACCGTGATGATACAAAATCGCGACGAACTCAGCCTGGCTTGGAAATCGAGACCAACTGTTGATTCGCCGGAAATATCCTTCACGGTGAAAGGCAACGCCCGTTTCGTTTGGGTTCCGGATGGAGCGAAGCTGGCCAGCTCATTGGCCGGCAGCAAAAAGAGCGAGTTACAGAAAATTCTCGGTGATTACAGCGAAGTTTTGAGTGCTTCAGCCGCGTTAAGCCCATTTTGGAGCACTCATTTTCCAAAAGACCCGGTCAAAATAACCATCACGACGAAGATCCCAGAATTTTCTCCAAAACGATAATGGGCCGCATTTAACCGGTTTTGCACAGTCCGGTTTGACGTCGGTGCCTTATTTTTGGTAGACTGTTATCCTCATTAAATGATAGAAGACGAGACTAAAAATAGTAAAAAAGAAACCTCCGGTCTCGTTGTTGAGGCATTGCCTGACGCCCTTTTTAGGGTGGATATCGGGGATAGCAATATCATTTTGGCATATTTGTCGGGAAAGATGAGAATTCACCACATCAGAATTCTGGTTGGCGATAAGGTAAGGTTGGTGCTCGATCCTTATGGAGGAAAAGGAAGGATTACAAGGCGCCTTTGACATTTATACCCCCTCGTGCTAGGTTGGTTACTGTCCTGTCTATAGAGCGGTAGGCCTGCCTGCGCAGGCAGGCGCTAAAAAGCGGTTCAACGCTTTTTTTGTTCGATAGAAGAAGCCAAATATTTTTCCAAACAAATGCGCGTAAAAGCTTCAGTAAAAAAGATCTGTCCAAAATGCTCCGTAGTTCGACGCGGCCGCTCCATTTACATTATTTGTAAAGCCAACCCGAGGCATAAGCAGCGCCAGGGTTAGCCTTCACTGCTTTATTTATAAAAAATCATGCGTATTCTAGGCATCACAATTCCAGACGAAAAAAGACTGCCTTTCGCTCTGCAGGTTCTTTACGGCGTCGGCCATTCGCGCGCTCTCGAGCTTCTCAACAAGGCCAACGTTTCGCCGGTTAAGAGACCGAAAGAGTTGACGACTGATGAGGAAAACGCTATCCGAAAGGCCATTGAAGCTTTTAAGATAGAGGGCGATCTTAAGCGCGAAGTCGGCGCAAACGTAAAACGACTCAAGGATATAAAATGTTACCGCGGTGTTCGCCACATTCGGGGATTGCCAGTTTGGGGTCAGAGGACAAAGACCAACTCGAGGACTCGAAGAGGGAATGCCAGAAAGACCATGGGTACCGGTCGCCGAGCGCTTGATAAAAAATAATTAATGATAGGCGCTAGGCCTTAGGCCCTAGGCGCTAGGAATATTCCTAGAGCCTAAAGCCTGGATCAAATAAATGGGTAAGAAACGTTTAGTTACAACAGATAGTCAGGAGGAAGGAGCCAAAAAAGTCTCGGGCGCGTCGCGTCGGAGGACTCTTTCGTACGGTACATTATATGTTCGTTCGACATACAATAATACGGCTCTCTCCATTGCCGATGAGAAAGGCAATATCGTTCTTTGGTCATCAAGCGGCGCGTTGGGTTTCAAGGGTGCAAAAAAAGGCACTCCTTTTGCCGCTGCCAAGGTGGGGGAGGCGCTCGCCGAGAAGGCTGGTCTGCTCGGCTTGAAGGAAATTTCTGTCGTTGTCTCCGGCGTTGGTTCTGGCCGGGAGTCGGCCATCAGAGGATTTATTTCCAAAGGCGTTAGCGTCCGAAAGATCAAGGATGCCACGCCTGTGCCGCATAACGGTCCCCGCGCCCCAAAGCCCCGCAGAGTTTAGAATAAATGCAAAAATGCAAATATCAAGATGCAAAATGACCTGTCTGCGTGCGTACACGCACAGGCAAACAATGAAAAATGGAGAAATTTTAGGATGAATTTAATTTTGAATGTTAAGTTGTAATTTTAATTTTTGATGTTTTAATTTTAAATTTTTAACGTGCAAATCAAATCAAAGTATAAAATTGCCCGAAGGCTCGGTCCGTCCGTTTTTGAAAAAACGCAGACCCAGAAATATGCCGCTCGGGCCAGCCGGAAGAAAGAGCCGCGGGGTATGCGCGGGATGACCGACTTTGGAAAAGCCTTACTCGAAAAACAAAGGGCTCGCTTCACTTATCTTATAAACGAGCGCCAGTTCAAGAGGTACGCCGAAAATGCAAATGCCGAGTCCAAGAAGAAACCCGAGGAGAGCCTTTTTGAAAAACTTGAAACACGGCTCGATAATACCGTCTATCGGATGGGCTTGGCCTCGACAAGATTGGCGGCTCGCCAGATGGTCAATCACGGCCACATCCTAGTCAACGGCAGACGCGTTTCAATCCCTTCAGCCAAAGCCGAGGTTAACGATATCATTGCCATAGCGGCACGCAGCCGCGGTTCTAAACTATTTGCCGGTCTCGTTGAAAAGGCGAAAGAATATAAACAGCCGGAGTGGGTCACGTTTGATATAGCGAAGTTCGAAGGCAAGGTTCTTTCTACACCGAAGCTCACGCCGACGGAACTGGCCTTCGATATTGCCGCCATTTTGGATTTCTATAAGAGATAGATTTATTAGTAGTTATCTTTTTGGTCATAACATGCCCGAAACAAAAATTGTACTGCCGTCCAAACCGCGCATCGTCAAGGAGGAGGAGAATTCCGCCACCTTTGAGATTGATGGACTTTATCCCGGTTACGGACATACGCTCGGCAATTCTCTTCGCCGAATAATCCTTTCATCTCTTCCGGGCGTTGCCCCGACGGGCGTCAAGATCGATGGCGTCAATCACGAGTTCTCTACGGTTACGGGCGTGAAAGAGGATGTTATCCAGATAATTTTGAATCTCAAGAGGGTCATTATGAAGACCACGGCCGAAGGTGCTCAGACGCTCCGATTGAAAGTTAAGGGTACTAAAGACGTATCGGCTGGCGATCTTGAAGTTCCCGGCCAGATATCGATTTTGAACCCTGAACAGCACATAGCTACGCTAACCGACAAGAACGCCGCGTTAGATATCGAGATCACAGTCGAGGAAGGTCTTGGGTACGTATCGAAGGAGGCCCTCCGAAAAGATAAGGTCGCCATAGGCGATATCGCGCTCGATGCCAGCTTTACGCCTATCCGCCGCGTCAATTACGAGGTGGAGAACATGCGCGTAGGCAACAGAACTGATTTCAACCGGTTGCGCCTTCATATCGAAACTAACGGTACGCTAACCGCGAAAGAAGCTCTGGAGCGCTCCATCAGGATAATGATCGATCAGCTCAAGGCTGTCGTTGGCTTCGAAGAGCCGATTATGGTCGCCGCCGAGCCCGAAAAGAACGATGCGCCGATCAAGCCGAAGGAAGAGGTCAGAAAAGAGATCGATCCGGAGATCCTAAAGACGCGCGTCGAAGCTTTGCAGTTGTCTTTGCGCACTCAAAATGCGTTGAACAACGCGAACATCCGGACTGTGGGCGGGCTAGCGAGAAAAAGCGAGGAAGATATTTTGGACATCGACGGCCTCGGTACCAAAGGCGTTCAGGAAATTAAGAAAGTATTGTCGGAACTCGGCATTAATCTTAAATAACGGGCATTTGGCTTTAGGCACTAGGCACTGGAAAACAATCCTAACCTAGAGCCTAGAACCTAGAGCCTAGAACCTATGAGATCAAAGTCAGCGAGAAAATTTGGGAGGGAAAATAAGGGGAGAAAGGCCCTGCTCCGGTCTTTGGTTATTGCCTTGTTCGAAAAGGGGGCGATAACGACTACCGTTGCAAAAGCCAAGGAGACCAGGCCGATCGCCGAAAAACTCATCACTTTGGGTAAGCGCGGCACTCTAGCTGATAAGCGCCTTATCGCCTCGAGACTCTCGCCTTTGTTAGTCAAAAAAGTTTGCAATGACATAGCTCCGACCTATAAGGACCGACAGGGCGGTTACAGCCGCATTGTGAAGCTCGGCGTTCGAAAGAGCGACGGCGCTCCTATGGCTCGGATAATGCTCGTAAAATAATTGTAAAAACCTTTCCAATCGGTTAATATCGACATTCAATGAAATACACGATCGACGCAGAGAATAAAGTTTTAGGGAGGATCGCCTCGGAGGCGGCCTGGGCTTTGCTTGGTAAAAATACTCCCGATTTCCAGAAGAACACCGTCGCTCAGGTTAATGTCGAGATCGTCAATGCCGGAAAAATGATCCTGCCGGAGAAAAAAATGGCCTCCGAGAAATATGCTTCGCATTCCGGCTATCCGGGCAGTCAAAAATTTACCACGAGACAGCAAGTCGTGGATAAGCACGGTATTGAGGGACTTCTTCGCAGAACCGTTTACAAAATGCTTCCCAAAAATAAGCTTCAGGATATTCGCATAAAATCTTTGAAGGTCATCAAATAAAACATGCCCCCTAAACCAGCAACAAAACAATATCTAAGAGCGATCGGCCGCAGGAATACGGCAACTACCTCAGGCCGCCTTAATCCGGCGACGAAAATGTCCTTTTCGTTGAACGGCAAGACCCTGGAGCAGTATTTTGGTACAGCCAATTTGCGGAGGATCGCGGAGGATGCGTTTAAAACCTCAAAGGTGGAAGGGTTCTATAACATCACGGCTATGATCAATGGCGGCGGCATCGTCGCTCAAGCCGAGGCTCTTCGGCACGGCATTTCAAGGGCCCTTCTCTTACAGGATGCGGATCTTCGCAAGAAGCTCAAGAAAGCCGGATTCCTCAAGCGCGACCCCAGAATGAAAGAACGCCGCAAGTTTGGTTTGAAGAAAGCGAGGAAGGCTCCCCAATGGAGTAAGAGGTAATTTCGACAATTTCCGCTCGATATCGGATTTGGACACACGTTTACGATAGCCTTCCGAAGTCCCGTACTGAAGTAATCTTCTGGTACTGGGACGAGAAAGATTCCCTCAGTGGAGTAAAAGATAAAATAAACTGCCCGGTCAAAGCCGGGCAGTTTTCTTTTGATTCTGTGAAAAAACTTCGTTATTGACGTTATCGTATAAACGTAGTATCATAAATGCGGATCAACAACACACTGGTTGGAACCAGAAATCGTTGTTTGATAACTGAAAAAAGGATACAACTCAAATGGGTAAACCATCCTCTGTCTCTACTGGCTCTGCTCTCAATTTTGGAGCAGAGATGTTGAAGGTTCTGTCGCCAATCGTTCGCGAGATGTCACAAGGAGACATCGACTTCTGGAAGAAGAACCCGCGACGCCTTCAATCAGAAGTACGTGCCCTACTCTTGACTAGCCGTCCGGAGATAGACCTCTGTTACCACACGAATGACTCGGTTATCCAGCCAGTGCTGAGTGAACTCGTTCCTGGAGTCAAGCCCATTAAGCTCAAGCCAGGTGCTTCGTTCGTTATCGGCTCACGGTGGCTACAAGACGCGGGTGACGAAACAGTGTTTTCGGTTGCCGTCTTAGTTTACGCAAACAACGAACGCGTAGATAACTGCGCGCAAGTCAACTTTGAGCAGACGTTCAATCCCACGGCTATCAAACTGCCGGACATCCGAATCTCGCTTCGAAATTTGTTCGACTCACGACATGGCCAAGGTCGCACTGATTCGTTTAAAACAAGTATGGAGCTGATTGTTGAGATGCTCTTTGCTCGTTACGGTACTTTGCACGTATACCGTGCTGAATCGGCCACAGAGTCGCCAACACTCGAATTTGAGCTCCAATATGGTACATGGTTGGACTCCGCCCAGGTCTCATCCGAAGGATTTGAAGACGTATTTATCCTCTAGTTTACAAAATTTCCCTCAAGGCCGATACATTAAGTGTCGGCTTTTTCTAAGTCCAAATTGACCGAAAGCGATCCATCGCAGCTTTTTCAGTTGCAATATACTCACGGCCGTGAATATATTGCAACTGTTTATGATAGAGAATACAATTTGTACTAAGATGGAAAGAGAATTAAAAAATGCTTTAAGGAGAAAGAAAATTCAAAAGGCAATACTATACAGCTTAGCGGCAGCTGGGATGATGAGCGTTGCCGTTATGGTACCAAATGCCTTGCAGATGCTGAAATTGTTTGACAAGCGCGTAATTAAGGATGGCAGAAAATACAACTTAGATAGATCACTTGATCGATTGCTATATCAGGGGCTGGTCAGATTTGAGAGAAATGCACATGGTAAATTTCTTCAATTAACACCTCAGGGTAATAGAGAGGTCGTTTATATCAAGCTGAACGAAAAGTTGAGAAATGATGTGAAAAAATGGGACGGGAAGTGGCGAGTTATTATTTTTGATATAAAAGAAGTTCGGCGAAGTGTACGGGACCAAATTCGGCATACGCTTAAAACATTGGGTTTTATCAAATTGCAGCAAAGCGTATGGGTTTACCCTTATGATTGCGAAGATTTCATCACCTTATTAAAACTAGACGCTCGGGTCGGAATGCAGCTGATTTATATGATTGTCGAAAAGATAGAAAATGATAAAAAACTTCGCACTGTATTTGGGCTTAAATAATATTCTTGTAGGTTTACCTAATGTTCACGGCCGTGCACATATTGCAATGATTTGAAAAGGTGAACATCATTCCTGTCATGTATGATATGTAGCGTATGTATCAGGGAACAATATTATCCTTGCTGGGAGCACAAGGAGTGCTAATATTGCCACTTTAAAAAGGCAGAGTGTGAGTCAAAACCGCTTCCGGTTTGGCTTCCCACTGCGAAGTATTGAGAGGGATTTCCTTTAAAACTTTGCCGTCTCTGTATTTCAAGTGGCCGTTCTTCATGGCGTAATCGTAAATATCTTTCGTTATCCTGACGTCTTCGATGCAATAATCGCGGACCTTTTCGTGCAGACCGTCTTTCCACCAGCGGGCCGCCAGAAGGCCATCGGCTGTCTTTTTTCGGCCGAGCGTCGCTTCGGCCAATGTGTCGAGCTTTATCCGCCGTCCCAAGCTTTTTTTTACTTCTTTCAAAATGTCGACACTTTTGATCTTAGTGAGGTCGCCCGAATAGTATTTATCCAACAGGGGAATGTCGAAATGATCGGAATTGAATCCTATCAGTATGTCCGTTTTTTCGAGCAACGGCCAGAGCTTTCCAAGATCCTTCTCAAAGTAGCTCGTGTAGGCATCTGTCATCGAGTCATGGATACAGACCACGGCAATGTCCAACGAGGCCGGGTCGTTCGAGCCGGTTTCGTCAAAAAAGTTCTTTGTTTCGATATCGAATACTATTTTGCGCACTTTAGTATTTCTATGGGTAAACCCGATCTGACTTCAAAGTCTTGTACTAAAAGTAATTTTTATTACCTAATCAATTCCCGAACCGGAAAATTTTTACATCAGGATTTGACTTTTTGGGATTTCATTAGAAATTTAGATCAATTAGGTCAATTAGAAATTGCGTCCTTCAAAAACGCGCTGAGTTTATCGTCTGCCACAACGGTCTCAACGCCAGAGGCGAGCTCTTTTATCTTCAGCGTTCCGCTTTTCACCTCATTCTCGCCTATGCAGACGATGTACGGAATGCCTTTTTTGTCGGCCGCTTTTATCTGGTCGCCGACTTTTCTTCCGGTCATGTCTACCACTGAGGCGACACCTTCAGCGCGCAGTTGGTCGGCAAGACGGTTCGCGTAGGCCAACCCGGCCTCGTTTGCGAGGCAAATATCGATTTGGGCAGGATTTTTGAATGCGGGCAATAAGTTTCGGGTTTCCAAAACGTCGCGCATCGTGACATCCCCCATGCCGAATCCCACAGCCGGCAGGGGATCAACCCCGAAGGCGGACAGGAGATTGTCATAGCGGCCGCCGCCAAAGAGCGCTCGGCGATTCTTGGGATTAGTATCGAATATTTCAAAAACAATGCCCGTATAATAATCGAAGCCGCGCATGAGCGTTTGGTCGAATTGGACGTTGTGGACACCGCGGGATTCGAGGCTTGCGATCAGTTTTTCCACGTCCGACAGAGCGGCCGCAAGGTTTTCGTTTTTCGGCAGATGGGACACGAATTCCTCGAAATTGGCCGAATCGAGGAGTGTTAGCAAAAGTTCATCCTTCTCGCCGATCGCTTCGGTTATCGCTTTTTTGAATTCCGGCTCGGCCATTTTGGCTTTTTTGTCTATCAGTCGGGCGATTTTCCGACCCAGCTTGTCGTCGAGGTTTAAATAATCCTCGATAACAAAGTTCATTATCTTGCGACTATTGACTCGGACAGTGAAGTCTTTATCGGTTAGTCCGAAAGCCGTCATGATTCGGTAAGCGAGGGCAATGATCTCGGCGTCGGCTTCCGTGTTAGCCACGCCGAAGAGGTCGCAGTTCAGTTGCCAGTGCTCCCGTAGGCGACCGCGCTGAGGTTGTTCGTACCTGAATAAGTTGGGTATAGAAAACCAGCGGATGGGAATAGGGAGACTGCGCCGTCTCCCCGCGATCATTCTGGCGACGGTCGGCGTCATCTCCGGCCGGAGCGTAACTTCACGCTCGCCGCGGTCCTTAAAAGTGTAGGTTTGTTCGTTGACTAGCTCATCGCCGCTTTTTCCCCGGTAAAGTTCCGAAGGTTCAAGCACCGACGCGCCATACTCTTCGTAGCCGAAAAGGCGGGCCACTTTTTCCATGGTGTCGGTGAAATGACGAAAGACCAACAAAACAAACGGATAAAAATCCCTCACGCCCTTATATGGCTCTAGAGACAGATCATTAGCCATGCCTGAAATTGTAGCAGAGCCGCTGAATAAGAAAAGTTTGCTTTACGCTATAAGTGTTCTCCTCTGAAAATTGCCGCGATAAGCTTGACATATAGGCCATCGTGATGTAGTTTACAAGGAGAGAAAGGTGCGCGAAATGAAACTGATCCTATCTAAAGAAGACCTAAAGCCTGAGAATCGTCAGATTCCGCCAGCCAGCCCAACCTTTGACCAATTTACTCTGCCGGTGCAAAGGGCGCTGTTAGTGTCCAGAGTAGCCGAGTACGAAAACGGAGGGGGCGTTTCCACAATTCTCATTGTGCCCGATGACGTGATTCAGCGCTTCGCCGTCGATGACCGCGTCGAGTGGAGTGGCAAGTATCCCCAGGAAGATCTGAAGCGGTCATACGGTGAAGGCCCGTTTCAGGTCGTTGGCGTTTGTCTGGAGCCTGGACTCGTTTCTCACCCCGAGATCGTTACCGTGCTAGTTGGAGGCAAGCCCACTTCATTCTGTGGGGGGCACTTCAAGATCAAAACCTAGTTGACGCTGGGTTTTTTTATTTTACGGTTTAGGCGTGATGTTTTTTGACTGCAAATAGGTTGCGATTGGGGTCTGCTTTTCTACGGCGCTTAAGCTGAAATCGGCCAAAAGGATCAGATTGAAAAGGAATAGGCCGGCAATGACAGCGAGAACAACGCGGGTCGTGCGCGGCCAATTTTTCTTGCGTAACTCGTAAGGGATGATAATGGCCAGGATACTTATGAAAAAGGGCGCTATGAGGTTGATGAGGAAGATGGCACCCCAAACCACGTTTTCAGGCGGAAGGGAGGCTGTTTTCAGGGAGAAAACTGTGCCGAAGGTAAAACGGACAGCCAGGAAAATATTGCTGGCGTAGAACATCGCGAAGTACAGAAAGAATATGAAGTAGAGCACAGCGATAAAAGACCTTGATTTTGGCTGAAAATAGTACTTAATGGCCGATTTGAAGTAAGAATCGGGGGCTTTCTGTGCTTCTCCATGGGACATAAAACTGCTCTTTCTGAGCAGCGTTATCCTGCCAGATAGTCCACGCATTGGCAATGGCTACCCCTGGCATTGAAATGCGGCGTCTTCATTTTGTATTCATACTTGTGTAGGTATAATGGCCGCAGCTGTTAGATAGAAATTAGACAGAAAACAGGTCACCGATGCGTCAGAATCCTTTAGTAAGTTTGAATATTTCAGGAATTTGTTTGCTTTTGAACTTCATTGTAACAGCATATAAAGATGAAACGTTTATTAAGAAGGAAAAGGTCGAGATGATTTAAACTGCGGGGCCCCTTGCCCTCCCATCGGTCTTTGATGAGCTGATACAAAAGGCCGGAAAGGAAGGGCAAGGGGCAACCTAGTCTTCATGATATTGGATAAAGAACTTACAGAATTCGATATGACTTTCGCCGATGTGCCCGATGAAGTGATCTTCGCGGCATCGTTGAAGAACCCGGTTTTGTTCGAGGTCATCGTCAATCGATACAAGAAGGCATTTTTAAGGAAGGTCGCTCCGGTCGTGGCACCGATGGGCGGCTTTTCAGGGGCCGAGGACGTAGTCCAGGAGGCATTCGTAAAAATGTACGTCAAAGGCCATTCGTTTAGTCCGCGCGGTACAGGCTCGTTCAAGTCATGGGCATACGCCGTCCTCATGAACACATGCTATAGCGCGTACAGAAAGGCTCACAGGGAAAGGACGGTTTCGATCGACGAACATGAGGATATCGTGGCTTCCATACCAATAGAAGAAGAGCCCGCAGAGAGCAAGTTTTCCTTCGATTTTGCGATTTCCCTCATCGGGAAGTTGCCGGATACCTTGCGCAGGGCAGCCGAGTGGTATTTCCTCAAAGGCAAAAGCCATCGAGAGATAGCTTCGCTTGAGAGGACCACCGAAGGTGCCATACGCACGAGGATTCACCGCGCCCGGGAGATAATGAAAAAACTGGGACGCGATTCGGAAAACAAAAATTAACAAAACAGCTTTTCTCATCCGCGAGTTTCTACGTTATTGATAATCACCTCTAAAAAGATGAGTTTTAAGTTGCGAATTTAATTTTCGGTAGTATATTTATTGAAATGTTTATCTTTATGCCTCCCGAACATCTACAACCGAGTAGTGATTTCAATGCTCGCGTAATGAGAAGGGTTCGGGTGATCTACTACGCCAGAAAAGTCGTAAACCCCTTCGTGGTCGAGTCGTTCGGTTTGATCATTTTAGGGGGTGCGACGGCAAAGTTCGTATCATTCACTAACGTCTTCACGAACTCACCTTCTTTTGTAAATGTTGCTGAGACCGGCCGTTTTTGGACCACGGCATGGCAATCAACGGAATTTCCGACCCAAGGTCTATCTGTCGCGATGATAATCTTGACGGCCGCCCTTTGCATCCAAGCCGCTAGATTGATAAAGACAGCCAGACAGAACAGGATTTTGACCTCAAAGATTTCTCCTCTAATGGTCCGCAAGGAAGTTCAGGTTTAAATAACAGGTAAAGCGGCTCAGTAAAGGTCATTTTTATCCGATCCAATCAGTGCGGGACGCGCCGACGCGCCGCATTGATTTTTGTTACCACTTATGTCATAATGCGAACAGTTCAACCACTACCGATAAACCAGAAAACGGAAAGGACCTTCAATGAAATTCTGTTTGCCTGTATCGACGCTCCAAGCGCGCCGATTAAGGACCACATTTCGGCTGGCCAAAGCCGCCGGATTCGACATTGTCGAGCTTCTCCTCGCAGGGTGGATACTTAAGAACCCGATCGAAGCCGCAAAAATGGCCGTGGAGGAAGGGTTCAAAGAGATCCGATTCCATCAAGCATGGACCGAAGTCACGAGTTCAGAACAGCAGCGTCTTATGCGCATCCTGTGGCAACTTCTTACTAAGGCAGGATGGCTTCCCAAGCCAGGTTCGACGTTTTGGGAAATGGTTCCGGCTTTAACTCCTGGCGACACTGTTGTCTATGCCGATGAAATGCTTGAGCATGAACTGATGTCGAACCATTGCGTTCAGACCATGTCCACGCTTTCGGATGGCGAGTTTAAGATGGCGCGGAGCGAATTCGATCAGCGAATGGTTATATCGAAACAGCGGGTGGTATTCGATACCTACCACGACCTACATTATCGCCCCAACGGGGAACGGATACTGCGCGAATCCAGCCGTCGCGTGCTTCTCGGATTGTTATTCGCCGATCTTGAGGCCTTAAAGGACAAGATCTGTGAGATCCACGTCCAAGACTGGTCGTTGCGCAACGGCCGGAGCGTTTGGCCGGGAACAGGCGATCTGCCATTACCGGAGTTCATGCCAGAAATAGCCCAATCGGGAAGGGACGGCCTGATCATCACGCCCGAGACGAAGTTGTTCCGGCCGACGGCCGACAAGCTGAAGCGTCTCCTCGGCGATACCCAAGATCTTTTGAGTTGAACCCGAAAGCCCCGACAAAAATCGGCGGCTTTTTCTTGACTTTAATTGAGGATCTGATTAGGTAATGCAGAGAAGATGGACATTACGGCGATATATGAAAAAAACAATTGTTCTTAAGCGAACGTTTCCCATTCGGGTCGGTGTCTACAACTCAGCCGACGGATATCTTCGGGCGCTGAATGAGTACGGAATGCGCGTAACTTCGAAGGTCGTGGATCTTCTAGGAGACGAGCGTCAAGACCGGAAATTTTTCCGGCAAGCGCATGAGGATGTCACGCTTGGAGACGTTTCGGTGGATGAGCTAGGTCTGCCCAACAATGCCTTGTATGGCGACATTCTTTTTGAGGGTATGGGTCGGCGGGTGATTTGGCAAGGGAAAATGTTTGTCTTATCCAAGGCTTTGCCGGAAGATGGGCTCGAACTCCGCTTAACTTATAAGACTCAGCCAAAAGACGAATGGTTACGCATTGCAATGGATGGGGTAGAGCATCCGATGGGCAATAAGATGATCCTGAGGGTCGTCCATGGTCAGAATGGCATTTTGTACCTGGACACCGATGATGGCGGCGACCCGGATGACCCCTTCGATGATCATGTGCGGTTCATTTGGCGCTTGATACCTCAGGCTTCGTAAATGAAGGGGCATCCGGAGGCGTGATCCACGCATGGCCGCTTAACTTAGAGCGGCTTTTTTGTAGCTCAGTTGTTGTTGACACGATTTAGGAAATTGTTATCCTTGCGCGAGGGTAATTTTCTTAAGTTCATCGACATGACTGACTATGACAAAATCATCTATTTTTTTCGGGGCCGTTTTATGCCTGGCCGGTTGTCAAAAACCTCCATCGAACAACAATTTTAATGTTGGGCAAACTGATCGAGTGACCATTGAACAGATCGAGTCGTCATTCCTCCATCTCGGCGAGCGGCTTGAGCCGGAAATCACCAAGATCGGCGATCCAAAGATCCGTGAAGAGCTGCGTTTACCGTTCGATGTCGTTAAGGTCAACTTGACCAACGAATACCGCGACTTCCGTAAATTGGAGGAACTTGCCCAAAAAATGCCAGACAGGATGGTCAAGCAGGCTAACATTAATTACTTCAGTTTTCGTTTCAACCCGCACTCCGTCGGTGTCGCGGCCAGTTTCGTGCCGATCGAGAGATGTGTGTGCATCGACTCGACCTTTGATACGAACAATATCTTTGATCTGGTCGTGCTATATCACGAATTGAGACATGTGGTGCAGGACACCCTCCATCGAGTTTCTATAAAAACCGACCGAGACTTTGAGCAGTACCAAAATTTCTTGACTGCCAAGGCGGGCGAAAAGACCAGGATTCTTCTGGTCGACGAAACAACGGCCTACGCCTACGAGTTGGAACTGCTGAACCTGATCTCAAAGGGACAGCTAAAAACGCAGGCGTCAGATCCTGGTTTTAATGGAACCTGGTTCAGGAGCCAGTTTGCGATTCGAGATGATCAGTTGGGGGTGGCGGACGTCCTTGCTGAGCTTTCTGTGCTCTACTTTCCGGAAGGTCTCAGGCAGAGTGCTTTACCTAAACAGTTTGTCCGTAGAGTGGCGGAGAGGTATTGGCAAATGGGTTACGATCTGTTCATCTTGCATCAGGGGCAATACCACAGGGTAACCGACGATAGTTTTAGATAGACCTGAGTCTAAATTCGAGCCGCCTCGATTGCCTGAAGGCGGTTTTTATTTTAGAGTTATGTTTATCAATCCCGTTAGAAGCCGCTTCGCGACGGAAATTCGTAGCTATAATTTATATATGTTGAACTCATTTATTCGTAATAGGCCGGAGCGATTCGCAGTAGAGCGAAGCGTTTCCTGTTTCTAGCGGGATGAAAATCCTGATCGCTACGGGCATTTATCCGCCGGATATAGGCGGACCGGCACGCTATGCCAAAGAGTTAGCCGACGCGGTCAAAGGACTGGGTCACGAGGTGAAAGTTTTGCCGTATCGTTTGGAGCGCAAGTTGCCCTTCGGCATACGCCAGCTCTGGTATCTAGCTCGATGCCTATTCGCGGCTTCTTCGGCGGATGCTATCATCGCGCTTGATACGGTTAGGGTCGGGTTCCCGGCCGTCGTCGCATCGTTTTTGATGGGAAAGAAAGTGGCGGTTCGAACCGGTGGTGATTTTCTTTGGGAAGCCTATCTTGAACGAACCGGCTATGAATTGCCGCTTCCGGCGTTCTATAAAATAATGCCGCCCTTATCGTTTCGAGAGCGGATCATTCAAAAGATCCACCAGTTTCTCTTGGATTACACCGATTTCATGGTGTTCAGTACGGCTTGGCAGAGAGATATTTGGTTGAGTTTTTACACGATATCCGAAATAAAAGTCCGTATCATTGAAAATTGTTATCACCCGAAACGACAGAATCCCACTCCCGATAAAAAGATATTTCTGGGCTCGGCTCGCGATATCGTCATGAAGAATCTGGATAACATCAGGGAAGCCTTTGCTGATGCCAAGAAGAAAATGCCTGAACTCGAATTGGACCTTAACCCTTACCCGCCCAAAGAATATGATGAAAAATTGAGGACGTGTTACGCGGTCGTTATCGCATCGCTCGGCGATATCAGTCCGAATTCCATAATTGAGGCGGTTTCTTTCAATAAACCGTTTATCCTGACGAAATACAACGGAATCGAAAAACGGCTAGGGGGCGCGGGTATAATAGTCGACCCGCTTGATACCCGCGGAATGGCCGAAGCTTTTTTGAAGCTCTCTAAGAAAGACGAATACGACAAGGAGCTCCAAAAGGTCAGGAAGATAACTTTTACTCACTCTTACGAAGAGATCGCTAAAGAATTTCTAAATTTATTCGTCTAGCATGGCAAAGCTCATCTTTATCGGCAGTGATAGGAATATTTTCCAAGAGGGGAGCGCTGTTCGCTCTCGCATGGTCGAATACGGGACGCTTTTTGACGAGTTGCACGTCATTGTCAATACGCGCGGGTTTAAGAAACAAGAGCGGTTGTCAGGCAACGTCGTCGCTTATCCGACAGGCTCTGTTTCAAGATGGCTTTACCCTTCGGACTCGGCCAAGATAGCGACAAATATAATTGCCACAGATCCGCTAGGCGAGTGGGTCGTAAGCGCCCAGGATCCGTTCGAGAACGGACGCGCCGCCCTTAAGGTCTGCCAAAAAACGGGCGCGAAATTACATGTGCAGGTCCATGTCGATTTTCTTTCACCGTTCTTCAGAAAGGAGTCGCTTCTCAATACGCTGAGACTGCTTATTGCGAGAAAAGTGCTGGCCGCGGGAGACGGGATTCGCGTCGTTTCGCCGCGCATAAAGGAATCCATAATAAGCAACGGTAGGTACAAGCTTAAGGCCGAACCGGCCGTTTTGCCCATCTATTCGGAATTCAACGGCCAGGCTGACCCGTTTTCTTTCAAAACCATCCATCCTGAGTGGAATTTTGTCATTCTTATGGTCGGCCGGATCGAGCCGGAAAAAAATTATCCGCTGGCTCTTAGGGCCCTCGCCGAAGTTACGAGGCGGTATCCGAAAGTCGGCCTGGCTGTGATCGGGGGCGGCCGAAAAATGCAGAGTGTGAGACGCATGGCGAAAACCCTTGATCTCGACAAAAATGTCATTTTTTTGGGGCCAATTTCCGATCCGGCCCCATACTATAAAGGTGCTGACCTGTATCTTCATACGGCCAATTATGAGGGTTATGGGCTGACCTTGACCGAAGCCGCACTATCCGGTCTGCCTATTATTTCGACCGATGTTGGTTCGATCGGCTGGCTCTTCAAGCAAGGCGAGACGGCTCTCGTTTGTGAGCCGCAAAACGCCGCTTGTCTATCCAAAGCGTTGCTCAGAATGATAGAAGATAGCGGCTTCGCGGAAAGGTTGCGCATAGGAGCACGTTCTTCGCTTTTGGAACAGCTACCCAAAGACCGCGCCGAGTATTTAAAAATGTATAAAAACAACCTTCTAAGCTGTTTAAAAGTTTAGGCACCTTCACAACTGTGCCTTTGTCAGGTAAAATATTTTTTCACCCAATGAAAACCGCAACAATAGTCAAACCGAAGATCAAATTAAAAAAGCCTCTGATCGGCTTCATTGGCCAAGGTTTCATCGGCAAAAATTATGCGGATGATTTCGAGAGCCGAAAATATCCGGTCCTCCGATATTCGCTCGATAAACAATTCCTCGCCAATAAGGATAAGATCAGGGATTGCGATATTGTTTTTATCGCAGTACCGACGCCGTCCACGCCGGAGGGTTTCGATGACAGCATCATCCGTTCCGTCATGAAGCTCATAGGCAAGGGCAAGACGGCGGTAATAAAATCAACCATCGTGCCAGGCACGACCGAATCAATCCAGAAACAGAACCCGAATATCTACGTGTTGCATTCACCGGAATTTCTGACGGAAAAAACGGCTCGAGAGGACGCTACTCATCCCAATAGGAACATCGTTGGTATCCCAATCTCGAACGATGAATTTAGGGGTAAGGCAGAAGCGGTTATCTCGGTCCTACCCAGGGCGCCCTATTCTGTCGTAACCCAAGCTAGAAATGCTGAGCTTACAAAATATGGCGGCAATATCTGGTTCTACTTCAAGGTCATCTATATGAATATGCTCTACGACCTTTCCGCTAAAGTTGGCGCCGATTTTGAAGCTATCCGTGAGGCCATGGCCGCGGACCCAAGAATCGGTCATTCTCATCTCAATCCCGTTCACCAGGGAGGCCGCGGAGCGGGGGGTCACTGTTTCATCAAGGATTTCGCCGCTTTTGCTGAGATATACGAGAGAGAAATGAAAGATCCCCTCGGTGACGATGTTCTGAAAGCATTGGCTCAAAAAAATATTTCTCTGCTTTTGAAAAGCCACAAAGATACTGACTTACTCAAAGGGGTGTACGGCGCAGAAATCGGCAAATAAGCCACATAACAGCGCTGAAAATTTTCGCTCTATGAACGACACAAATAAATTAGATTCTCTAGCAGAGGTCGTCAGAATGGTTTGGCCTCGACTGTTGCCTTTGTATGGTCGCTACCGGACACTCGCCAATTACCTTATCTCCGGAAGTACCGGCGCGTTCGTCAACCTCTTTTCTCTTTTCATCCTGACACATATTTTCCGGTTGTGGTATTTGCTTTCGTCTGTTTTAGCTTTTCTCTTGGCTTTCGGCTTCAGTTTTTTTCTGCAAAAACACTGGACGTTCAGAGACCATTCGAATGATGGCGTTCACAAACAGATGTCACTCTTTATGGCGGTATCATTGATAAATCTGGGAGTTAATACGGCACTTATGTACTTTTTTGTGGACATAATTGGAAAAACTTATTTCCCGAACTATTATGATCAGACCCTTTGGTACCTACTCTCTCAGTTTGTGGCCGCCGGTCTCATCGCCATTGAGAGTTTTTTTGTCTACAGGGCGTTTATTTTCAGGAGAGCTTGAATTGGCTAACTCTTCTGTTTCAAGGCGGGGATAGTTGGGGGGGGGTGCGACTTTCAAAAGGCAGGATTTGTTTTGCCGGATCCAGACTCTGCGAAATGTCTCAGTTAGCGCTCGCGCAAAAGCGCGGTTTTCTATGCTTAACAACAAGCCTGATTCCGTATATGCTTTAGTTAAATGAACAAAACAGACATTCGACTGCTTATTGTCACTCAAATTGTAGACCAAAACGACGACGTTTTGGGTTTTTTTCACCGTTGGCTTGAGGTGTTTTCGAATAAGTTCGAAAGAATTAGCGTGGTTTGTCTCAAGAAGGGAGAAAATAGCTTGCCCAAAAATATCTCGGTCTATTCTCTTGGAAAGGAAAATAATGAATTAGGCATTAGGAAGAAAGAATTATGGAGTAGGCTCAAATACTCATTGAAATTTGTACGATATATCGTACAAAAAAGAAAAGATTATGACAGGGTTTTCGTCCACATGAACCAGGAGTATGTATTACTTGGAGGACTTTTGTGGAAATTGATGGGTAAAAAAATAACGATGTGGAGAAATCATCAGGCCGGTAATTTTCTGACCAGGATTGCGGTTGTTCTTTCCGATAAAGTTTTTTGCACTTCGCCATCAGCATTTGTCGCCCAATTTAAAAAAACAGTTATCATGCCCGTTGGAATAGATACGAACTTTTTTCAAGCGAGTGGTTCCGCGATTGAGCCCGCTACTATTCTGTTTTTTGGCCGGATGGACAAGATAAAAAGACCCGACCTTTTTATCGACAGCCTAGAAATTTTGCGAAAGAGAGGTCAGATATTTCGTGCCGAGATAGTCGGTAATGCGACAAATATTTCTTTTATGGAAAAGCTAGCCATTCAGATCGATAGGTGCGATTTAACTGATCAGGTAAAACTATTGCCCGGACTGCCATACATCCGATCAGCCGACATGTATGGACATCACGAGGTTTACGTCAATTTGACTCCGGACGGCAGTATGGACAAAACGATCATCGAAGCAATGGCTTCGGGAGTTTTGCCGGTTGTCACCAATTCTTTCTTTAAGAATAAAATTGACGATCATTTTGTAACTGGCGATGAACCAAGCGCGATTGCCGGTCATATTTCGAGAATTTTAGCGATGACACCGGCCGAAAAACAAGGACACAGGGATCGGCTTCGCCAATATGCCGTCAAAAACCATTCACTGAATTTATTAGCCGATGGGTTGGCGGATGAGCTCCAATTTCTTAAATGAAAAATACGTTGTCTCTGTGTCACAAAGAACATTTAATGAAATCAACCGAAGGTTCGGTATTGTTTTTAGTTAATAAACTCAAGCGCGGCGGCGCAGAGAAAGTTTTCATGAACCAAGCCAGCTATTTAGCCGGCCGCCATGCTATTTACTTGGCCGCCGCTCTTCCTTCGTCATCGGCCGACAATTATCTTATAGATTACGGCATGAACAGGGAGGATGTATTTTTTTGCGATTTCAAAAACTTTTTCGACTTGGGCGCTTTTTGGCGCCTGCGGCGTTTCGTAAGAAAGCGAGATATCAGAGTTGTCTATTCAACTCTGGAATTTTCAAATGTTATATCGCGGTTGCTAAAGATATTTTCACCGTCAATCCGAGTTATTATTCGAGAATCCGGCATGGCTTTCAGAAAGCCGCCGATGGTTAAACTTCTGGACATCATCCTTAATTTCTTGGCTTTTAGAATTGTGGCAGTATCCGCTGCGGTCCGAGACAGTCTGGCCGATTATCAACATTTACATGCGCATAAATTTGTTATCATAGAAAACGGCGTGCCCGTATTGCCTTATGAAGTAGTGGCGGGCCTTCGAGCGGATGTTTTTCGGAAAGGTTTGCAAATTTTGCATGTTGGTTCAATGAATAACGGCAACAAAGGGCATGCCGAGCTCATTGATGTTTTCAATTCATTGAGCGACGAGTTGTTGGCGAACGTGAGCCTGACTTTTGCCGGTGATGGAAATTTGCGCTCCAGTCTGGAAGCAAAAGCCAGGAAGACCAAAAAACCCGACAAAATAATTTTTGTGGGCAACTTAACCGGCGGTCAAATGAAAGCTCAGTATTTGTCAGCAGATATTTATATCTTAAATTCCAAAAACGAAGGATGTCCTAACACCGTCTTGGAAGCCATGTCTTACGGTTTGCCGGTTTTATCGACTAGGGTTGGCGGGGCGACGGAAATCATTGAAGACGGCAAATCCGGCATTTTGGTTCCAGTTGGCGATAAAGAGGCTATGCGGGATGCCATTCGGAATTTATTGACGGACGAATCGCTACGCCACGAAATGGGCAAAGCGGCGGTTCTGCGGATACGCGACAAATATACATTGGAAGGCCAAATCTCTAAGCTTGCGCCACTTCTTGGAGTCCGGATGAAGTGAACATTATTCTAGTATAATCAAAGATATGAAATTGGTAGTTACTGTTGATACTGAGGCGGATAATCAATGGCAACATCGCCCCGAAATTAGTCTCAAAAACATCGTATTTTTGGAAAGGTTCCAGAAAGTCTGCGAGCAATACGGTTTTCCCCCGACATATTTGATTACGTATGAAGTCGCGACGGACGAGAAGGCGGTAAGTCTTTTGTCGTCGTGGCAAAAACGGGGTGTTGCTGAAATTGGTGCTCACCTTCACCCCTGGACCACACCCCCAGAGAATGGAGTGGCGGGTCCGGATGGAAAAATAGAGCATCCTTTTCCATCAGAGCTTCCGTATGACTTGTTGGAGAATAAACTTAAATCTTTGTCGAGGGCGATTCACGAAAGTTTCGGTATTAAACCTGTAAGTTATCGCGCCGGACGTTGGGGCATGGATGAGAGGCAGCTAAAAATTCTTAAAGACCTTGGTTTTAAGGCTGATTGTTCGCTGACGCCGAAAGTTGACTGGCGAAGAAACATCGGGGCCAAGGGCGGCCGAGGCGGCAAAGATTGGCGATCGGCCAGCGTTTATCCTTACTATCCGTCAGAGTGCAACATTTTTTTGGCCGAGAATGATAAGAGGTTGCTTGAGGTGCCGATGACTGTTTTATATACCGGAGTTTGTTGTCGGGAGAAATCCGCTCTGTGCAGAATAATGAGCCGGTTACCCGAGAGTTTTCCCAAAAAAGTTCTCAATCGGCTGTTTTTCAAAAGAAAATGGTTGCGCGTTTTTCCGAAGAGCGAAATCGGTCATTGGCGCGGGATTTATGATTCGGCGAAACTAAACAATTTGCCGGTTATGGAATTCATGATCCATTCTTCCGAATTGATGCCAGGCGGCAGTCCGAGTTCCAAGACGGAGAGCGACGTCGATGCGGTGTATAAAAATCTTGAAGCAATGTTCACCTTATTCAGGGATCGCGGCGTGCAGGGTGTCACCTTGGGTCAATTTGCTGATTGGTTTAACAGTAATTAATTTTCGCATGTGCGGAATTTTAGGAACAGACGGAAGGTTATTTTCAAACGAAAAAAAGGTTTTCGAACGGGCTTTTTCCGCGCTCAATCACCGCGGACCGGATGATTCCGGCATCTTCAATGACGATTCGGTTTGTTTGGCGCATAAGAGACTTTCCATACTGGATCTTTCTCAGGGCGGACATCAACCGATGGCGACACCGGATGGCCGGATCCGTATTATTTTTAACGGCGAAATTTATAATTTTAAAGAGTTAAGAGCGGATCTGATCACAAAGGGCCGCGCTTTTAAAAGTGCCACCGACACGGAGGTTATTTTGTACGGATATGCGGAATACGGCACCGCTTTTTTCTCCAGAATGCGCGGTATGTGGGCTTTTGCTATTTATGATAATACTGCCCAAAAAATAATTCTTAGCCGCGATTATTTCGGAATAAAGCCGCTGTATTATTCGTTCGAGCATGACTTATTCAGTTTTGCGTCCGAGATTAAAAGCTTGGTTCGGCTGATTCCAAAAGTTACGCCGAACAGCGATTTATACTATCAATTTTTCAACCTTGGATATTTTATGCCGCCCCACACATGCTTCAAGGAGATAAAAAAGATCCAGCCTGGGGAAATAGTGACTTTTGACTCGAAAAAAAGAACTCTTGAACACGGTTATGTCGGCTTTTTGGGGGCGACGGGCAGAATAGAGGAATTGACGTTTCAAGAGGCTGTTGATCTTGTCGATACGACCCTTCGGGATTCACTGATCCATCACTATATTTCCGATGTGCCGGTAGGCCTTCTCCTTTCCGGAGGCACTGACTCTTCGCTTCTGGCAGCTATGTCGAAGGCAGTCGGGAAATCGCCGGTCGCATATAATCTGGATATACTAAATAGCTCCGACGCTTACTACGCCGAGAAGATCAGCAAACATCTGGGTTTAACTTTAGTGCGGGGTGAAATGCCCGAAGCGAAACTCGAAGAACAATATCAAAAGGTCTGGGAAATATTGGATGAACCGTTGGCTGATTATTCAATCATACCGACATCTCTCATTTATTCTCACGTAGCCGGCAAATCAAAAGTGGTTTTGAGCGGCGAAGGAGGAGATGAACTTAGCGGCGGTTACTTAAGACATATTAAGTTTGCGGACTTGAGTCGGCTTGAGCCGAAAAACACACTCTGGAGGATATTTGACGTAGCGGCGAGTGGGAACAGTGCGTCGGCTATAAAATATTTTAACCCATTAATTCAGCGCGTGAGAAACTTCGTCCAAGATAAATTCGGTAATGATGCTATCGCGGCGTATTTGGCGCATTCCCGAACCATTGACTATCCGATCAAGCGAGAGAGACTTCAGTCCGATATGTACGATTTTTTCAGTTCTTTTCCTTTCGGAAATAGCGGCAAAAACCCGCTCGGCTTGTTTTTCGATCGCTTTTTGGCTTTACCCAACGATCTAATGTATAAGACTGATATTGCGTCCATGATGTATTCGATCGAAGCCAGGGTGCCTTTTTTGGACAAAGTTTTATTTGAAACCGTTCTCACTCGTTTGCCGTCTAAATATTGCCTATCGCCGGAGTATTCAAAGAAAATACTATTAAAAAAGGTTTTGGAAAAATATTTGCCCGCTGAACTCGTCGAAAGGCCGAAAAAAGGTTTTGGTTTTTCATTTCACCGATATCATTTTAAATCGTTCAGATCTGATTTGGACAAAGCTCTGAGGTTCCATCAGTCGAAAGCCCAAGCTTTCGGTCTCGGTGGGGCCATGGCTGGTTTGTTAGCGCCTGAAAATGGCGAGCTACTGACGAAAAAATATTCTGCCTTCGCTTTCGCACTGGTTTCAAATTGGAGGGTTTTTAAGACCTTAATATGAAATATTCAAGACAATGAAACAATATTTTTTACCTTCGTTGTTATTCAAGAAGAAGTGGGTTTGGTTCGCCGAGCCGAAGGACATTTCCGATGCGGATTCAGTGACGTATTTTTCCTACGATGATGTCGAAGCGCCGGGTTTTCGGAAAAAAGAGGGTTGGACGACCGTGATAGAACTGTTCAAGCCGGAGGAGGAGATCTGGAGGGCTATGCGCCCCCGCTTTATCGCGGAACAGATCCAAAAAGGGCAGCGCAAGGGTATCGTGGTGAAGCAGGACAATAATTGGGCAGGTTTCCGCGAGCTTTACCGCTCATTCAGGGAGCACAAAGGCATTCCAAAGGATGACGAAAGTCTGTTCGAAAAGCACGGCTTGAACTTCTCGGCCTATTTACACGGCGAGTTGCTTTCATCCGGTGTTTTTATAACCGATCGCCAACATATCAGGGCTTGGGCGTTGGCATCGAAAAGGCTCGATGGCCTTGACGGCAAGAAAAAGGATATTGTCGGACAGGCCAACCGGCTGCTCATCTGGGAGGCGATAAAATACGGCAAGCGCGAGGGAATGCTTCGTTTCGACCTCGGCGGCATAGCATTGGAAGAGAACGGCGTAATGCCGCCTCTAACTATTTTCAAAGAAGCATTCGGCGGCGCAAGGCTAAAAAACTACTACTATTCAAAAGTTTACTCGCCGGTGCTCAAAGCCGTCCGTGCGGCAAAAAAATTTCTTCAAAGAAGGTAAGTGCTACAATAGATAGAACTCATCTCACAATAAGATGTCCCTTATCGAAAAATTGCCGACCGCTTCGGTTGCCAAAGTGCAAAAAGGCAAGGATTTTTTTGTGCGAAATGAGCGGTTGGTATCGTTCGTGGCTTTCGTGGCCGGATTCATATTCGATGGCCTGACTTTGATATACGTCAGTCTGCACGAAGCTGCCGTTATCCTCGGGCTATATCTGATCGTTATCGCGCTCGGCATTATCGTCTTCAACGCGGTCGGTGTCCGCAATATTCAAAATCCCTACATTGTGCGATTTTCGCGGCTGATACCTTACATAATCCAGTTCATGTTCGGAACGCTGCTTAACGCGTCCTTTATTTTTTATACGGCTAGCGCTCAGCTTTCCATCAGCTGGCCGTTCATACTCTTTTTGGCGGCTATCGTTCTCGTCAACGAGGTCTTTCACAAGCGCCATCAAGTATTGACCTTCCAGCTCGCGATCTTTTTCGTATCCACTTTCTTATACTTGGCTTTCGCCGTGCCTCTCTATTCGGGGAAGATCGGCGACGAAATTTTTCTCCTTAGCGGCAGTCTTAGCATTTCCGCCCTCGTTGTGCTCGGGGCGGTTCTCTCGAGCGCGGCCAAAGAGCGTTTTTACGAGAAGCGCAGAACGAGGATCGTCGTGATCGGCGCTATATATCTTCTCATTAATATCGCTTACTTCTACAACTTGATCCCTCCGATTCCGTTGGCCCTTAAGGACGTCGGTGTTTACCATTCGGTTCTTCGGGTAGGCGATCATTACAACGCCAAATATGAGGAGAGCCGCGCGACATTCTGGAGGAGAGAAGCCTTGACCGTTCACGTCGTTCCGGGCGAGTCAGTTTACATATTCAGCGCTATTTTCGCGCCGGCTGATCTAAAAGTGCCGATCTATCACGAATGGTTCCATTACAACGAGACCGCGAAAAGATGGGATAGCGAGAACAAGCTGCCTTTTTCGATAATCGGGGGCCGCGACGGCGGTTATAGGATCTATTCGCTCAAATCGAATATTTCACAGGGTAAATGGAAGGTCGATATCACAACGGGGAGCAGCCAGCATTTGGGCAGTATCGCGTTTCGGGTCGAACGGGTCGCGGAGAAACCGCTTTTGGCAGAGCGAGAGCTGTAACTGATATACTTGAAAACATGAAATTTATCATCACTGTTGATGTTGATGCACATTGACCGAATTCGCGGAATCTTTCAAGAAAAAAGGCCGTACTGCGTAAAGGGCCGTTTCTTGCTATCATTTTAAGATGTCCGAGGGAGAAAGACTGACAACCGAACAATATTGGGATTCGGTATATAAGGAGCCTCCAAAGAAGGCTTTTTCTATTACCAAAACAGTAGGCGACCTTCTAAAAAAAGTTTTCGGTTCGCGTATCAAGAATTACAGCGAATACATCCTGTGGACCAATCTGTACCAAAAGTATCTGCCGAAAGGCGAGGGCCTGAAGATCCTGGAGGTCGGGTCGGCGCCTGGCTGGAACCTGGTAAAATTCCACAGGCAATTCGGCTATGCGCCTTACGGTATCGAGTACGCGCCGCATGGCGTCGAAGAAAATCGCCGCCAGTTCAAGGCGGCCGGCTTGAACCCTCAAAATGTCATTCAAGCCGATTTCTTCGAGGACAAATTATATCTTCGCTATGCGAATTATTTTGACCTCGTCGAGTCGGGCGGGTTCATCGAGCATTTCACTGACGTCCCCCCTGTTGTGCGCCGGCATATTGACCTATTGAAGCCAGGAGGAACGCTGATAATCATCATTCCTAACTTCAGGGGTTTAAATAATAAGTTGTTCGGTTATTTTAATCCTGAGGTTTTAAAAATGCACAACTTGGAGATCATGAAACTCGACAATTTCAGAAAGACTTTTGCCGCCCTGGGTTTAGAAGAACAGTACGCCAACTACTACGGCACTTTCAATTTCGGCATGTTCAACACTGCAGGCAGCGGATTCAAATACTATCTGCACAGATTCCTAATAAGATTTCAAGTCATATTAAATATATTCTTTATTCTCCTTTTCAAGAACAAGGGGTGCGAAACACGATGGACGAGCCCATATCTCATATATATCGGCGTAAAACCGAAGAATAAAGAATAATGAATTAAGGAATATGGAAGGAAAAAAAAGAAAAATATCGATCCTTGTTCCTTACCGTCGCACTGGACACGATGTTGCCGTCTTTTTTGGCGGCGGCGCGGAAGGCCAGGAAAACCCCGAGCAGGCGCTAATTAGGGAAATTAAGGAAGAACTGGATTTCGAACCGCTCGGCAACAATTTCTTTCGGAAGTACGAATTCGAGGGTAGTATTAAGCATATTTTTATCATTGGGGTTGAAGAAAGTTTTGATACGAAAATAACGATATTAGAAGGGCAGTACGGCCGATGGTTCAACCGATCTGAAGTAGAGGAAGAACCGAAACTGATCGAAGAAGATAAGATTGTTCTCAGAGATTTATATCGATATCTGTTGATGAAGAAATGAAATTAGCCTACATAGCTAACGTCCGGATGCCGACGGAGAAAGCCCACGGCGTTCAGATCATGGAGATGTGCGCGGCGTTCGCGAGTGCCGGGGCAGAGCTGACGCTCGTCGTTCCTTGGCGGTTCAATAAGCTTAAGGCCGATCCGTTCCAGTATTACGGCGTGCCGAGGAGCTTCAAGATCGTCAAGGTGCCCGCCCTTGATGTTCTGCCGGTTCTTCGCGGTCGGATAGGTTTCCTAATAGAGCAGTTCAGTTTTTATGTAATAGCCAAGCTGTATGTCCGCTCGAGTAAATTTGACGCTATTTACGGCCGTGATGTCGTTGCCCCCCTATTTTTCAAAGATTCGTATTTCGAGGTTCATAATATGCCGGAACGTCAGGGAAAGCTTTTTGGGTGGGTAATCAACCGTGCTAAACATCTGTTTCCAGTTACCGGCCATCTCAAGGATGCATTGATCACGGCCGGGGCTCCGACGGGGAAGATCACTGTCGTGCCCGATGGTGTCAATTTAAGCATGTTCCAAAATCGGCCCGAGAAGGAAGCGGCGAGGGAGAGGCTAAACTTGCCCGTCGATAGGAAGATAGTCGTTTACACCGGCAGTTTCTACCTTTACTCATGGAAGGGTGTGGATGTTCTCCTCGAAACATCAGGTTATTTTTCCGCCGATACGCTTTTTGTACTGGTCGGAGGTGACGAAAAAGAAATCGCGGATATCAAAAAAAAAGGAGTCGGTCCAAACGTCAGATTGGTTCCGCACCGCCCGCATCATGAGGTTGCCGGGTACTTGGCAGCCGCCGATGTCTTAGTCCTCCCCAATAAAACAGGGTCCCTTCACTCCGAAAGATACACTTCTCCGCTCAAACTTTTCGAATACATGGCCTCGGGAGTGCCCATAGTGGCCAGTCATTTGCCGTCAATTTGCGAAGTCCTAAACGAGAATAATGCTTTTTTGGTAACGGCCAATTCGCCGGAACGTTTGGCGGCCGGCTTGCGGATGGTTCTTCTTGATGCGAGAGGGTCGAGGGAGAGAGCCGACCAGGCTTTGAAGGACGTAAAGAAGTATTCCTGGGATGAGCGGGCAGTTACGATTATTAATAAGCTAGACTGCTAGTTCTCCGTTTTATATTTAAAACGCCGGTAAAATTGCGCTGGCTTAAAGCTTGTTTTCACGGTAAACTGGACCGCAAATGAAAAAAATTTCTGTAGTCATACCCGTTCATAACGAACACGCCACTATAAGCCAAATTATAGATAAGGTTAAGCGGGTGCCAATGTCCGGCATCGAAAAAGAGATCATCGTTGTCGATGACTGTTCTACGGACGGCACCCGGGATGTGCTGAAGCAAATCTCGGGTATAAAAGTTTTGATTCACGAGAAGAATCTCGGCAAAGGCGGTGCGATGAAGACCGGTTTTAAGAACGCCTCGGGGGACATTCTCATTCCGCAAGACGCCGATTTGGAGTACGATCCGAACGACTTACCCGCTTTGATAGCGCCGATCTTGCGCGGAGAGAGTCAGGTTACAAACGGCGTACGGCTTCAGCCTAAAAATGATCATAGGCGCCTCTCGCCGTCTTACTGGGCTCATTGGGCGGGGAATAATGCCATCACGTGGCTGACTAACATCCTTTTTCTGCATTATTCAAAAGAGTACGAAGGCTGTTACAAAGCCTTTACAAGAGAGATCATCGATTCGATACACGTCGACACCAATAACTTCGATTTCGATAACGAGCTCATTTGCAAGATCTTAAAAAAATGCCACAAAGTGATAGACGTGCCGATTCGATATTACCCCCGCGGCTACGAAGAAGGTAAGAAAATAAATTGGAGACACGGTTTTCTGATCCTGTGGACCATTTTCAAGACCCGTTTCACCGATTGATCTTCAGCTTCACTTCCAATTATCTTTTTGCTATTGTTTATCATTATCATTGAAATACGCATCGATATGGATAAAAAGGTTATGTCAAAGCCGATTCTCATCGCTCGAGACAACAGGGGTATCATCGAAAAACTGGCAGATGGGAATTACCGCGCCGTGCTTCGGATCACTTCGAAGAAAGGAACGGTTCGCGCCAATCACTATCACAAGATAGGTTCGCACCTTTGCTACCTGGCTTCCGGTCAAATCGAATATGTCTGGCGCGACACGGTGGACGAAAGCGATCCTGTTCAAAAAAAATTAATCAAACCAGGTGATCTTTTCTTTTCTCCGCCCATGGTGCCTCATGCCATGCATTTTCTGGAGGATTCCGAGTTTTATACTTTTGAAACGGCCGATACCAGGAAGGATCAAGCCGCTTACGAAAACGATCTGGTCCGCGTAAATTTGGTTGAGCCTGAAATTCCACTCATCGCTGACATAAAAAATGGCAAATAAAGCCGCGAGAAAATTTTTTAGGGAAAGGAGCGACTGCCGTCTCTGCGGCAGTCGCCGTCTTATTGCCTTGTGGCAGTTCGGAAAAACTCCGCTTGCCAATTCATATCTAAAAAAAAGCGAGTTAAAGAGGAAAGAGGTCGAAGCGCCGCTTAATATCGCCCGCTGTCAGAGCTGCAATTTGGTCCAGCTTACCACGGTCGTCGATCCGAAAGTGCTTTTCTCCGACTATCTTTATGTTTCCTCCACGTCTCCAAAGTTCGTGGCGCACTTTAAGGCTTATGCCCGTTCGATATCAGAGCGCTTCGATGTGACTAAAAAAGATCTGGTCGTGGATGTGGGGAGCAATGACGGCATACTGCTTAAACATTTCGCCGAGCTAGGTGTGAATATTCTGGGCATCGATCCGGCGGAAAACGTGGCCGAAATGGCCAACAAGCGCGGCCTCCGGACTTTAGCAGTTTTTTTTAACCAAGCTGTAGCTAAGGATATTCGACAGCAGTACGGCCCAGCAAAGATCATAACGGCCAATAATGTTTTTGCGCACACCGATCAGGTCAGAGATTTTGCCGTTTCGGCCAAGGAGTTACTGGCTGAGGACGGAGTTTTTGTGTTCGAGGTGCAGTATCTTAAGGATTTGATCGAGCAGAATTTATTTGACATTGTCTATCACGAGCATCTTTGCTATTACCACTTGACGCCGCTTGCGCCTTTTTTTTCGTCGATCGGTCTTGAAGTATTCGATGTTCGGCGCATGGAAGTTCACGGCGGGTCGCTTCGGGTTTTTGTCGGTAGATCAGGGAAACATTCGATTTCGAAAAATATCGGCGAATTCCTGAAACGGGAGAAATATCTCAACACTTCGAAGCCTTACCGCGCTTTCATGAGGCGGATCAAAGCAAACGAAAAAAAGCTTAGAAAACTGCTTAAGACCATCAAAAAAGCCGGCAAAAGGGTTGTCGGCTATGGCGCGCCCGCTAAGGCGACGACCTTAAGCTATGTGTTCAAATTGACGGGCAAGGATCTGGAATATATTGTTGACGATGATAAAAAGATAAAGCAGGGACTGTTCATGCCCGGTACACATATTCCAATTCGGCCGCCCGAAGCGCTTTACAGTGATCAGCCCGATTATTGTTTGGTTCTGGCTTGGAATTTTGCGGCTTTGATCGTCAAAAACCACGAACGTTTTACAAAACAGGGTGGCAGATTTATAATCCCGGTACCGTCACCTAAGATAATAAGCTAAAACTAAAATATGTCAGTAAAAATCGTAAGGCAGGATATTGCGGCCATTGCCGAGGGACTTAAGCACGAAGCCAAAAAATTCGAAGGAAAGACAATATTGATCAGCGGCGGAGGCGGTTTTTTAGGCAAATACATCGTTGGAACGCTGTGCTATTTAAACGACAAAGTCCTATCAAAGCCGTGCCGCGTAATTTCCGTTGATAATTTCATAACCGGCCGCGCCCACCCGCACTTCAATTATAAGGGGCGGAGTGACATTATCGAGGTTTGGGGGGATGTTACTCATCCACTTCCGATCCGAGAACCGGTGCATTACATCTTGCATGCCGCCGGTCTCGCATCTCCCGTCTACTACAAAAAGTTTCCTCTGGAAACCATAGATAGCGCTATCTTGGGCGTTAGGAATTTACTGGAGCTCGCTAAGGCCAATGCGGATAATTTGGAGGGCTTTGTTTTCTTCAGTTCGAGTGAGATCTATGGTGATCCGGACCCGAGTGCCGTGCCTACGCCGGAAACTTATCACGGTTACGTCTCTTCGATCGGTCCGCGCGCCTGTTATGACGAATCGAAACGGTTAGCCGAGACTGTAACGACGGTTTACGTGGAGAAGTATGGTCTTTCCGCCAAGATTGTCAGACCGTTCAATGTTTTTGGTCCAGGCATGGGGCATGATGACCGCAGGGTTTTGCCAATGTTTGCTTTCAGGGCGCTCAATAAGCGGCCTATTCCTGTTCACGGTGATGGTCATCAGACTCGTACTTTTTGTTATATCACCGATGCTACCACGGGGTTTCTAAAAGTTTTGGTGAACGGGAGGCCTGGCGAAGCTTACAATATCGGCAACTCCGACAACGAAATTTCCATGAAAGATCTCGCTGAGCTTTTTGTGGATTTGGAGGGGGGCCGATCGAAAGTCGAACTCATACCTTATCCGTCCACTTATCCGGCCGGAGAACCACAGCGCCGATGCCCTGATCTAACTAAGGTAAAAAAAGAACTCGCTTTTCAACCGAAGGTTTCCCTTAGGACGGGTCTTAGGCGGTTCATTGACTGGTGCCGGAGCGAAGATATGTACAAAGAAAAACTCATCAAAGTACTGCCGAAAACGCCGGCCATCAAAAAACACGCCAGAATTTAATGATCACATTAGCCATCATCGGAGTTGGGAATTGGGGAAAGAACATCCTTTCGACTTTGGCAACCCTTCCGCATGTGAAGGTCGGATATCTCTGCGACCCCAACCGATCGCTATCCGCAACTTTGACGAACGCCAAGATAGTCGGTCATTGGAAAGAATTATTGGAGAGCGGCCTTGACGGTGTCGTCATCGCCACGCCGCCTTCGACCCATGCTTCCATAGCCATTCCTTTTATAAAAAAAGGTGTAGCTGTGTTTGTGGAAAAACCGATGACCGAAGGGTTGAGCGATGCCAAAAAGCTCTTTGAAGCCTCAAAAAAGGCGAAGGCGCCAGTCATGGTCGGCCACATCCACCTTTTCAACCCGGCTTATATTGCTTTAAAAAAAATCGTTCGGGAATTGGGCGGTATACGCCTGATCCGCACCTCGGCAGGAAATTATGGACCTTTTCGCGATGATTTTTCGGCTCTTTGGGATTGGGCGCCGCATGATGTGGCCCTTGTATTGGATTTGCTCGAGGCGATGCCCAAAACGGTCTCGGCTTGGGGAGATTGTATATACCGTTCTAAGACTGATCTATATGAGACGGCCCAATTGAGGATGACATTTTCGAACGGGGTGGCCGCTACGATCCGCGTTTCATCACTGGATCCAATAAAAAACAGGGAAGTTACCGTGCTGGCAGGGCAGGGGCTTGTCCGATTCGATGACATCGCCGATAAAAAAGTCGCGCTCTACAAAAATTTCGCCCCAGATTTCCGTAAGAAGGGCAATTTAAATCCGAGAGAAGCCGAGATAATCTACCCCCGTGTTTCGCCGGAAAAGCCGCTTGAGGAGGAGCTAAGAGTTTTTATCGATGCCATCCATAACAAAACAGAACCGGTCTCAAACGCGGAATTAGGATACAAAGTGGTTCGGAGCTTGGATGCGGCGGACCGTTCCATTGCCCAAAAAGGTAAAGAAATTTCTTTATTGTGATCGCTCCAAAAATTCTAATACAAAATTTCTTAGAATTTTCCTGATTTTCGGCGGGTGCTGATGAGCGCGAGGTACTTTTTCCGAAGCCCAAGAATGTCGATGATCGGAAAAAGGAAAGTCAAAATAATGTCAGTTATGGCTTCTCTCGGGCGCGGAATTCCGGAGGTAATGTAGTGTTTGGCCTTGACGGCCTCAGTAATGCAGAGCCAGCGGACGCGCAGGTAGTGAGTGGCGGTTGAAATGATTATCAGGTCAGCCTTTTTTTCGGCGGCGATTGCCTTGGCTATCTGGAGTTGCCCGATAGTGTCGAAGCCGCGGCGCTCGATCGAAACATTTTGAGCGCCGAGTTTTTTTAAAGCCTCAACATAATAATCAGCTTCAGCCCTTGACCCTTTAATGTGAACCGCGCTTAAAACCAAAATTTCGGGTGAGCCGCCGTGCTCTAAAATTTTTTTCTCCAAGTCAACCGACAAAAGGCAAGTTTTGTACCAATCCTGTTTTTCCAAAAGGCCAACTCGGCCTTTGTGCGGGCTTTTCGTGAGAGGAAGTATTACAAACCTATTTGCCACGCAAACAGTATACAAAAAACGAGTGATTTTAGTCACTCGTGCCTACCATCTTCCTACACTCCTTTCGGAGAATCGTTCTCTCTGTCCCAAGAGATCGATGATGGGCATCGCTAGCCACATCGCAATGTCCGTTACGGCTTCATAAGGCCGCGGGATTCCGAACACCGCAAAGTGGCCCGCGCCTTTTCCCCGGAACAGGTATCGGACGCGCGGATAGTGGAGCCAGGTGGAAATTACAATTAATTGTTCGCCCTTCTCCTTTGCCTCTCGTAGAGCCCATGTCATCTGACTAATGGTATCGTGGCCAACGCGAACCACTTCGTAACGATCCTCTCCGATTTCGAGCCTCTCGAGCACACGGCAGTAATTTTCTGCTTCCGACGGCTGTCCTTTTTCTTGTACGGCGGACAAGATGACGATTCGAGACGGGCTCAAATTGTCCTGAATTCGGAGAGCTTTAATCAGGCCCCGGTACCAATCTTGCCATCTTTCGGGACCAACTCTGCCTTTCTCCCAGGCGCTCTTCGTGAGCGGTAAGATCATGTATTTTTTCAAAAAGTAATCCTTTGTTCGGTTCCTCTCGACCAGAAGGTACATTACATGTTCATTATTGTCAACACACGGAAAAAGAAGCCTAGTGCTAGAATTGTTTTCATTCAGATGAAAACAAACCCAAAAAATATTTTGGCCCTGATCCTTGTCGGGGCATTTCTATTTTCCATCGCGTACGCATTTTATTTCAGGATTGAACCTACGGTCGACGCCGACGCTTATGACGCGATAGCGATCAATTTAGTTGCCGGAAACGGCTATGTCGAAAATACGGAAATTCCATTAGCCGAGGATTCGGCCATTGGCCGTGTCGGCCCAGGGTATCAATTTTTTCTTTTCCTCGTCTATAAGATCTTCGGTCATCATTACCCAGTCGTGTGGATGATCCAGGCTTTGCTTCACGTGTTGACGGGCGGTATGTTATTTCTCATCGCCTCCAAACTTTTCAAAGAACGGGGACAATGGATCGGGCTCATAGCAACTGCGCTATATATATTTTTTATAGATGTTATTCAGATGAGCGCCATGCTCATGACAGAAACGCTCTTCCTGTTCCTGACCGCGTTGTCAATATATTTCTTCGTTCTATTCTACGAGCGGCCGAGCAAAGCTAACGCCTTGCTCCTTGGTGTTGCCACAGCGCTTTGCATTCTAACCCGACCGACCGCGCTCCTTTTATTGGTGATGTATCTTATTTTTGCCGTATCGAAGAAATATTTTGTCCAGGCGCTTATTCTCGCCTTATGCTTCACTTTCATAATCGGGCCTTGGACTTCAAGGAATTACCGCGTTTATGATCGGTTCATCATGACGACGGCCGCGGGCGGTTATGACATCTGGGTTGGCAATAATCCGGAAGCGAGCGGTGAATTGGAAGCGTCGGCCACCATCACGGCATATCTCGACAATTACGGAGTCGAAGCGGCGGATAAAAAGGGGATTGAGGAAGTAAAGAAATTCATACTGACCGAGCCTTTGAACTTCATCAGGCTTCAGCTTATTAAAACGTCAATATATTTCAGCGCGGCACGGCCCTCGGCTTTCTGGTTCCATCTCTCCGGGACGTCAAAAATGGCGACCGTCGTGCTCTCGAGTATTTTTGCTTTTGTTACGTTCGCTTTAGGGTTTGCCGGGTTGTGGCTCGCGTTCAAGAAGCGCGGGATTTTCCGGTGGTTGGCCGCCTTGACGCTTGCCGCTCCGGTTGCCGTCATCCCTATCATAGTGGAGACGCGATACAGGTTTCCGATATACCCATTGATGGCGCTATTCGCGGCGTACTTTGTGCATGAGATATATCAAAGCCATCGGGCAACAGGGAAATTCGCATGGACACGAGAGCTCAAGATATTCGCCGTTACGGCCTCGGTCGTGATGCTTAATACGGTTTTCGACGCCTGGCGGAACTTTGATGTCGTTAAGGATAAGCTCGGCCTATGAAATTATTGATCAAAACCAAAGAGTTCCTCGTCTATCATAAATTTATAGTTATTGCCGCGTTATTTTTGGTGCTTTTGATCGAAGCGCCGCTCCTCTATTTTCCCTATTACGCCGGGGAAAGATATCAAGGCATCAACATCGCGCATTTTGGTACCGACGAGCATTATTATTTGACGAGGGCGAAAGAAGTGCTCGAAGGCAGGAATTTGGGCCAGCCGGCTCTTGCCGAATGGAAGGAAAAACAGGATCCGACCTTTTCTTCGATAGAAGCCGTGGTACTTTTCCCGTTGCGTTTATTGAAAATGGCCGACCGTGTCGATGTTGTAACTCTCTACAACTTCTATAACGCGGCAGCCATTTTTGCCATCATCATGCTGATATACGCTCTCCAATTTTCCATATCCGGGAATCGCTTATTGGCGGCGGCAACGGCCCTTTTTGTGGTCGGCGGCTATTCGATTGTCTACAACAAAGGCTTATTCTACGAAGATTTCAATATTTATGGTCGGTCCGTTATACCCTGGGGAGCACTGATTCCTTTTTATATAATGCTCAATTTGCTATACCTGGGGGTTTCGAAAGCCAAAACGGGCTGGATAATCGCCGCGGGGTTAGTTTTCGGCTTTCTTTTCTATGATTATTTTTACGCCTGGACCCTTTCGCTCTCTCTTTTGGCGGCTATGGCCGTAAGTTACATAGTCTTTAAACAGGCTAAGGTGGCCAAATCGATTGCTATATCTCTTTGTTTGGGAATAGTTCTTGGCTTGCCGGTCCTTTTCGGCATGCTCGAATTGTACAGATCGTCCATGGGGGAGCAGTTGTCGTACTTTTTGATGTCTTCGGCAGGCCGGACAGCCGTATTCAGTAAAATCGGTTT
>CAZYRJ010000003.1:0-20192 GCA_964649625.1 uncultured Candidatus Saccharibacteria bacterium
TCGTTTCCCCTTTTTTTCCTCATCTTTATCCTTAATCATTTTTATACAATGGAACGTGGATAATTAGCTAATCATGAGAGCAATCTGGTCAGGCTCGTTGAGCTTCGGGCTCATCAATATTCCGGTCAAAGTCTACAGCGCATCAGAGGAGCGGGCTCTTAAGTTCCGCTTGCTCGACAAACACGGCAATTGCCCCATCAGCTACGCCAAGGTCTGCCGAGAACACAACCGCGAGGTAAAATACGAAGACATCGTGAAAGGCTACGAATACCAAAAGGGCGATTTTGTGATCCTAACAGACGAAGATTTCGCAAAGGCCGCACCCAGAAAAACCAAGACCATCGACATCGTCAATTTCGTTTCGGAGGAGGAAGTTCCCAGTAAAAATATCGACCGGCCGTATTTCGTGGAACCCGACAAGAAAGCTGAAAAAGCGTACGTGCTTCTCCGTGAGGCGCTCAAGCGCTCTAAGCAAGTTGGGATCGCCAAAATAGTTTTTCGCGAAAAAGAGCATATCGCGATGGTTAAGCCCGAGAGCCGGGCGCTTATGCTCATCACTTTGCGCTATGAGGACGAGCTCAGGGAACCCGCGGGATTGAACCTGCCGGAAAAGGCCGAGTATTCCGAAAAAGAACTGGACATGGCCATGATGCTTATCGACCAGCTAAAGGAGCACTTTAACGCTAAGGAGTACAAAGACACATATACCGCGGCTCTAAAAAAGGTCATTGAACGGAAAGCAGAAGGCAAACCGATCAAGGTGTCTGCCGAAAAAGAACCCGGCGCGACCGACATGAAGAACTTGATGGAAATTCTCCGAAAAAGCTTGGAAAAAGAGCGGCGTCGCGAGGTCACGCCTCAGTAAAATAAGCGGCTCATGGCTCTCGAGAAATACAAAAAGAAACGCGATTTTAGTAAAACCACCGAACCCGAAGGAGCGGTCGAGCAGAATGCCGAAACCCTCCACTTCGTCGTTCAAAAACACCAGGCGTCAAGACTTCACTATGATTTTCGCCTGGAACTAGATGGCGTACTCAAAAGCTGGGCCGTTCCGAAAGGCCCTTCATTGAACCCCAAGGATAAGCGATTGGCGATGATGGTCGAAGATCATCCGGTCTCTTACATGAAATTTGAGGGCGTGATACCCCCCGGCAATTATGGTGCGGGGAATGTCATTGTTTGGGATTACGGCGTTTACATGAGCGCAGAGAACACCGATCATGCCGAAAACGAAAAAATACTCAGGAAAGGTCTCGAGAAAGGTGAACTCAAGATCGCCCTTTGGGGCGAAAAACTGAAAGGGGTCTTCGGACTGATCCGCATGAAGGGTCAAACGAGCGAAAACGCTTGGCTGTTGGTCAAAGACCGAGATGAATACTCGAGCGAGGAAGACATAACGATGCGCGACAAATCCGTCCTCTCCGGCGAGACCCTGCCTCAAGAAAATCCAAGCAAATATTCGGCCATTCAAAAGTCGGACAAAATGCCGACCGACATCAAACCCATGCTAGCCAAACAATCAGCTGCGCCGTTCGACAAGAAAGGTTGGATCTTCGAGCCTAAATGGGACGGCTACCGGGCCATCGCCCTGCTCGATAAAGGTACCGTGAGGCTATATTCTCGAAACGGTATTTCATTCAATGAAAGCTACCCGACCATTGTCGAGGAACTGGAGAATATTTCAGATAGATACGTTTTGGATGGAGAAATCGTCGCTTTTAAGAACGGCAAACCTGATTTTCATTCACTTCAGCAGTATGCGAAATCCCCTACCGATGTAAGATACATGCTCTTCGACATTTTATACGCCGACGGAATCAATCTCATGGAAAGTCCCCTCCGAGAACGGAAAATGATTTTGACAAAAATTTTGCCCAAGCTGCCATTGGTCGCGCTTACCAAATTCGACGAAGAGCACGGCATTGCTTTTTTTAAGCGGATGCAAAAAGAAGGACACGAAGGAATGGTAGCCAAGGACTTAAACAGTACATATCGGGAAGGCCAACGAAGCAGTGCCTGGCTTAAATTCAAGATACGAAAACAGCAGGAGGCAATTATTCTCGGTTATACCGCGCCGCGCTCAGGCAGGCATTTCTTCGGCGCCTTGGTCTTGGGAGCCTATGAGAATGGCAAACTTGTTTACATCGGCCATTCCGGCGGCGGCTTTACCGATAGAGAACTCGCAGATATCGCCTCGAAGCTCGAGAAAGTGCGAACCGAAAAGCCGCCCGTCAATCCGGCAACGGTTAAAGGCGGCTGGCGCGGTGATCCTCCGACAGCCATCACATGGGTCAAACCGAAATATGTTTGCGAGGTTAAATATACCGAGTGGACTCCCGAAAGAGTTATGCGCCATCCGATCTATGCCGGCATGCGTTTGGATAAAAGCCCCGTGGACGTCGTACGCGAACAGATTGCGTCGGTCCGCAAAGCTCGGCCTTCTCTCGCGAAGGAAACCAAAGCGATCAGGTTTTTGGAAGCGGATATGAAAGACCAAAAATTTACCAACCTAGAGAAAATCTTCTGGGAGGACGAGGGCTACACCAAAGGTGATGTGATCGATTATTATGAAAAAATGGCCAACACCATCCTCCCCTATCTTTTGGATCGACCCCAAAACCTCAACCGACATCCAAACGGCATCGACGGAAAAAGCTTCTACCACAAGAACATCGAAATGGAACTTCCGCCTTTTGTCCGAACTAAGAGCATCTGGTCGGAAAGCAATAAGAAGGAACTCCGTTATCTTCTGTGCCAGAATAAAGCTACTCTCCTATATTTGGCCAACCTGGGATGTATCGAAATTAATCCATGGAACTCTCGGGTGGCGCACCTCGACAAACCGGATTACATGATCCTCGACCTCGATCCGGGCGGCAATACATTTGACGATCTCATCATAGTGGCCAAAGAAGTCCGGAAAGTCCTCGAGCTCGCCTGCCTCGAGAATTACATCAAAACTTCGGGTAAGACCGGCTTCCATATATTCGTTCCGCTTCAGGCGAAATACCCTTATGACGACGTCAGAACATTCGCGGAACTCATCGTTACTATCGTAAATAAAAGATTGCCGAGCCTTACAAGCATCGAAAGAAATCCGAAAAAACGCGGAGGCAAGATCTACTTGGACCATTTACAGAACCGGCGCGGCCAAACAATTGCCGCTCCATATTCTCTCCGTCCATATAAAGGAGCTACGGTCTCGACCCCGCTTCGCTGGAGCGAAATAAAAAAAGGCCTCAACCCGCGAAAGTTCAATATTAGGACGATATTTAAAAGACTCGATAAACAAGGCGACCTCTGGCAAAATGTCCTGAAGCGCGAGGTTGATCTTCGTGAATCCATTGCCTGTCTCCAAAAAGAAGTCAGGGAACTCAACCCGACGCCTGTAAAACGTTGAGCAGAGCTTTTGTGTCGACAGGTTTTACGAAATGGTGTTCGAACCCGGCTTCCTCGGCTTTGAGCTTGTCCTCATCCTGACCATAACCGGTTATCGCCACAAACGTGGACTCGTTGAAAGCGGGGTCTTTCTTCATGGCCTTGGCGGTGTCGTAGCCGCTCAAACCCGGCATTCTTATATCCATGAACACATAATTCGGACGAAGATTTTTACCGACATCGATGGCCTCTTGCCCACTCGTGGTAACATAGACGTCTTTATAACCGGCCACTTTGAGATACTGCGCAAGCGCTGTTACTGCGTCGACATTGTCATCAACGAGGAGTATTCGGGGCCTCCCCCGTGTCGATTGTTTCGTACTGGCTGCTGGCAACACGATGCGGAACTCGGCGCCTTTCGAGACGCCCTCGCTCAAAGCGGTCAAAGTTCCCCCATGAAGCTCGACAAATTTCTTAGCAAGCGCCAAACCGATACCCAAGCCGCCCTGCGATTTTGGAGGATAAGACTTCTCTTGAACAAAGACGTCAAAGATTTTGGGCAACATATTGGCATCAATGCCGGCCCCGTCGTCTTTGACGCTCAAATATACCGAATCCCCTTCTCTTCCCGTTTTGACCCATACATTTCCTTCGGCTTTGTTGAACTTTGCCGCGTTGGTCAAAAGATTTATAACTGCCTGTTCCATTCGCACAGGATCGACGTAGACGGTCAACCGCTCGTCGGACAGCGCAAGCGATAATTTGACTCTGTGATCCCTAAAGTGAGTCTCGGTGGTTTCAACAGCGCGCGAAACGAGAGTGATGACGTCTATATATTCCCTTCTCAGGTTTATCTTGCCCCGCAACAATCGGGAAATATCGAGCAGGTCATCAAGAAGCCGAGCCATGGTCCTCACCTGGCGATCTATAACCGAAGCCGTATCTACGAGTATAGGATCCTTGTTCTTGGAATTTTCAAAATATGTCTGGAGCAATTCGGCGCGGAGCAAAAGCGGAGCGAGCGGATTCCTAAGTTCATGAGCCAGTGTCGCGATGAACTGGTCTTTTTTGGCGTCGGACTCCTGAAGCTGGGTGTACAACCGCACGTTTTCGATAGCTATCCCGGCCCGCTTTACCAACTCTTCGGCCAAAACTTTGTCGTCATTCGAATATCGGCGCAGTGAATCGCCTCGAACCATAGTGATAACCCCTTTTAACTTGTCTCGATGCTCAATCGGCACCCGAAGCAGGGATTTAAACCCCAGCTCCTTAACAAGCGAACGGTGCTCGGGGTTAGGAATGAGCGAGTCAATATCCAAGGTGTTCGCGTCAGCAACCATTTCACTCCGCCTGGTGCGTAGTATCCGCAGTGGGAGATCGCCGTGGCCAACTCCATCCGGAGCGATATCCTGAAGCCGCTCTGCCATGGCTGACTTCGACGCGTCGTGATGTTTGACAGCCACCCTCTTTAATATGACGTCACCGCTATTTTCTTCGACTAAGTCGATCGCGCACCAATCCGCAAGCCGCGGGACGATGAGTTCGGCGATATTGCGCACCACGATGTCATGATCGAGGGAGGATGCCAAAATGGCTGTCGCAGCCGCTAAGAATTCAGATTCTTTTTTTCTCTGCTCCAGTTCCCACTCGATTTCTTTCCTTTCGGTTATCACAAACCGAACGGAAACGTATTTTTCCGGTTTTCCGTCAGGACCGATGATCGGAGCAATGCTCGTATCGACCCAGTAGAAGGTCCCGTCCTTAGCGCGATTTTTTATCTCCCCCCGCCAAACCTTGCCAGAGGTTATAGTCTTCCACAGGTTCGCGTAAAACGCCGGCTCATGAAAGCCCGACTTCAATATGCGATGATTTTGACCGAGCAGTTCCTCTCTCGAATATCTAGATACCTCGAGAAATTTATCATTAACGTATATTATCCGGCCCTCCGCGTCGGTCGCCGAAGCGATAACGTGCTTTCCCAAACTTTCGAAGAAGGCTTTATAGTCTTGAAATTCAAGCGCGTTACTCGACGTAATCGATTTATTTGATTTCAAGTGATTGATTTGATTTGATTTTATTCTCCGCCATTTCCATATCCGGTGAATTCTTCGGTTCTTACATTCGCCGGGTTGGTTCCGAAACTTATGAACTTCGCTCTCATATCAAACACTACCTCGGTCGCGCCGGCTATATAGATCTTCCCCGTTTTCCATTCATCTGCGTAATGCCTAAGCGCCTCATCGCTCTGACGGCCAACTACCGGTACGAGCTTGAAATCCCTTGAGCGCTGCGCGAGAGTGCGAAAGTCGTCGATGAATGCGGCGCGGTCTTCTCTTGAATTGATGTAAAGCAGTGTTATCTGATGTTTAAGACCTCTCTCTCTTGCGTCCAATATCATGCTCCGAAACGGTGTGATGCCTATTCCGCTAGCTATACAAAGTATCAGCGCTGGTTCATCCGGAAATATAAAGGTTCCGAAGGGTCCCTCAACCGAAAGCACCGAGCCGAGAGCGATTGTAGCTAGTGCGCTTTTAAACTTGCTCCCCGATTGCCGGTAAGCCAGCTCGATTTCGCCAATACGGCTTGGCAGGGACGCAATCGACAGCTCGCGGCTCGCTCTCTCGGGCCCATGCTGGAGGGACAGCAGAACATATTGGCCGGCCATGAATCGAAAATCCCGATTGAGAGATAAAGTGATGAGATAAGTATCTTCCGCCACCTTTTCCCTTTTTTTTAGGAATGCGTCATAGGCTCTTGGCGGGACAAAACTCATTTCGGCTCATATTTTATTAATCGACCGCGCATTGAAAAATAATACATAAAGATGAAGAAACCTTAAAAATTGTTTGAAGGAATACGAGGTCGTGCGATATTCATCCGTTTTTTCGCTCCAACGCGGCAAGAACACCGAAAGCTCTTCCTGTAGCTGTTTTGCCGATCGGAAAATTGGGCGAGACATCGAAAATTATGTTCCATATCTGCCGATCCAAAGCGATTATTGGCCAGTCAGCCCTTTAAACCGAGAGAACGCCGGCTGTTCCAACGCATAACGAAGTATGATTCGGATGCCGAGGATAGAACCGTTTATACGCCGGTGCTACAGTTAAGTGAGACTTCAGAATAAGCGTTACGAACAACCCCAACTAGCGCGTCTGAACAATAAGGTTTGCCGGTTTGTGATTTGCGAATGACATATTCCCCGGGACTTAAATCCACCCTGAAAGCGCCGGTCGGATCGGAAGTGAAATTTTTTACTAAAGACAGGGCGGAAGTGAAAATCCCGAACGGCTGACTGAGGCCGCTATTCGAACACTTCTTTGGATCACCGCCCTGGCAAGTCTTCAAAATAACCCTGCCCTGAATCCCGCTGCCTTTATTGAAGGTGTTGAAAAACGTCAGGCTGCCCGCGATATTGTCAACTATCTGGTCAAGATCAAAAGTGCTTTGTTCAGCCTCGCAGGCCTTCTTTTTTTCTGGACTATAAGCGGAACACTTCGAAAAAGCCAAACTGAAAGTCAAAATCGGCACCACGCCGTTTTTTTCAAAAGCATAAGCAAACTGCGTGTATTTGCTTCCGGAACCGTCTTTACTCTTCATGGAAACGCAGTAGAGTTTTCCGTTAATTGTCCGCCGCTCAATCCGGCCCGTCTTATCCGTTTCGGCGCCCGCGTCCGCGCAGGAAAACGGATCAGTCACAAAGTGGAACTTGGGCGGCCAATCGGTAGCGCTAATATGCTGGGCCGCTATCTTGGGCGGATAGTAGTAACTGACACCCGCTACGTGATCGTCAAATTGCCAATATCCTAGGGTAAGGGGCGACGAGCATGCCGAAAATTCGCAATTCGGACCGGTTCTCAAAACACGCAAACCGTCCGGACAAGTTTGCACATCGGCCCGGCACACCGATCCGCCTGACGTAACGACCATTGGAGTTTTTGCGCCACCGCCCATCAATATGCCAGTAGCGCCAAGGAGACCGCCGATAATGACGATGATGATCCCCTTTTGTGATTTATTCATGGAGAAAAGATTTTATTGATAAGTTGGCTAGATTTTTAAATGAAATCGCCTATCAGGTCCTCATAACATAAATTCTATCAGGAGCGGCTTCGCTTTGCCACCCTTATTTGCCCTCAATCTCCAAATCTCCCCAATCCATTCTCTAAATATAGCCGACCCAATCTCCAAAACTCGACCAGCCATAACTTACCCACCTCTCATTGTGAACAGTCGGACTAATCTCAATCGAAAAAACGGGATGGGGCCGCGAATGATTCACATGAACGGCCGATGAAGCCGCGTTGACAATGCATGAATTTGATTTTATAGTCAGGTGCAGTAAAGCTCGCTAACATTCGAAAAGAGGAGATTCACTCAATGAAAAAATCATTACACAGGGCGGTTCGATTGGCCATTTGCGGCGCCATCGTTTCGCTTTCGTTGGCCGCTCCTAACGCGGCTGATCTTATTCTGAAAAATGCAAAGGTCATCAATGGCAACGCTATTTTTGATCATGTCGTTATCACAAACGGCGGTGAGTTGCGCATCACGGGCGACCTTACGGCCAAAAGCGTCAAAGTCGGCCGCGGCACCCTAAACCTCGACGGCAACCTTAATTCGCCGTCGCTTGATGTCGTCCGACTCGGCGTCGCGAACGTCAACGGCACAAACAACTTGATCGGCTCTCTGACCATCCATTCGAACGCCTGTCTTTGGACGCACGGACGCTGGGCCGCCGATTCGACCAGAGTCTTGGGAGGCGGCGCCATCGAGACTTTTTCCCAGAACGAAACGAACCCGTTCTCCGGCACGCTCACTATCATTCAACGAACGCTCTTCGTCCAAGAAGGCGGAATTATTTCGGCCGATAAGGCCGGCAACGATCCGCGCGGACGAGGAGGCGGTTTCGCTCAAGCAGGAGGCGGGGGTTCGGCCGGCATGGGCGGAGCCAGCTACTGGGGCGATCATGTCGTTGGCCCCGCATTCGGCGACGCGTCTACGGACGAGATCTCAGGCGGCGGCCGCGGCTGGTTCTACGGCGGGGGCGCCATCACGCTTATCGCGGACAACGCGGTAATTAACGGGATAGTTAGGGCAAACGGCGGCGACGGTGCCAATGTCTCCGCATATTTCACGCCCGGTGGGGGCGGCGGAGGCGGCATACTCATCAAAACCGGACGGCTCGCCTTAAACGGGATGCTCATCGCGAACGGCGGGAACGGCACCGATAAAGCCGGGGCTGGCGGAGGAGGTTGGATAAAGCTCTACTACAACTCAACTGCAACGGGCGATCCCTCGCGAAGGTGCTTCGTGGCACCGGGTTCCAAACACCCGGCCAACCGTTTCCCTGCAAGCCCCGGCATGGTTGTCCTTAACACTATCGCCGGCGCACCGAAAACTCTTTCGCCCATTGATAAAGAAGTGGTCGTTCTGCGACCATTGTTCAGCTTCAGAGTCCAAGGTGATGCCGTCTTCGGCCAACCGCTTACGGCCCGCATCGAGATCAGCAAGGATAACTTCAGACGTATCTTTGCTTTCTATGACCAACGAGAATCGCCCGCTGGTTGGAGTAAAAACTTCTACATGGCCGGCGATACCGCTGTATTTGCCGGAGCATCCTTGCCGCCAGGAACTTACAACTGGCGAGCACAGGTCTTCTCGGGCATAAACGGCGGCGGCTATTCCGAACCAAAGTCATTCACGCTGATAAGTGACCATGCTCAAGCGTCGCTTGTCATCGTCAATGGAGGCCCTTACGGCTTTCCGGGCGCGGTTGGTTTCGGTTTCCAGTCGACCCATCGAGTAACCTATACGGTTCAGGTCTCGAGAGACCTGGATGAGTGGGAGAATATCCCTATCATCGTCGTTGGCGACGGGAACTTCAAGTCGTTCTTTGTTCCGGCTGATGAGCCCTTGCTCTTCTATAGGCTCAAGGAGCAACAATAACGAATCCTGCGCGAGCCATGCAACCCATCAAAGAGGTCAGGCCTTCTCGCGCTTCCTAAGCTGTCCATTCGGACAGCTTTTTTTATGTCCGCTTCACAGGTGCCTAATGTTAGCTGGTTAGCATGCCTTGTTACAGAAGTTACAGAAGAAGCCGAGCACCGGCGACGTTAAAAACTAATTTAATAAAAACATGTCACGTCAAATTACAATGGGTCTATTTAGTTCGTTGGACCAAGCCGAAGAGGCCGTAACTAAATTGCACGAAGAGCAAAGTGTTTCGACCGAGGACATTTCCCTGCTCTACAGGAACGAAAAGAATCAGGTAAAAGAAATGTCGGGTGAGGACACCGTCCTAAGCGATGTTGCGGAAGGCGCAAAAACCGGAGCCGGAGTAGGCGGAGCCTTGGGCGCCGTTGCGGGTCTAGCGGCCGCAACTGGAGTCCTTCCCGGCATCGGCACCGTATTGGCGGCTGGCCCTCTTGTCGGTGCCCTTGGTTTAACAGGAGCTCTTGGGTCGACAGTAGCGGGAGCTGTAACAGGCGGCGCAACGGGCGGCCTGGTCGGAGCCTTAAGCGGCTGGGGCCTATCGAAAACGGACGCGAATAAATATACGGATCGGGTCAAGGAAGGTGAAGTTCTGCTGTCTGTTCATGGCCATGACGATAAAGACATTCATAGCATTTTATCGGAAACCGGCGCAACCGGCATCCGGACGTACGAGATGGCGGAGGAAACTGCCTAAGAGGCTCTCGAATATTTTGCCATTCGTCCCCCGCTGCAGGAGGACACAAAAACCACCATTAAGGGTGATTTTTGTTACGAAAAACTCAAATATAAATGTCGCTTACCATCCCCAACCGCGACCGTACGCCGGCCCCCACCATACGCTCGGTTTTTGGGCGAACGAAATAGGCGTGGCCGCAGGCTGAACTATGTCTCCAAAAACATTCCAACCGTATCTGTAAGGATAGTAGCCGTAGGTATACCTCGGCACATTAATTACCGTGCCGGGATAATAACTCGGATAAGTCGTTGTGGCAGTAGTCGTCGGAAAAGTATAAGGATAAGGATAAGGATAATTGTAGTTGCCGTAAGAATATGGGTTTACCCTTTGTACACCGGGATAATTCGTACTCCCGGCATAAGTTCCGCCGTAACTTGTCCCGCCGACTGCCGTCGTTCCTCCCGAATATGTTCCGCCAGTGTAAGTAACCGGTTGCAGGTTATAAACGTTGCCGGTTGGAACTTGAACTACCTGGCCTTGTGTCGCAGGGTAGCTCATGTAGCCCGTTCCGTAGCCGGCCGGCGGCTGATAACCAATGTGACTCGTGTAAGCATTTCCCATATTCGTACTGCCGGTATTATTTCCGACAGCCAATACCGTTACAATCCCTGTCATGCCGGAATGGAATTTGCAGTGGTACGTGTAAGTCCCAGGTGCGTCGAAAGAAATCGAGTAAGTCGCCCCCGACTGCAGAGTATCACTGTCGAAACTGCCGTTATCCGCCGTAACGGTGTGGGGCATCACACCGGCATTAGTCCAGAACACCGTGTCGCCGACATTAACGGTAACGTTAGCCGGCGTGAATGAATTGTCCAACAACACGACATCGATCAAGGCGGCCGATGATACTGAAGGCACAACCGCTATTGAAGAGATTATTATAAGCGCAGCCGTGCCAAAAATCATAAATGCTTTATTCCTCATAATATTGAGGATATTACTCGCGCACGATAAAACTTCGGTGAAGTGAAGAAGGTCGTACGATATCGCCCTACTCACCGTTATTTCAGATATTTTTCGATATTGAATTGATGTTCCGCGTAGCTCCGCGCGCAATAGATCTTTCCGTCGCTGTCGTGCAAATAATACAGGCAGTTCGTCTTGGCGGGGTGAAGAGCCGCGTCGATCGCGTCGAGGCCGGGGTTAGCGATCGGAGTCGGCGGCAACCCGTCATAACGATAGCTATTGAAAGGTGAATCAAGGAGCTTGTCGTCGACATCGACGGGGGGCCACCAGCCGATATCTTCATTACCCTTGGCATACTGCAACGTCGCGTCAACGTTCAATCGCATTTTTACGTCCAATCTGTTCCAGATAACGGCGGCAACTATCGACATATCGGATTTTCCGGCCGCTTCCCTTTGCACGATCGAAGCGATCTTGAGCAAAGTCGTCCACTTTATATTCCGCGCCACGGCCTCCTTGGCGTATGTCGCGAACTTCTCTTCGAATTTGGAACGCAGCCGTTTTGCCACGTCCAAAGGCACCTCGTCTTTCGAGATAAGATAGGTCTCGGGAAAATAAACGCCCTCGATATGGTCGGCATCCATCGCCGTATATGTGTTGAGCCATTTGTCCTTATCGCTCGCGCTCCAGCCCAACGCCCTCACGAGCGCGGCCGCAATTTCTTCCTTTCGATAGCCTTCCGGGATGACCACCCATTTCATGTAAGGCGAAGCGGCAAACACTTTGGATATCTGCCTGGCGTTCATTGCTTTCGATATTTTGTATCCGCCGGGTTCCAGAATGTTCGGAGCCAGCAGGCCAAAAGCCCGGGCATGTTTTACAAAGCCGCCAGCCGCCAATTTTTCGATGGTTACGCTCCTTTTTTGTCCGATCGGAATGATGAATCGCTCCAGTTCGGCATTCCTCTCCGGCGCACCAAATAGACTCGCATAGACAACAAAAGCGGCAAAAATGCCGCATAAGGCAATCGGAATCGGAACAAAACGCTTCCACTTGATCCACAATGGCATTTTTGAATTGTACTGCAGGACAAAAAGGTTGACTACGCCTATTTTTTTAGGGCTTTGCCTATCCTTTCAAGAGCAATGACAAACGCTGCCCGTCGCAGATCGGTTTTTAGCTCGAGGGACTTCTTCCACACACCCTTTGCTTCTTTCTCCATTATGGTCCTGAGTTTGTTGTGGACGTCGGCTTCGCTCCAATGTTCACCCTTAAGATTTTGGTCCCATTCGAAATAGGAAACGACTACCCCGCCGGCGTTGGCGAGAATATCCGGTACGACGAAAATATTTTTCTTTAAGAGAACGTCATCGGCTTCTGGAGTAGTCGGACCGTTAGCCAACTCAAGGACCAACTTTGCCTTTATGGTCGCCGCGTTAGCTGTGGTTATCTGATTTTCCAGAGCGGCCGGTATGAGGACGTCAGTTTCCAAAACGAGAAGGTCCGCATTCGATATCTGTTTTGCATTAGGGAACCCGGCCAAAGAACCGCGCGCGCTCTTCCAAACATCGACGGCTTTCGGGTCCAGTCCGTCGGGGTCGTGAATGCCGCCCTTCGAATCCGACATAGCGATGACCTTATAACCCTCCGACGCAAAAATGGCCGCGGCATGACCGCCGACATTGCCCATGCCCTGGATGGCGACCGCCGCGCCGGGTAATATGCCTAGCTCATTTTTGAGCGAATTGAAAACCATATAGCCACCCAACCCCGTCGCCTGCCCGCGGCCCTCCGAACCGCCTTGCCCGATAGGCTTTCCGGTAAAAGTGGCGTCGGTTTTTTCTCCAGAAAGTGTTTTGTACTCGTCGTTCATCCAGGACATTATCGCGCCGGTAGTGTTCAAGTCCGGCGCGGGCACGTCGAGCCGCGGGCCGATATTTCGCCAAAGAGCCTTGACCCAGCCCCGAGACAATCTTTCAAGCTCGCCTCTGCTCAACTTTTTCGGGTCAACGGTAATACCGCCCTTGCCGCCGCCCATCGGAATGTTCGACACGGCTGTTTTTAACATCATCCATAGAGCCAGAGCTTTCACTTCATTTATATTGGTTTCTGGGTGGTAGCGGATACCTCCTTTGTACGGCCCACGAGCGCTCGAATGTTGAACGCGGTAGCCCTCGAATATCCTCAAAGAGCCGTCGTCCATTTCTATGGGGATCGACACCCTTATTTCGCGCTCAGGCATTGAGACGCGGGCCATTATTACCTTATCTAATTTTCCGACAGCGCGGGCATTTTCCAGCTGGACCAGCGCGTTCTCAAATGGATTGATCATAGATATGTCTTGCTCAAATACTACGCAGCAAAGTATAGTCGAGTCCGTATTCCTTCGCCATTGTTTTTACACAGGATAGCCAATTCGCTGAATTCAAAATAAGTAATTACGCCGCAATTTTTACATGTTAGATAGCCCCATTAGCTTCACGATTTCGAAACTTACACTATCAATGTCGGTTATAACGGACAGTATAAAATTGACAGTCGGCACGCGGCTTGCATCGCCGCGTTTGAAGCATTCGGGGACCACTGGACACTCATGATAACCGATTCGCTTCGCCGGTCAGCGCTCTGCTTCAAACGACTTCAGACCAATCGCACATAAACTCGGCAACACCACGACCAAATTAAAAAGATTCGAGGAACTTAAACTAGTAAACCGCAAAAAAGAAACGATCAACAAGCTGTCGGTTTCATGTGAGCTGAGCGATCTTGGAAAAAAAGTTCTGCCCGTTCTTGACGCAATGCATCAATTCGGTCAGAAGATCCTAATTGCCGGCTAACCTCATCGCCTTAAATTTGCCACACAGCGCAAACCTTCTTCCGTATTCCGGCAGAGGCCGTTCACATTCTGACCCGCGGTCCCTGTAAACGAGCAGAATGTGCCAAGTTCGCATAGCGAATACTCCTCGGTCGATCCTGGCCACCGAGATACGAGAATGGGGTTCCGATTCAATCGGCCGGCCGAGGCACCCCTCGCCGCGGCCTCCTGCTCCACCTTGCCGTTGATCATAACCGCGCCGTTCAGAGCTATAAACGCCGCCGAAAATAGTAAAGCCCCGATAAACACAAATGCTTTTAGGTTTTCCATCCCGCAGTGAAAAATGGCTTCGCTCTAGCGAGCTTCGGCCTTTTCGATATTTACCAGTAATGTAATCGTAATCTTCCGGTGCTTCACGTTATTCAAAGTTTTTATTTCAAAGCTATTTTCTACTACGGGATCCATGCGCTAATTATATCAAGATTGTAAACGGTTTTTAAGTCCGAATGTGAATAGCAAAGGCCGTCCGCCTGATAGCGGACGGCCTTTCAAAAATTCCGTTAGGAGAGGTGCTTAGCGACCAGCTTGGTCATCTCGAACATGTTTACCTGATCTTTACCACCGAAAACCTTCTTAAGATTTGCGTCGGCGTTGATGTTCCTCTTGTTCGCGGCATCCTGGAGATTATTCTTCTTTATATATTCCCAGAGCTTCTTAACGACTTCTGAGCGAGGCATTGGGCCTTGGCCCACCACCGCCGCTAGATCGGCATCCACGTTCAAGGGCTTCATAAATGCGGAAGTGGCTTTTGCTTCTTTTGCCATATCATGAAAAAAATTACTTATATAGGGCATGATTATACCACTTAACGCCGCTCTGGAAAGGCTATACAAAAGAGCAAATGATTGCCCAATAGGTCGGTCTTCCAGGCCCCCCTTCTCAAACTACGGAAGTCCCTCCTCATCTTCCTCATCTTCCTCATCACCGGAGTATTCGTGTCCCATCATTTCGAACTCTTCACTCGGATCCGCGACTTGCTTATCCGGAAAAAATTCCTGGACAGCTTCGGCTCGGTCGAAAAATCGGAATTCCGAAGGCGGCAGTTCATCGTCGAACACAAGCGCAAGATTCTCGTTCTCGAAACGGTCAAAAAATTCATCCCAATCGATGACCTCCATATCTCGCCCAGCGTTACCAAAAATTATATAGAGCATTTCACCGCCCTCCTCGTCAGACTCGTCTGTTCCCTTTATAATGCCCGGCGCCCCACCGTGTTCTTCGACCCAACTCTGGATCTCACTCCTTTCCAGCAAACACTTTTCAGCCATTGATTATCAAATACTTTGCTTGTAGGAGATTATCATGACAGAGAAGCCATGAACAGAATATGAAATACCCACGAAAGTCAGTGCCGGCCGCAAATCAACAATGCGACATCGAGCGCCGAATAATTTTGCGAACCCTTTATGTAAAGCAAAGGCAAGCCGATCGTCTGCATGACCTCATCCAAAATGCCGCGGTTTGCTCCCTTTAGCGACCCCCTCGGCTGATCGGCCATTTCAATGGCCAGCTGAGGCTTGAATTGTTTATCGAATAGTACGAAGTCGATGGTATGGGTGTCTATCCGGCCGATGTCCGCCCAGTCCGGCGATTGACCGCTCGGGGAATGAATGTGGATGAGCCGCGAAAGTTGAACGCGCGGCACGATATTGTATTTGTCTCCGACCGATCTCTTAAGGAGCGCAAAAAATTTCTGTTCCGCTTCCGTAAGCCAGCTCGCCGTCAAGAAATATTTTTTGGTATGACTGTCCCCCACTTCAACGTGGATATCCGAGTGCTCTGGGCCGGGCAGCCGCCCTCCTGACGGCTCTCCTCGCTCGGGCCAGCTATACCCCTCGAAATACGGCTCGGATCTGTTCGTTTCGAAAAAAGCTTTGATGAGGATCGGCAATCCCTCTTCGAGCTTTTCAACTATAAAAAAGATGACGAGTACGGACTTCTCGAGAACTAACCCGAACGACAAAACCAAGACGTCCGTTATGCCGTCGATCACGCCATCAAGAGGATTCGAATAATACCTGATCCTCTTATGGCTTTTACGCTCGTGCTTTTTGTGCCGCCGCGTATGCATTTTTCCCCTCTCCCCAATATCGCTATTGGAGTGAACTCTTCCATTCAACTGAAAAACCAAGGCATTGTCAATGCGGTTTGACGTGGAAGTAAATATAAAGCCCCGCGTCTTTCGCGGGGCCAAAACAAAAGAAAGCTAGACGTGGATGCCTTGGGCCTCAAGCTCACGACGAGCGCGCCTCATATAAACCGAATTGTCTTTCAGTCCCCCGATTTGGAATTTACGGATCTCCTTACTGCATTTTTTGCAGGGAGGAAGAGTGTCCGTAAGGTACAGTTTGCAGACCTCTGTCGGACTGCGCGCCGGCCGGTTCTTATGGCCACAGTGCGGGCAGGGAACAAGAACAGTATTCAAGACAACTCGCTCGATCGGGTTAATATCGCTCACGTATGAATCCTTTCGTCACGTTTCTATCCAGTCGAACATCTAATTATGATAGTACAGTATTAATGTTATTATGTCAATGGTGCTTCAATATCCTTCCGGCAATTCAGCGGCGATATTGAACCGTTCGTTCAAGATGGCGATGAGCCTTTTCATCGGAACGCCCATGACATTAAAAAAATCGCCTTCTATCTTCTCGACAAACGCCCTCCCTATCCCCTGAATGCCGTAGGAACCGGCTTTATCCAGCGGCTCACCCGAGGCTACATACTCATCTATCTCGTTTTCACTTAGGTTTTTGAAAAATAGTTTTGTTTCCTCCGAAACCGACATTTCCGTACCTTTAACCGTATCCACAAAAGACAAGCCGGAGATGACGCTATGACCCCTGCCGGATAATTTCCGGAGCATCGCTCGGGCGTCGTCCGCGTGTTTAGGCTTCCCCAAGAGTTCTTTATCGAGAACGACGAAGGTATCCACGCCGATTATGAGCGCGTCCTTATACTTCGATGCCAGTGAGCGGGCTTTGCCGAGAGAAAGGTGTTCGGCCAAAGCTTTTGGCGGCAGATCGAGACCCATATCCTCCTCGAAGTTCGGCGCTTCCGATTCGAAATCCAAACCGGTCTTTCGAAGCAGTTCCTTTCTGCGCGGCGAGGAAGATGCCAACACGATTTTCATGTTCGGATGATCTTTACCAAACCATTAACCGCATCAACTTCGACCTCGTTGCCGTCATGGAGCACGGTGGTCGCATATTTTACGCCCGTGATCGTCGGTATCCGAAACTCCCGCGCGGCAATAGCCGCGTGGCAGGTAATGCCTCCCTCATCGGTCACTACGCCGCAAGCAACTTTCATGGCCGGGAGATAATTGGCATTTGTCATAACAGCGACCAACACATCGCCTTTTTTTACTTTCTTTATGTCTCCAAGATTCTTGATGATCTTCACCTTCCCCCGAACGACCCCCCGATAAGCAGACACGCCGCGCAATTCGTTTTCGCCTTCGACTCGCTTCGGAGGAGGCATCTGAAGATCGTGTTCTTGGCAAAATTGCTCCCAATTCTTTCCGACAATTATTTCTCCGTCAGAAACGATGTAACCTTGTGCTCTTTTAAGCAGTCCGGTTTTTTGGATCGTATCATTACCGGCTTGAAGAGTCGTGATCTCCTCAAGAGTCAAGAAATGTTTTAGCAAAAGAGGCCAATGGCGAGCCCTAAGAATGGTCTCCGCGAGATCCTCGATCTTTTTATCGGCCTCGTAAAGTATGCCCTCGGATAAGTAACGAGATATCCAGGCTGCCGGTCTTTTCTCGACGAAATCATCACTGACTATAAAGATATAGAATGACATGATCCTGCCCATGAGAGACGACATCTCACCGAGCGTTTCAAATGTGGGCGCTAACGCAAGATTCTTAAAACGTTCTACATTCTTTCGAAAGTTTATATCTAAACTCTCGAATAGAACATCGTCCTCTTGGAGCTTAGGCGTTATTTGTTTTTTGAAAAGATCAAAATCCGCGAGCTTGTGATAAAAGTTAACTTTTTCGCCGTCGTAATGAAAAAATATATTGTATCGGAAGTCCAGATCTTCCTTAAGATATTTGAGATAACCCTGTTCCCAACCGAGCACCGAAAAAAGACTTATATCTCGTTTAACCGTTGGCCTTAGAACTTGCGTCATGGAGGTCATTAACTAGGTTGGCTTTCCAATTTTCTTATCATCAAAATGTCGTATCCTTCCGTCACCCTGTCCTCTTTTGCAATGCCTAGCGTATCGAGGAAGGCATAAAGCTCATCTTGAATCTTCTTGGCACTCTCATTCTCTGTCATCTTTTCGACCTCGATAAAATCGCCGAGGTCCTTCACTTCATCGATGCATATCTCCCACAATTCCTTATGTATCGTAAGACGAACCTTATCCACCTGCACAGCTTTTTTGTAACCCATTTCAAACAGGGCGTGTTCCATCTCGTCGCGGGAATCGACGGCAGTTTCCCACTCGACTTTATTGAGCGTCTTATCGAGCGGCCTTTTGAGTGTAAAGATCGTTTTCGTCTTGTTCTTTGTCCGTAAACGCAGAAATATCTTGTTCGACATGAAATCATCGAGAGTGCCCACGCGCTCTGAATAAACCGTATCCTCCTGCGTTACAGGTTCGCCAAAGACAAAACCCTGATCTTGGAGTTTTTTCATTACGGCTTCCCTGTTCTTAAGGCGCGCTTTGACCTCAACCTCGATTTTCATAAGAATTAATTATTAGGATCGAATAATTCCGCAAGGTCTTCGCGCTTCTTTTTATCCAGCCTTGCTTCAACCAATTTGATGACGATCTCCCTTTCGGAAAACCTTTCGGTGCTGCCCAAATCGACGAATTCATTAAAAGACACGGGTTTCAATGTGATCTTTTCACCGCTGTCCAAATGCGGATCCGATACTTTTTTCAAACCCTTGGCGATAAAAGTAAAAACAGCCCAGTCTATCTTGGTCGTTGGCTGCCTTGCATCCCAAAGGACAAGTCTCTCCGCCTCATAACCGCTCTCTTCCAACAGCTCCCGTTTGGCCGCAGACAGCGGATCTTCCCCTTCGTCCACTCTTCCGCCCGTAGCCCCTATATAAGGGCCGATGCCGGGATGCTCCTGTTCCGTCAAAAGAATGTGGCCGTCCGGCAAAACCGGAAAAACTACCACAGTATCCGATCGCCTGAGCTTTTCAAATACCGACTTGGTCCCGTCATACATTTTTTGCTCCCATTGATAAATGTCAAAAAGGACTCCTTTGAAAGCACGCCTGGCATTAGGAGGCATTGGCTGTCTGGACTGAGGTCTTTTTAGTTCCATAAAATGACTTGCAGTACATTATGTTACTAACTTTACTTAGCTTCAATAGAAAATTCAATCTATTCGCTTATTCGAGCGAATTAGAGATATGTTTTACGATGGGATTGAGCTGGCCGGCTAACCTGTACCACATCTGAAGGCTGCGTTGCTCTTTTTCAACAATATCGACAGCATACAACAAGCCCAAATGTTTTGAGGTGGCTTTCAATGACAATTTTATATTATCAGCTATTTCACCCACTGTTGCCTCTTTGTGGGAATATAAATATTTGAGGATCGCCAATCGCCTCTTGTTCGCCAACGCCTTTAATATCTTTTCTAGGTCGCCCATGTTTATATTATATAAATCTTTGACAGCTTGTCTCTAATTCGCTCGAATTAGAGACAAACAAATCATACCCTCGGACCCAGATACTCCTTTAGCCTGGCCAAGGCCCTATTGCGCATGGCGATAGGTGCCTGCTCTTCGTTGGTCAGTTCGGCGTAGGTTTTCGACATACCATCCGGAATAAAGACGGGCGCCCAGCCAAAACTATTGCCGTCTCTCGGATGCCGCGCGACAGTCCCCTTCATCGAGCCGGAAACGGTGCGCACCGATTTGCCGTCGTGATAGCCGTAACAAACGACGGCTTCGCACGAACGATCTTTATGTCCGTCGAGAAGCCGGCACAGCCCTTCATTCTCAAGTTCCTTTGAGAACCATTTGATGAGCGGCCCGGGCAATTTGCCGAGCGCGTTAAAAACGAATGAGACATCCTCGACGAGAACCGGCCGCTTTAGGTGCTCATACGCCCGGGCCGCCTTGTCGCGAACGACCTCTTCCAAATCCAAAGATTGTATCTCCGGCAGGTCCAATGCCACGTGGTCGACCGGTATACCTAGATATCTGGAGACTTCCGCCACTTTCCCGAGATTGCCTGTTATAAAAGTAATCCTTTTCACGTATGCATTATAGACCCGGACACCCGAAATGTACCACGGGCTAATTAATAAATTTCTGTATAAAT
>CAZYRJ010000003.1:20292-32515 GCA_964649625.1 uncultured Candidatus Saccharibacteria bacterium
TGTCTGATTCTTTATTGAGTTTCGGTTTTTGATCAGAATAGATCTTATAGAGGATAAAGAGATGATTTTCTTGACGTCCCAAAACGTACCGATTGTAAACCACTCGGTTCACAAACTCGAATTTGAAATCTCCAACAAACCCGAGCTCTTCTTTTGTCTCCCGAATTAACGCATGATCATCCGATTCCCCTGCTTTAACATGACCACCGACTGGAGAGACATACTGACCTGGATCCTGCCTGTCACCTGCCTGCTTTACCAAAAGCCAATTGCCCTTCGCGTCAATAACTTGACTGACGATTGTTTTGTGCAGTAAACCTTTATCATGCGCTTCTTTCTTAAGAATTGCGTATAGCGCTACGCCATTCTCACCCACAACATCGACTTCCTCTGCCATACTCATTCATGCTAAATAAATAATAGTAATTCTACGGAAAATTGAGAATCATCAGCTGTAAGGGCCAGATAATTATGCAATATATTTTCTTGAGTCGCCACATGGTACCTTCACAGTTCAACAATAGGCATAAATTTGCTTTAATACAGCTTATGAACAAGGACAGTTCTTATAGCCCATTCTTTGGCGTCGCGGCGATCGTTGTCGCGGCGATCATCCCGCTCCTTTTGTGGAACGCCATCGAGCCTATAAGCTCGCGGTTCTCCGGTTACGCCGGCACAATGCTTTCTTTGGGTCAGATCTTCGGTCTTCTCGGCATTGTGCTCTATTCGATAAACTTGATTATGGCGTCCCGAATGCCGTTTATCGACAAGGTCTTCGTCGGTCTGAACCGGGCCTACATTTTTCATCACCTCATAGGCGGCACAGCATTCCTTTTCATCCTGTTCCACCCCATCATGATGTCGGCAAGGCTCATTCCCCTCTCGGTCAAGGAAGCGGCGTTGATTTTCGTCCCGACCATTCAAGATTTCGACATCGCCTTCGGCATCATCGCCTTACTGACAATGATGGGAGCGTTGGTTTTCACCTACTGGGGCCGGCTGGAGTACGAGACCTGGAAAAATGTTCATCGCTTTCTGGCGCCGGGATTTTTGCTCGCCGGTCTCCACGTCTATTTCATTTCAAGCGACGTCTCGGCGTCAATGCCGCTTCGCGTCTATATTCTAGGCTTCATCGCCGCGGGCGTCCTTTCCTACGCCTACCGACTTTTCGGCTTGAGACTTTTTAGACACATACATGGCGGCACTCTCCAAGAGGTCAACAGGCCTGGACCCGATACCGTCGAGCTCAAAGTCAAACTCGCTTTGAACAGATTTAATTACAAAGCCGGACAATTCGTGTTCTTCAGGACGGTCGAAGGAGATATCCGCGGCGAATGGCACCCATTTTCCCTGACCTCATCGCCCGGAGAAAACGCCGTTTCCATCGTCGCCAAAGACCTCGGCGACTACACCAAAGCCATGTTCGATCTAAAACCCGGCCTTGCTTGCGAAATTGAAGGGCCGTACGGAGCGTTTACATTAGAGAGGGCGCAAACTGACCGTCAGATCTGGATCGCCGGCGGCATCGGGCTCACTCCATTCATCGGCCTTTCCAAGGCCCTCGCAGCATCCGAATTCCCCAGGACGGTCGACTTTTTTTATTCGGTCGCGAAAAAAGAGCAAGCCGTTTATTTGGAGACATTCAAACAGCTGACCTCTAAATGGCCGACCCGATTCCGATTCCACTTAGTCGTGTCGAGCGAAAGCGGAATGCTGACAGCGGCAAGGATCGCCGAACTGTGCCCGGTCAAGGAGAGCAGCATTTACATCTGTGGGCCGGTAAGAATGATGAGAGCTCTACGTCAACAGTTCAACGGCATGGGCGTGCCGAACAGGAAGATCTTTACGGAAGAATTTTCACTAGAAAGCTGATATGACCCTAAAAAAAGCAACTTCCATAGCCCTGGTGATCTTCTGGATTTTCGTTTTGACGTTAGCCATACTTGCATTCATTTCAGCCTCATAACCCGGTTCATTCTCGCAGAGACTTTATAAGGCAGTCTTACTTTATCAGCTTATTTAAGACCGGATATATCCTCTCGGCAATGATCTCATATCCGGCATTGTTCGGGTGGATCTGATCCGCCATATATTTGCCGTTTCCGAAAAGACCCTCGAGCACATCCGAAACGTAAGCGGTCCGATACTTATCGCGCAGTGTCTCAAATTCCGCGTTGGCGCGGTTAGTGATCAACCGGCCGCGCACGCCCAAGAGAAGGACAACGCCCCCTCGCTTTTGGATATTTTCTATTATCCTAGAAAGGTTCTGTCGCGTTTCCTCAAGCGGGACACGTCTCAAAAAATCATTTCCACCGAGGAGTAAAAGGACGACTTTGGGCTTGTACCTGTCGAATTCTTCAAGCCGTGCCGCTCCGTCGGCTGTAGTATCTCCCGCCCTGCCGAGATTGATTATCGGCTGGCCGATCTTTTTGGATAGCAACGAAACAAAATCGCCGCCCTCTGTCGCTCCAACACCTTCAACCAGGCTGTCGCCGAACGCGATCATGTCTTTGCCATTTGAGGGGTAATTGCTGATCGGCCGAACCTCGTCTCCGGAAAAGAACACGGCCGAAACTAATAAGACCGATACTGCGGCTAGCCCGATCAGCCAAAACTTTTTCATGCTTCAAAGTATATCAAAACTGAACTATCCGAACCTGCAGGTTTCAAAGAATAACGTCCTCCCCGGCCGCCGCGAGTACGCTTTGACCGGGGTTTCTTTTGAATCGCGCTTCGCGCCCAAAGACCGTTCATCCCCGCCCTCCGTGTGGCGGAGGGAGTCGGGCGGGTTTCCTGGTAATCAAAAACCCGCGCACTGCTGCGCGGGATGAACAAAGAACTGCTAGCTCGCTTTGAGCCAGTTGATAAGTTCGTCCTGGAGAAGCTCGGCGTTGAGCGCCTCGTCGGACAGATTGATGAACTGATCGAGTTCCTTAACGATGACCAGTCCGGTGTTGCCGAATCGTTCGCCGAGCTTCTCAAGGAACGAGAACTCGGCGCCCTGATTGCTGTAAGCGATGAAGAGGAAATAGACTTCATCCCTCCTTTTCTCACTTTCCGCCAGGACAGATTCGGTCCTAGCTTTGTCGGACTGATTGGGCGCGCCATCAGTGTTAAAAATGATGAGCGACCGATTTTTCGTTAGCGGCGCTTGAGGCGTCGTCTCCGGAGTAGCTTGGCCGCCGAAAAACTTCTTGAAGAAGCCCTCGGACGGTTTGACAGGCGCCGGAGTCGCGGTCGGCAGCCAGCCGAAGTGCTCCAGGTTTTTTTCGAGCACATAGCTGTAATCGGTTCCGCCGTTCCAACCTGGCACCATGTTGATGATCTCACGCTCGACATACCCTTCGACGGTCGAAGCCGTGACGATTCCGACACGGTTGGCATTACCCACCCCGTTCGAGAAGGCGAACACGTCGATCTCACCGTTCGGGTCGAAAACCAATCCCCACGGCACGAGCCGGGTAATGAGTTTGGTCGTCTTCCCTTCTTTGTGTTCGTCCTCATAGGAACCGGAGACATCCAAGTCGAAGGCCACCTGTGCGCGGAGCCGGGCGGTATCTACACCTTTCTTTTGGAGAGACAACCGGAGGCTTTCCGCTGATTTATTCAGATCGAGTTTCATACAATTTCAGAGTTTTATGCTGTCCAGTATTTGCCGAATTTGGTCGCCCAACTCATCAATTTGGGTAACTGTTGGCTGATTTGCCCCCTTGAGCATGGTCTGCATGGCAGAGATGCTTGCGATCAGTCCGGGTAATGTGACCAAAACCACGTTCTGAACGACACTGATGAGCTGAAGGGGTTGTTCGATTTGAAGCAAGCGGATCGAACTGCCGCCTTGTATCTGCGCTGAGGTCGCGGTCAAACTCACGCTTCGCTCAGTGAAGCGCGAAGCGATATCAGGCCGCGAACGTTTAGCTAGGTAGTCGGCGATGTAAAGCGCCGCTACGGAGGCCGCCTCGGATTCCAACCTGATCTTTTCGATCTCGGCCGATAAACTTTCGGCCTCGGCCTTGAGCTCAAGGAGCTTTCCGATGCTGTTGTTCACCAAAGCGACGATTTGTTCGATCTCCCGCTCCGCATCTTCAAGCTCTTCAGGAGTGTCTATCTCCTGGCTCGCTCGTTTGAGAGTGCGAGAGAGAAATCCGCCGCTTCGTTTACCGAAAACTTTTTCAAGTCTGATCAATCGCAAGATCTCCATCATCCGTCCGATCTGTCTGGACGCTTTGGCGAAGATCTCCGATCTGGCGAGCTTTAATCCTTCCGTAACCAAGGCATTGTGCCGCTCCTGGATATCACTTCCGAAGAGTACGGCGCTGCTGATGGTGGCCGCGTCGGGACTGAATTCCTGCACCATTTGGATGGCGCGTGTAAGGACCGGCTGTTGGATTCTTGCTTGAACCTTCTCCAGGTCCGAAAGGGTCACGGAAATCCGTGACCGGATAGTTCCGGGCATGGCGGAAGGTTTGAACGTCTGAGGCCAATCCGGCTCCGGGAAAGAAGGTGCCGAATTGGCGGCACCAATCCGAGTCGGACCAGCTTTTCGTTCCTCAGATGCTTTAAACACGGTCGGCCCCACCTTTTGGACCGAGCCTCCCATCACTGTTGGCTTGGAAACGGACGGCTTGTCTGTGCCGCCCGACGGCATAGCCGTCGGGCGGACCGTTTTTTGCTCTCCCGTTTTGCCGGGAGAGTTTGTGTTCTCTTCCGGCATAGTCATCCTTCCCAGTTGTTGGAGAGTATGGTCTTCAGATCGCCGTTGAAGCCGGATCCAACCGGTGCGTATTCCCACGCTCCGTTGTTCTTGATCAGGCTTCCCATTTGAACGGCATTGAAGGCACCGAACTCATTGTTGAGTTTGAACTGGCCCAACACCTTGCCGCTGTCGTCCTTGATCGTGATCATCGCCTGTTTGACCTGGGTAAAGGAGAGGCCCTGACCGTAGATCGTGACGAAGATCGGGATCTCGTTGACATCGCTCCGAAGCAGATTCGGGTCGATGGTGATCGACTCATCCACATCCGTCGAACTGCCGTCGCGGCAATCGCCCGAATGTGTGAGCCCCCCGCAAGGAGTCGAGAACGACCCGTTCGGGTTGCCCTTAAGCGGGCTTTGGTTTTTGAGTTGCTTCGGCGACGTGGCGTAAGAGAGAACCTGCGAAGCATCGGCGACTTTGGCACCCTGGCCCGAGTTGATAGCGGCCAGAGCGTGTGCGTCGACATCATGCTCGGAATCCCAAGCTAATTCGACGATAAAACGCTGGCCCTTGCTCAAATTGAGCTTCAGGTTCGAGACTGGCTGACCTTTATTCAATGATAACGTTAACATATCTACCTTTCCGATTCTTCTGTTTGTTGTTTTGTTTGTTTTTCCGCAAATTACCGACCGACTAGCGACCGACAGGGCGCGTTTCCGCAAGATTCGCCAGAGCCGTCCGAGCTTGTTCGAAGCTCTTCTTGGCCATGTCGAATTTTTGCATATTTTCCTTTCGGGCCGCTTCGACCGCCTGATGTAACTCGGCGGCCTCCGCGACGATCTTTTTGATCTGATCCGCTTGGGCCAGACGATTCTGTCCCGGCGCCAGAGCGGCCGTTACCGCGGCATCTTTAACGAGCTTGCCGCGCGCGGCAAGTAGGCTCCTATCGAGTTCGGCGCTTGCCGCCGCGAGATTCTGCACCCCCTTTACGGCGAGTGCGGAGTGCAAGGCAAGAAGCGTCATTTTGATGCTGGCAAACCGCGAAGACGCGGTCGTCAGCGTTTCCCCCAGCGTCGCTACTCCGGCCGCCTCGATCTGCCTGATAACTTCCTGATCGGCGGGTAGTCTGGTGTAGGTGCCTTCGAGAGCCAAAGCGCGGCTTTGAAGCAGTTGGAGTTTGGAATCCAACTCTTCGATTTCTTGCCGTGCAAGAGCACTCGTATCATTCGCGAGGTTCGCTTTTCGATTTTCGACGTATGTCCTGGCCTTCGCGACGAAAGCCTCGGTTACCGCCGCCGCTAAAGCGAAGCGCGCAAAGTGGTCTGTGTAGGATTGCTTGAGCGTTTCAAGCTGCCCAAGCTCGCCCATCAACTTGCTGATCTCCCTGCCGAGCTCCTCTTCGAGCTTGACCAATTCGTCGTGAAGATTTTTTGTCTTGGTTGTCAGCAGTTTCCGTACTTTTTCAACGGTTTCCTGCGCCAACTGGGCAACGCCTTTCCCCCGAAATGCGCCGAGTGCGCGGACGAACCGGCCTGGCTCGGCACTTTCGATCTGTTTTACGACGCCGTCGAGATCCGCTTCCTTGACCCCTTTTTGGAGTCGGTCAAAGAGAGCAAATACCGGAGCGGCGGTGTTTTTGTCCAACCTGGCCAGAAAGCCGTCGAGCGTGGTGTTTAAAGCCTGTTCGGCTTCAAAACCCAACCGAACGACCTCTTTGCCGGGAATGGCCGCGAAATTCAGAGCGGAGAGCGCTTGCTCTGCGGCTCCGAACTGTTCGTTCCTAAGAGCGATCTTGCCGCTCTGAAGGATTGCAAGCGATGACTCGGGCTTAACAACAAGAGCCATCGGTGCGGCATGAGAAACGGCTGATGAAGCAGCTCCCGTTCCGGAGCAACCAATAATGGTAGGTTTCATTCGTGTGTGCGTACTATTCAGTTGTCAAAGAAACAGATGGATTTCCGTCCCTCTGCTAAACATCGACACTCGCTTTCATGAGATTTATTCGATGATTAGATAGAAGGGGCGAAATTAACGGATTCGCCCTTGAATTCCGGACCGTCTCGATCAAGCATGGAGAGGAGATACCGACTTGTTTTCCAAGGCTAGCTGTTCTTGTTTAAGAAGAACAACCGATCTCCAGAGGAAATAGCCGATGATCGCGAAGGTTATCACGGGAGATGCCCACGCCGGCACATGATGCCCGAATGATTCGAAGATCATGAGCCCGCCTAGGACGCCGATCGAGTACATCGCCCCGTTCTTGATGAATTTGAGCTTTTTGACGCGCTCAATATTGCCGATCGTGATCTGCCGGACGACGATCGCCCCGATACCGTTACCGATCAAAATGAGCGGCACGGTCATGGTAAAGGCGAAAGCGCCAAGCACTCCGTCGACGCTGAAGCAGGCGTCAATGACTTCGAGATACAGCAGCTTGGAGACATCACTCAAGGCGATCTTACCCTTGAGTAATTCTTCTTCCTTGCTTTCGGCTTTTTCCTTAAAGCCGAGGACAACGAAGAATGCACCGAACCCGACTGCCGCCGCCGTGGCCTGGAATTTCAACGAGTGCTCCCCGCACCAGATAATGGCGAGAAGGAACATCGCAGCCACTCCGTAGAACCAGAAAGCGTTCCGTCGAAAAAGGGGTTCGTGGGGCAAGCCGAAATGCTTGTCTTCCATAAACAGCCAGTGGAGGAAAAGCATGGTGAGAAACACACCTGCCGCCACTAATAGGATCGGGGCCGAAGCCTCCAGCGCGTCGGTCACTCTCGGATCTGACGAGAATGAGGCTTGGAAGGCCTGCAGTGCCGAGAGTTCCGGCGTTGAAAGCCAGATGATAAGCCAGGGCGCCAAACCGCGAACCATAAAGACCGAAGTGATGATGCCCCAGAACAGGAACCATTTCTGTGCCCTGCGATTCATCGTCCCGAGCATATCCGCGTTGACAACTGCGTTATCAACGCTGTTTACCACCTCGAAGACCGTCAGACCGACAACCGTAAGCATCAACTCTGTAATATTCATGGGTGTTTTCCATCTTGTTGTTTCCAACATCTCGGTGCCGTCTAGGCTGATTTGTTGGAGCATAGAATCCACAAACTTTTACGGCCTCTGTACCCCAACAAATCGAACATTGAAACTTCAAAGATCTTCTGGCCGGACGACCTTTCTAAGATTTGGCATCCGGGCCGTTGTTCTCTGACGCAAATATTAGAATTTTGTGGATTCGCGTCAATGATAATTAGACAACATTTTCAATGTTTTATTGTCGGAATGAGATAATGGCCCAAGTCCCTTAAAAGGCTTCATATTTATGCCTTTTTGAGAAAATAAAATTAGACCATTTTCCAATGGTCATTAGACATTTCATAGCATGTTTATTTTAGAGCCTTACTTCTTTGACCTCGCGCCTTTCTCAGCCATTTTAAATAAGCTCTTCAGAGTTTCCGCCAATTCGGCATTTTTTATCATAATCCCGTAAATATTTTTGCCGAGCATATGGAAGCGAACCTCATCTCGAAAGATGCTGATATCGCATGAAAGAGGATGTTCCTTGGGATCCACCTTGATCGCTTCTTGCTCTTTGCTTTGATCGACACTGAGTTCCCCATCGTCGGCGGTATAAAGTGCTTTGAACTTCACGTTGGACCTGAACCGGAGATTGTGGAATTTTTTCAAATTGCGCGACCGGAACAGGTCATAAACCAACTCCAACGGAAACACACCGTAGTCCATTTCCTCCCTAAAATGGGGATTGCCTACCAGTTCATCCATGGAATTTTTTACGGCGTCTTCGCCCTCGTAGTATTTGATGAGGGGCGGCTCGCCGCTTCGGCGCATCGTAGCTTTCATGCTGGGCAAAATAGCATCAAGCGTTTTTATGCTCTTTTCCGTTTGAACTTTGTAATCCTCGAGTAAATAGCGAATACGATCAGGGTCCTCTGCCACGTATGAATTGCGATGTCCCTTCTCAACTTCGCGGACTAAACCGCTCTTTTTGAGTTCATCCAATATGACGTAAACGGTTGAACGCTTGATATGAGTTTCCTTGGCTATCTCCATAGGAGGAGCCGAATCTGTCGAAAGCAGGTAGAGGTAAACTTTGACCTCCTTCTCGGAAATGCCAATTCGGCTCAGGAATTCGAACATATTTGTGGCCATGATCTGTATTGTACCATAACTCAGCAGTCTTGTAAATAGGGGTAGATGGGGTAGATTTCTGTCGATAAACCCCTGATTTACGGCCACAAGTAAACGACCACCGGACTTAGGTCCGGTGGCTTTAGTCTTGCCGGCTAAATCGCCGGCAGGGCGGCAAGTGCTTTTAGGAAATCAGTTTTTCAAATAGCGAGGGCTGGTCGACTTGATTACGGCGGTATTGATGTTTAATGTAGCGGCGGATGACGATTTCGTCGATCCCGACGGTCGAGACGAAGTAGCCTCTCGCCCACAGAGATTCTTTTTCGTACAGCCCGTGCTTTCTCTTGATTTTCTTCTTCATCCAAGCCGATGACTTCCCCTTCAGTATTTGCATGGTGTAAGAGATTGAATCGCGAGGAGTATTCATCACGCAGAGGTGAATGTGGTCATCTTGGATGTTCAGCTCCAAAATTTCCCAGGGTGCTTCCACTTGCAGAGAATTGCGAAAATTCTTCCCAATTCCTGCTTTATTTTGGGGTGAGCCAATACCTTCCCTCTGTACTTCGGCGTCCAGACGAAATGGTATTTAAGTTCGTAGAAACAGTGTGATAATGTACGTATCGTACGTTTGTGATGTGACATAAGCGTATTATTAAGTTGCTAAAGCCGCCCTACCGGGACGGCTTTAGCATACGGCTTCGCCTTCAAACGTACACTCCGGCTAAAGCCGGAGGTTTTTAGTTGTAATAAAAAATGCCCCTTGGGGCATTAGGGACGCGGGCACATTGTTAAGCCACTAGAAAATCAGGCAACCTTTGTCAAATCATTGGGAAACCGGAAAAAGTCGGATAAAATATGCTTATGCCTGTCGCAAACATTCTAATCGTATCTCTCGTTTTTTTCCTTATCGCTGCTCTCAACTTCTACCGCACGGGTCAAAAGCCGACGCCTTGGCATCTGCTTATCCTTCTCGCCCTGGCGCTAGTCTTCACCGGAGCCTCGCTCTTAATTACCAGTGAGGGTGGGAGCGGCACTGGCTGGAGAGTTCAGCGCGGATGGCCCCACTTTTTCTACACCTCATGGAGCTCCATCGAAGACAACAGCCGATTTAACGGCTTTAGTTTTGGTTCCTTAGGCGTTTACGCTCTTTCTAACGTGGTTGCGTACTTTGCCGCCCTTCTCCTCATCGCATCCGTTACGATACGCCGAGCAGCTGAAACGGATTCTTAACTATTCGCCTATTCGCGCGAATTAGAGAATAGCGAATAGCGGATTTTGTGATTGATGGAATAGGTTGAGCTTAAAGATAGTACCGAGCATAGCAGTGATGTTATTCGCCTATTCGCGCGAATTAGAGAGAGGCTGAAGGTGGAGAAAAATGGAGTAAAAGAAAACAAATTACTCCCACCAACAAACCTCGGGCTTCTCACCGATGGCTTTTTCCAAATAGGCCTCCGCCTCGGCAATGCCACCGACCTCGTCAATGAGCCCGAGTTCCTTGGCCTTTTTTCCCAACACGGAAGAGCCGTCGGCGATCGACATGACTTCAACCCTTGGGAGTTCCCTGTTCTTAGCGACAGCCGTCACAAAGTTGTCGTACACGATATTTAGATCCCGCATGAACAACGCCCGCTCTTCTTCGGTTAACGCCCTGTGCCCAGTCCCGGAATCCTTGAATTTACCTATCGACAAGTCGATGTATTTCTTGTCCTTGTTTAATTCCTGCATGTAGGACATCGTTACGCCGATGCTGCCGACATCGGAATTTTGCGACGCGATGATGTGGTCGGCTCCGCTACCGGCCCAATAAGCCGCCGACGAACCTGTTTCCCGGATAAGCGCAACCGTCGGTTTATTGGTGGCGAGCAAGGCATTGGCGATCTCTTCCCCGGCCACGGGCGAACCGCCGTAAGAATCGATTTGAAGCAATATGGCCTTCACGTTGTCGTCCTTATCCGCTTGCCTGATATGGGAAACCACGCTTTCACTCGATACGATATCGTTATTCTCAAGCAACGAATCTTTCGTACCTTTCGGTATGTAGGTCGTGATATCGCCATAAAGATCTATCGCCGCGACATTGCACCCGTCATTCACCTCACCCTCCGACGACAATGATTCAACAGCGACGGCGTTTATGTCCGTCATTTTTTCGTACGCGAAAATGCTCGCGATATTCAGGCAAAAGATAAGAATGCCCAACTTAACGTAGGGATGTCTTTCGTAGAAAGAAAAGGCTTTTTTCTCGGAGTTATCAAGCATAGGCTCGTTCATTAATATAAATATACACCCGCGGGAGCGAATTAAGAATCTGCCTTATCTCTTACGGGCGCATTTTCGGGCATGAGGTTTAGAAAAACAGCAGTTGTATCGTTTTTCTACGTAAATAATCCGCCACCAAATCTGACCGAGAAAGTAGCCGCCGACGATGCCAAGAAGTAAAAGGCCGCCCTGGAGCCAGTATGGCAAGAAACAACTCGCGCCAAAGAACGGATAATTGACCGGCGTGATGCCGTTCACGAAATAATAGTTGAGCTGAAATATTTCGATATACGCGTGTGCGACGTAGCTTAGGATAACGCCGAGGATTATCGTGCACAAAATGTAAAATTGCTTTTTCATCACCAAATTATAGCAGAGCTGTTTGCTATACTTAATGTCATGAATATGAGAGTTTACAGGCTCCTCCTTTTACTCACCGCATATTTGGGCACAGAAAGCATTATTTCTGTTTACCTTGGCGAAGCGATTTTCGGCAGAAAACCTCCCGTGTGGTACTGGCTATTATTCGTGCTCGTGGCCGCTCTGAGCGGATTATTAATCCAACAACTGACTTACTCCCACAAAAAGGAAGCCGAGATGGCCTACAAAGCGGCTTACACCCCAAAAAACAAATACGGCTGGTATGGACTGATCTTCTTTGTGATCTGGCTTACTGTCTATTTTTCTTACATCGGCTACCACGTGTTCCTGAAGCGGCTTTCCTAAGCCGAGCCAATAATAGCCGGAACACAACGACTGCATTTTCCGCCAAAGAAAAACTTGAAACTGTCAGCGGTGCGGCTCCGCCGCTTTTCCGAATTTTCGCGGGGGGACTTCCTCGCCGCCGCAGGCGGCGAAATGCGTTCGGACTAATTCAAGAATACTGCGCCGCAGGGCACGCACTCCGGCGGCATTAATCGCTTCGCTCTTATGCCACCGGCAGGACCGCGAGTACGCTTATCGCCTTCGACTTTTTTCTCGCCGTCGCTCGAAAAAGTCTAGGCACCGCCTCACTTGTTTCGTCTGCTGACGAAACATAGTTCCGGCGTTCGATTCCTGACGTGCGTGCCGCAGGGCACGCACTCCGGCGGCATTAATCGCTTCGCTCTTATGCCACCGGCA
>CAZYRJ010000003.1:32615-33254 GCA_964649625.1 uncultured Candidatus Saccharibacteria bacterium
GGAATCGAACCTGCATCAAAGGTTTAGGAAACCTCTATTCTATCCATTGAACTACGGCAGCTCCAAACCAAAAAACCTTATCACAATTCGCCGCTTTCTTAAAGTTTGTTTCTTCGATTGTTTCTTCGATAAAGTCTACCAATTACCAAAACTAAGATAACTGCCGAGATTATCGAAAGAGCCAAAACGGTGAAAAAATATGCCGGTACAAGGGGAGGAGATTCTACCAACATGCTGCTATTAGCAAAAAAGAAAAATACTCCGGCATAAATATATTTCAGACCGCCAAGCGCAAGATATTGTTCGCAAAAAGCCACTCCATCAAATGAACTGTTGCTTGAATCACAGGTGGTTGTGATCTTCAAAGGCACGACACAAAAGATTAAGAGAGAAACGACAAGGAACACAAATATCTTTGCTTTATATGACATTTGCGGATACGGGGAATCGAAACTTACAGTTTCAGTCCCCTCGTTGGTTATTTTCTTCGCCCTATGGCTCGAAAATAAGCTCAACGAGGCTTCGATTCCCGCCGGAACTCGTCCCACGAGTTCCTATCCGAAATAAACTCGCTTCGCTCGTTTATTTGCGGATACGGGGAATCGAAACTTACAGTTTCAGTCCCCTCGTTGGTTATTT
>CAZYRJ010000004.1:0-6377 GCA_964649625.1 uncultured Candidatus Saccharibacteria bacterium
ACGAAAAAGCTATTCGCGTTTTGGACATCGTTAAAAAGATTCGTCGACAACGAAGCGCTGACGTTCCGGAACTGCTAAGAGATTTCTCGGCTCGGAATACCCTATCAGCATCTCACATCCCCGCGAAGAGTCATCGAGACGTCTGGTGGAAGTGTGCGACTTGCGGCCATGAGTGGCCAATGTCGCCTGCCAAGCTACTTTCGGGCAAGAAGTGCCCGGCCTGCGAAGACCGCGTCACTGAGATGAACAATCTCTTGATCGTTCATCCCGCTTTAGCGAAGGAATACTCGCCTAAAAATCCGCTTCCACCTCAACAAGTGATCGCCAACAGCAAAGAAGTATTTTGGTGGCAATGCGTGAAGTGCAGCTATGAGTGGCAAGGCAGACCGCTTGCCCGCGTCACTCGCGGCGATAATTGTCCAAAGTGTGCTTCCCTGTTACCTGCATACAGCGACAACCTCGCGTTCATGCGGCCCAACCTTGTTGAAGAATATTCCTACGTCAACATGCTCGGGCCGGACAAGATGGCCTACCGTTCTAACAGGATCCTTTGGTGGATCTGCAAAGATTGCGGACGAGACTGGCACGCAAGTGCCCGGGCTCGATCCGAGGGCGGCGGTCTGTGCCCTACATGCAAACAAAAAACTGCCTCTCCAAAAATCAATCTTGTTCTGACTCATCCGCATCTGGCCGAAGAGTTTTCTCATCGTAATCGCAAGCCAGCGTCAGAAGTTTTGGCTAATACCGACGAGAAGCTTTGGTGGTTCTGCTTTGATTGCGGCCGGTACTGGCAAGGGAGCGGACAAGAACGCTTAAACGGCGCACGTTGTCCCAACTGCGTTCATAGGAAATCACTTGTCTGCATAGCTTGAATCTCGACCCTGACTGGAAACAGTCAGGGTTTTTATTTACGAAAAGTATTTGACAATAGTCAATATCTATTATAATATTCAAAATGGACCTAAACCAGTACACCACATTATGGACTACTACAGCGAAGAAGAAATCAACAGGATGATATCTGAGCTCCCAGACTTAACCATGCGCCACCAGATGAGGGAAAGAAGTCTTTTCTTTCATATGGAGCGACTGCTGAAGCAAGATCTCTTTGATCTTGCGACAAGCCGTCAGGCGGTACACCATGCATTGTCGCATGTGACTCTGCCTGGCAGACTCATAGACGACATCACTGCTTTCTTGGCAGTCTACCACAAAGAATTCAGCGGAGAGGCGGTTGAGGATTTGGTGTTCGGGCAAGTGCTCGCACACAAGATTCTCCAACTTCCTAAGCCGAAAAACTGGAATCGCACCGCAAGGGAGGCGATCGACGATCTTGACGACGAGTACAGCGAAGACAGGATCGCAGAGCTCTTGCGGAAAGCCGCCGCACACCACAGCAAAGACGACATCATTAAAGCTCTGGCCCATGTCGACATTACGCTCGAGTCGGCCATAGAACGTCTTCTTCCTTAACTGCGTAAAAAACTGATCCGCTACCAAATCCATACTGGTAGCGGCTTTTAATTACATTAGCTAAAATCCTTGACCATTCCACAAAAAATGATAAAGATGTGGCAGTTTCTTTGACATTTTAACCCCAACCCTCCCAGAAAGGAGACAAGGATGGTCCAACCATATTGGTACCAGCAAGACTGCTTGAAAGCTATTGCTCGAAGGCGGCGTCAAAAAAAAACGACGGCACTCGTGGTGATGGCAAGTGGTCTTGGAAAAACTGTTACTGTGGCTTTTGATGCCCTTGAGTTTTTGAAGGAAAATAACGGCGGCCGAGTTTTATACCTCTGCCACCAGAACGACATTCTTCATCAAGCTCGAAGCACATTCGAAGCCATTCACGGCAACAAAACCACTTACGGCCTTTACAACGGTGACGAGAAGGCCCGTCACACCGTGCAATTCCTCTTCGCTTCGCTTCAAACGATGCGGGGTCACTGCCGCGGCTTTCGGCCCGACGAGTTCGACTACATCGTCGTTGACGAAAGCCATCACACTTATGCCGACACTTACCTTGACGTCGTCAATTATTGGCACCCCAAGTTTTTGCTCGGCATCACGGCCACACCCGACAGGACCGACGGCCAGGACATACGGCGAGTTTTCGGCATGGAGATCTTCTTCCTGCCGCTCGACGAAGCTCTGGCACAAGACCTGTTGACGCCGGTCGACTACCGGATGCTTTCCGACGAGATTCAACTTAGCCAAGTCGTCGAAACACCTAGGGGCCGAATGAGCATCGATAAGCTCAACCGGCTGATCTTCATCCCCAAGCGAGATGAAGAAATCGCGAAGATCATCGCCAAACATGCCAAAACATTTGAGAACCCGCGCACGATAATTTTCTGTGCATCGGTCGCTCACTGTGATCATTTGGCCAAGTTTGTCGAAAACAGCATGCCTCTTCATTCACGCGTGCCCGCTATTGAGCGGTCGGTGCGCTTGGAGATGTTTAGGCAAGGCATGATCAAAACTGTTCTTACAGTCGACGTCTTTAACGAAGGCATCGATATTCCGCAAGCCAACGTGCTTGTGTTTCTGCGGTCTACGGCCTCCGCACTTATCTTCCTTCAACAGCTTGGGCGCGGATTACGCAAAAGCGATGGGAAAGACAAAGTGATCGCCCTCGACTTCGTCGGTAATTGCGATCGTATCAGAATGGTCTACAACCTTTGGGAATCGACCATGAAGAAACGCGAAGCATTCCTGCAGAAGTTAAAGGAAGGCGGTAAGGGTGGAAAAGGAACATCCTGTCCTTTGACCCCGGATTACGGTTCCCGCGAACCGATGACGCTAAACGTCAACACGATCGACTTCAAGGAGAAGATCGTGAAGATTTTGGAAATCATCGGACCACGAAACTTCTATCCGACTTGGCAAGAGGCATCGAGGGCGGCAATCGCCCTTGGGATTAGCACAGCTGAGGAATACAGACGGGAAAAAAAATACCAGGCAGATCCGAAACTGCCGTGCAATCCGAACTTAGTTTATTCGGATTATCCGGGTGATACGATCTTTTTTGGACGAGTGAAAAAATCCTTCTACCGTTCCTGGCAACAAGCTTCAAAAAAAGCAAAACTGCTGGGGGCCAAGAACGTGGAAGAATACAGGAACTTGTGCCCTAAAGACCCGCATCTCCCCAGATGCCCCGATACCTTTTATGCCGACTTTCCAGGTTGGTATGAATTTCTCGGAACGGACAAATATCCGACATGGCAAGAGGCATCGAAAGCCGCTCAAGCTTTGGGAATAAATTCTTTCGATGATTACGCCCGTCGTTACAAAGAAGACCCACGCTTACCCGCATCGCCTCACGCAGAGTACAAAGACTATCCAGGACTGCACACCTTCTTGGGTCTGAAAAAAATCTACGAGACCTTGGAGGAAGCAAGTAAAGCAGTGGTGGCACTTGGGATCAAATCCGGTGCGAAATACCGGATTATGAGGAGAAAGGATCCAAAACTGCCATCGAACCCAGAAAGAATCTACGAAGATTTTCCTGGATGGGGAATCTTTCTTCAAACCGGACGCGCTCATCGTTCCAACACATACAGGAGTTGGAGAAAGGCTAGCAAAGCTGCCATCGCTTTAGGTGTTACTTCTAAGGATGATTACGCACTAAAGTACAAGCGAGACAATAGGCTCCCCTCGAGCCCTGCCAGTCGTTATGCCGACTTCCCTGGTTGGCCCAAGTTCTTGAATAAAGATTAGTCTTTCACAGCCGCGTCAAATACACGCGGCTTTTTATTTATATATACATAGATCGCGCAAGGACCTGCAACAACCCCAGTTCGATCGTTGACAAAAATACCCCTAGGGGGTATAATTAACCACAAGATTATGACGAATTCGGGCATAAAAAGGACTGTTACGGCGTTCGCCTGTATAGCGGCACTTATTGCGATCCTTGTTTGCCCTTTTTCCCGTACAAGCACTTCCCCTGATTCTCTCTTGGGTATTTCTACTGGCATCTCAATGCCCGGCGACGAGAGCTCCAACCATAACGTTCCCAACACTCACGTCTCTGATCTTAAGGAAATGACCTCGGCTTCTCTGGCAAAGGTTTCAGTGACAAGTATGTTACTGCTATTGTTTCTGTTTGTCGTCATTGTTTCGCTAGTCTCAATGGTTGATGCTGGCCTATCGAATCCTTACTCCCCTTATCTTGATTCTTCCCAAAAGGGAGATTTGCCGTACCAAGCCAAAAGCTCACTTTACACATGGCTTTCGCTTTTCGAACGCGCACCGAGTTTAATAAAAACGGCGTAAGCACGGTATAAAACAACCGTCTTATGTCGTCGGACCTTGTTTATCGCAAGGTTTTTCTTTATTTACTTGAAAATAATAATCCAAATGAAAGAAAACTTATATAAAATTGCTAGACAATCAAAAAAGCCGAAAGTGCTTGTGATGTGTGCAGGAATAGTTGTTTTCGTCATCGGTTTGCTCTACTTCTCCAATGGAGCGAACGTTAGTGCAGAGATAAAAGACAAAGCACCAGACGTGTTAGAAACCGAAAGCAGTCTTGTGTCTGTCGTGGGAAAAAATGATTTCTCGAGCCCTCTCGGCAATTCGTGGCCCGCAGAGATCATTTCTAATCAAATTTCACAGATCCAACCTCAACGTGAAGGGGTCATATCGGGCTGGAGCGTTCGAATCGGCGAAGCGGTCTATCAAGGACAGGTGCTCGGAAAAATCTCGGCTCCTCCTGGAACACCGGAACTGATAAGCATGCTTTCCGAACAGACGGAATCTTTGGCAATGGCAAAAGCGACCGCCGAAGCGACCGACGATTACACAAGTAAGGAGCAAACGCGTCTTTATGCTCTCGAACAATCATTGAGCGGGAGCGCCGAAAAGCCCGATCAGATATTTGGCGCGTTAAATAGCTTAAAAGAAAATGCAAAAGTGAAGCAGGAAGCCTTGAGATCCTTCGTTGAAAGGGCCTTAGCGAATCATGTCGCAATGGCTACAAATTTTTCCAACTGGAGGTATGTCCGTTATGGAGGATTGAACCGCGGGTTGTACGGGGTGAGTAATCCGAATGTTCAAAACTCCTACGAAACATCTCTCATAACGCTTTCCGAAAAATTAAAGGCGGGGGCCGAAACTCCGATACCTGAGGCGCAGGCCTATTTTGAATTAGCGGTTCAGCTGGCTAACAGCTCGGGCAGTGACGCGGCTGACTTCAAAACGGAAGCGACAGCGGACCAGGAAGATTTCTTGGATTTCCTGTCTGAATATCGGGAAGCCCAAGCCGAAGTTGCCGATAAAGAAACGGAATACAAACTGATGATAAGGGAGCAAAGTGCCATGCTTGATAAAGAAAAGGCCATGGCCGCCGCGGGACTTATAGCCGCGCGGCAGGCTTACTCGACCGTGTACGGCGAAATAAAAGGAGAAACCTACATCAAAGCGCCGCGATCAGGAACGATCTCCGCGATCTATAAAAAAGTCGGAGATCTGGTGGGGCCCGAAATGGCAATCGCGGTCATTGCGGAAAAAGGCGACGCGAATTTGATCGTGCGCATGCGTATTCCGAATAACGTTATTAAGCCGAACATCGGAGACATTCTGAAGGCGATACGACCGGGATTCCCCAATGATCGTTTCGAAGTAAAAATCGTCGGCATCGGAAGTTCGCTGGACGAAACTGGCTCGTACATGGCTGATGCGGTGTTCTTAAAGAGTCCGGATTGGCCAGTTCAGTCGTCAGTTCGCGTATTACAGCCCGAAAGTTCCACATCAGAATCGATCCCTTCAGGATCTCTGCTTTGGGATGAGAGCGGTTCGCCTTATGTTTGGAGCGTCTCATCCGCCGACAGGATCTATAAGACAAACGTAAAAATAGGAAGACTCCTTGGAACATCGGTAGAAATTTACGAAGGCTTAAAGGATGGAGACCGGTATATTACTAACCCAAACTCCGAAATCCGCGAGAACATGCTATTGGAAGAAATTGTCGATGTCACCAAAGGAAAGAACGGGAACGATTCCTCAGAGTCGAGAGGACATGACAACATGCCCGGAATGGAAATGTAAACAATAGGACTTACGCATTGGCGCATTTCTTCGTTACTTCGCTCGTTTGCTTCCGCGCAGTATTACTATATACAGCTTGGTAGCAAAGCCTCGCTCGCGCCTCGAACTGCATCCAAACTCGTAAGTCCTTCAAAACCATGTTCAACAAAATTATATCCGCCTCACTGGCGAACAAAACTGCGGTTCTTGTATGCGCCGGCATCTTTACCGTAGTCGGTCTCTGGAGCCTAACGAAAATGAAGGTCGATATTCTGCCGGACATCAACAAACCGACGGTTACTATTTTCGCCGAAAGCACCGGAATGGCCGCGGAAGACGTGGAA
>CAZYRJ010000004.1:6387-32966 GCA_964649625.1 uncultured Candidatus Saccharibacteria bacterium
AACTGGTAGTGAATCCGATCGAGTCGGCTGTTGCCGGAGCCCCTGGAGTGGAAAGAATACGAAGCAATGCGTCATTCGCTCAAGCGACGATAAATATGGAATTTGCTTGGGGAAGCGATACTTTGCGAAATCGACAGATAGTTCAAGAAAGACTTGCCCAGGCGATACTGCCTGCCGGTGTAAAACCCGTATTAGGACCTTCCACTTCCCTTCTCGGAGAAATAATGTGGGTGGGAATGAGCTCATCAGACCCAGAGACGAGCCCCATGGAACTTAGAACTCTTGCCGATTGGACCGTGCGTCCAGCCCTACTTAAAACTATAGGTGTCGCAAACGTATTGGTGATGGGCGGCGATGTCAGGGAGTGGCAAATAAACCTGAACGCGGAGAGAATGCGACGGTATGACCTCATGATCGATGATGCGAGAGCTAAGGTAGAAAACGCGCTGACCAATAAAAGCGGCAACTTCATCACAGAGAACGGAAAGGAGTATCCGATCCGCGTACTTATCGCACCGAGAGAAGTCAAAGAACTCGAAGGCATAGCTATCGGGCGGACGATGGACGGACGGCCAGTGCGGCTTGGAGATGTGGCTTCGATAATCGAAGGTCCGAGCCCGATTAGAGGAAGCGGCGCCATTGATGGAAAGCCAGGCGTAATTTTTAGGATTATACGTCAGCCCGATGCCGAAACGCTCTCTGTTACGGATTCGATCGACAAAACATTCCGCTCGCTGTCGGCCAGTTTGCCGAACGGGGTAACTCTTCACCCAAACCTGTTTCGTCAGGAGAATTTCATCCGCGCTGGTCTAGGAAACGTCGAGGAGGCGCTGCTTTACGGAACTATTCTGGTAATTATTGTCCTCATAATCTTCCTCATGAATGCCCGAATGACGATGATAACCTTAACCGCGATACCTCTCTCTATTCTCGTTACAGCAATAATCTTCAAGTTCTTCGGATTGTCGGTCAACGTGATGACGCTCGGCGGTATCGCCGTCGCTGTGGGAGAGCTCGTAGATGATGCCATTGTAGATGTTGAGAATATTTACCGCAGACTTCGAATTTGGCTCCGCGGGAACAAGTCCGAACCTCGTGAAAACGTTGTTCTGCTTGCCTCGCAGGAAATTCGAAACTCGATCGTGTACGCGACGATTCTAGTTTCCGTTGTGTTTCTGCCGATATTCTTTATGCCTGGAATAGAGGGTAGACTTCTCATTGCGTTGGGTTCCGCGTATCTTGTATCGCTTCTCGCGTCAATGGCGGTTTCCTTGACTGTAACACCTGTACTGTCTGCCATTCTTCTAAATGACAGCTCGCTCAAGGGGCACGAAACAGAAACCAGAGTGGTCTTGTATATCAAAAGTAAGATCACGCCCTGGATACATTGGTGCATCAATCATGTAAAAGTCATCAGTGTAGTAACCGGAGTCGCTCTTGCCTTAACCTCCGGTATGTATTTTTTCGCCGGGAAAGAAGGAATTCCTCCCTTTAACGAAGGGTCGATGGTCGTAATGCTATTCTTGCCTCCCGGAACAGCCCTTTCGACGACCAATGATTATGTGGCAAAACTCGAAACGGCTCTGCTTAAGATAAAAGGGGTACGGCAGGTCAGCAACATAGCAGGAAGGGCTCCTGCCGATCCGCATGGCGGCGGAGCAAATTCGAGCGAAGTCCAGATCGCCCTCAAGAAGGGTTTTGAAGGTGAAAGAGACAGAATAATGAAAGATATCCAAACGGTTCTCGACCGTTTCGGCAACGCTGACTTCAGTTTGGGTCAGCCAATTACCCATCGTGTGGAAATGCTTCTATCCGGAGTTAGAGCTCCTGTTGTCGTTAAAGTGTTCGGCGATAACCCTGACCAAATGGAAGAAGCGGCAAAGCTCGTCGTAGCTGAACTTAGAAAACAAAAAGGCATCGAAAACCCGCGGATCCAGCAGAATACGATGGTCCCTGAATTCAGGATATATGTCGACACTAACCGTATAGCTGAATACGGCTTATCGTCGAGCGAAGTGTCAAACGATATAGAGATGGGGTTAATGGGAGATATCTTCGGACAAGTACGCTTGGGATCTGCCTCGGTATATGTGGTTGCGCGCTATGAGGCAGAATCAAAAGATTGGATTTCGGCTCTTCGGGACTTGGCCCTTCCGTTTATGGAAGCCCCTTCCGTTGGCAGTATCGGAGACGTTCGCATCGAGGGAGGCAGAAACAGCCTAGATCACGAGTTCGGCAAAAGAGTGCTGGTCGTATCCGCTAATTATCAAGGCTCCGATATCGTTGGCGCCGTCGAAGGAGCAAAGAATTCGATCGAGGCCGGAAAACTTCCGGTTGGCGTCACGCTTTCATTCGAGGGTAATTACAAAAGCCAGAAAGAAAGCTCGGAGAGGCTCGCCCTGATATTCATCGCCGGTGTGATCATGATATTCGGCATTCTTTATCATGCGTTCAAATCTGTGCCTGTTGTTCTCCTTATTATGACGAATATCCCTACGGTATTTATTGGCGCCATGATCGGCATATGGATAACTGGGGGAACGATAAATCTCGCTCATCTTGTAGGATTCATATCTCTCGCCGGTATCGTATCCCGAAACGGCATAATGCTTATCGGCCGCAGTCTTTCGCTTGTCGGTAAAGAAAGAAAACCTTTTGAGCCTGACACCATCGTTCAAGCGACTCTAGACAGGGTGGTACCTGTTCTTATGACGTCGCTCGTAGCCGCCCTTGCCCTTGTACCCCTCATGCTAACCGGCTCCGACCCGGGCAAGGAAATGCTTTACCCGCTGGCAGTCGTAGTCTTCGGCGGCCTAATCTCATCAACAGTAATTTCATTATTCCTAACCCCGGCACTGTTCTACCGATTTGGGAAGAAAACGGCCACGGCATCTGAGCAATCCGGATCTTCGGGATTCTAAACCATGCAAACTAATTATTATGGGCCTAGTCCGCCCTAGAGATTCGAGTTTGATTATTAAATTAGATCTTATTAACAAAAATGAAAACAATAATACTAGCTGTAGTTGTCGCAGTTGTCGCAGCAGTTGGCGGGTACTTTGCGGGGAGTGGCAATGGAACAAGCCCTGCTGATGCCAAGAAATTACAGGATTCAGTAACGATGATGAAAGAGCAATCCGTAGCCATTAAGAAGATGGGAGAGATGATGATAACTGCGGGAGACATGATGCAGGCCCTCGGCACCGAGTATAAAGATGACGAGGCCGTTGTGTCAGGCAAAGATCTGTCCGCGGTCGGTTCGAAATACCTTAAAGAAAACGAAACCGAAAGCGGGAGTTCCGGAGCGATGAAAGAGATGATGAATTAAAACGTGTAAAATTTGCTTAGGAAAAACCACCTCATGGTGGTTTTTCCTAAGAGCGGGAAAGCGATTGGATTCTCCTAAGAAAACATTCGGCCTGTTAGCAATGGACCATCTTAACAAAGGGCTCAGAATCCTAATTACCTTACACTCGGTTGACACCCTTTCCTCTCTCTATTACTTTATTGTGTAGAACAATTATGACTGAACACCCCAATCTGGAGTTTATGGCTCAAGGTGAAGCCCTGATAGAGAAACAGTGCGGCGCGGAAAACGATCTCAAAGACGAGGCGATACGCCTGTGGCGAAAAGATGCTGGACGTACGACCCCCGGCATGGCTATCTACAGCGCCAAACGCATCTCCCATATGCACTGCGAACGCAAAAAATCGCACAAAAATTCATAACATCGTGCAGTCCGCGATGTTTTTTGTTACGTGTCTGCGGCAAACACCCCTTTCAGTCTGACAATAAATCATCTGAACGATTTGTCCGAACCCGTCAACTTATCGTGATTTGACGCGGCTTCAAGAATTTATAAAAAGAAAGGCTGTGCACATTTGCACTATGCACAATTCAATTGACGGCAGATCATTTTATCTGTATCATTCCCTCTGCAGAAATTGCTGCGGCTACCAACCGCAGGGCAAACAGCCCAAAGCCTAATCTGCACTAAAAAGTGTCTCCGGCCCCAGCGGCGGAGAAAGCCCGGTGGAACCACGGCTTGCCTTAACGGCAGGGCGCCCGAGCAAGAACGTGATACTTATCGCGTACTTGCTCGGGCGTTTTTTATTTCGGCTAGCGAGGAGCGGAGCGGAAACTTCCTGTTTCTATTCCGTCCGAGCGAAGACGAAACAAAGGTTTAACTCCTTTATCAATAAGAAAACAACATGAACAATCTAGAACATGCTCGTCATTCTCTCGCGCACCTTCTCGCGGCTGCCGTCCTCGACCTCTATCCGAACGCCAAGAATACGATCGGCCCGGCCATTGATAATGGATTCTATTACGATTTCGAATTCTCCTCCCCTGTGACCGATAAGGAGCTTGGCAAGGTTGAGCAGAAAATGCGCGAGCTTGTGAAAAAGTGGGAGGCTTTCCAAGAAATCGAAGTTTCAGGCAAAGAAGCCGAAAAAATATTCGCGGGAAATCTATACAAACTCGAGCTGATAAATGACCTCGTCGAAAAGAACGAACGTATCACCCTCTACTACTCAGGCCCGAAAAGTTCCGCCCCATCTAAAGATGATCTTCTTGCTACAAGCTACAAGCTACCAGCTAACAGCTTCCTTGATTTATGCCGCGGCGGCCATATCGAAAACCCTTCCAAAGATATACCGGCCAGTTCCTGGAAACTCTCCCGCATCGCCGGCGCCTACTGGCGCGGTGACGAAAAGAATAAAATGCTGACCCGCATCTACGGTCTGGCGTTCGAATCGAAAGATGCCTTAGAAGGCTACGAAAAACTTCAGGGAGGAGCCAAGCAAAGAGACCACAAGCAGCTCGGCCGCGCGCTCGGCCTATTTACCTGCTCCGGCTTGGTCGGCGCCGGTCTCCCCCTTTGGACGCCTAAGGGCACGCTTGTCCGGACCCTTCTTGATGATTTCGTCTCCGAACTCCGCCAAAAGCGAGGATATATGAAAGTCGAGATCCCCCACATCACAAAAAAGGAACTCTACGAGGTTTCCGGACATTGGGATAAATTCAAGGACGAACTCTTCCGCATCACGACGCGAGAAGGCCACGAGTTCGCCATGAAGCCCATGAACTGCCCCCACCACACTCAGATATACGCGCGCAAAGCCTGGAGTTATCGCGAACTGCCCCAGCGCTATGCCAACACGACGACATGTTATCGCGACGAGCAGACCGGCGAGCTTTCCGGCCTCTCCCGTGTACGCGCCTTCGCCCAAGACGACGCCCACGTTTTCTGCCGCCTGGAGCAGACCAAGGAAGAGTTTTTGAAGATCTGGGACATCATCCAGAAATTCTATTCGGCCTTCGGCTTCACTCTGCGCGTTCGCCTGTCTCTCCATGACCCAGAGCATCCGGAAAAATATCTCGGCGACAAAGACGTCTGGGCCAAGGCCGAGGGTATGCTCCGCGAAATAGCCCACTCGAAGAAAATAGAGTCTTACGAGGGTGTCGGCGAAGCCGCTTTCTATGGACCGAAGCTCGACTTCATGGCCAAGGACGCGATAGGCCGCGACTGGCAAGTGGCTACCATTCAGCTCGACATGAACATGCCGGAGCGTTTTGGCCTGTCGTGTACCAACGAAAAGGGCGAAAAAGAGAGAATCGTCATGATACACGCCGCCATTATGGGTTCCATCGAACGCTTCCTTTCCATTCTCATCGAACACACCGCCGGGGTCTTCCCTGCCTGGCTCTCGCCCGTTCAGATTGCTATCGCACCGATTTCGGAAAAGTTCAACGACTACGCGTCGGAAGTTGCCGCGAAACTGCGTGAAGCGGGACTGCGCGTCGAGCTCGATCTCTCCAACGAATCGTTAGGCAAAAAGATTCGCCAAATAAAATTGCAAAAGATACCCTATTGGGCCGTCATCGGCGAGAAAGAGGTTTCCGCCAACGCTTTATCCCTCGAAGGCCGAAACGGCATAGTGGGCAGCCTCTCCGTTCGAGATGCGGTAAAACGGCTGACCGAAGAATCAAAAAACCGCCAGCCGTAGGCTCCCTCCTTTTCCCCTTTTTTCGTTGACGGCTCTTGATGCCGGAGTAAGTCCGTGCTATCTTGCGCGGAGTTTCCGAGACAACTATGAACGCACAACGTACTAAACACCCGAGCTGGGACGAACTTCATTCATTCGGTTGTGGCGCTGTCCACCCGGATAAAGCACGTCAAGAAGAACTGCAGACGCACATTCGCTCGTGCGAACAATGCAAAATGGAGGTCGGAACCGTTCACACAGCATTTACTAAACTGCTTTCAAAATTATCACGCTATAAAGTAGCTGAAGAAAGCAACAAGAGATTCAACAAATTCATGGGGATGTCCTAGGTGTAGCCGACGGGCTCCCTTTTTTTGTAATAAGAACCGGGGAAAGTTAGCTTTTTTATGCCAAAACCGTAGCCTATGGGCTCCCGGTTTTCCTTTTTCATCAAAAATATATTCTATTTGATATCATTCTGTCAGAAACAGGAGAAAAAGCTGGCATTTCCAGAAGTTGTGGCCGATTTCCAAAAAGCTTGATTGGTTTTGTCGATCTTGAAAAATTTCTGTATCCCCGCCGAGAACGATGAGCCTGAAAAAGGAAAGGCCGATTTGCGCCAAGTTCTCGCCCAGAAAACTTCACCAAATCGGAAAGCGATAACAAATTTGGCCCGCCCAATCCGGAAAACTATGAACAGGCGCAAAGAGCTATAGACGAGCTCTTTAAGGCTGTGGGAAAAAATTGGGGGAAAGCTGTAAATCTCTTACGTAAAGCCTTCGTCATTTGGAAAATACCGCAGGATGTATTCACAGTGCCAATAGACGCGGCAATACAAAATGAATATCCGCCGAAGGAACGCCAACCATTTTTGAAAGCGCTAAAAGAAGAGATCTTGAAAAGAGTATCCGAGGATAAACGACTGTGATTGCCAAAGAGCCTTTTGCCGAGCGTCTCGCCAAGCTGAAAGCAGAGCAGAAAAGCTCCATCCTTCAGAATCCGAGACTCCCATAGAAGAATAGCCCTAAGTGCGACCACAGGCCGCGCTTTTTTACACGACCGCCGGATTTTAACTTGAAACTTACGCTTTAGACTTCCAACTACCCTACACCGCTCTCATTATCCTCATCAGAGCGACCTTCAAACCGATGTTCGGGTCGGAGTAACTCCTATCGACGATTGAAAGCAATGAAGCGATAACACCCTCTATCTTGGAACGATTCCAGTGAGAGATGATCTGCGATAGCACGATGTTCCTCTTGTTGTTATCGCCTTCGATCTTAGCGCGGTACGCGGCATCCAATTCGAGAACGACGTTCGTCGCGAAATCTGACGCCTCGATGCCCTTTGATTTCATCTTGCGAAGATGATCGAAGACCGCGTTAAATTCCCCTCGGACCACCAGGTTAATGAAAGCGTTGACATCCGTGATCATTTCGCCCCCCTGGCCATTTTTGACCTCGCTTTGAGCATAAGCATCCGCCGGTTCGGCCATTTGATTGCCATTGCCATTGCCACTGCCATTGTGCTTATGGATGAAATGTTCGGGTAAAGCGTCAATGACCGGATTCATGTTCATGTTGAGGACCTGATTGCCGGTAACGTCGAAAACATAACCGCTCTCGGTGTGGCCCGCCAAACGGGGGTCCTCATCCACGTTCCGGAACATACCCGCGATCATAGCTTTGAACTTATCGCTCTTAAAGACCATGACGACGAGCAAGCTCCATAATCCGACAATGACGACGAAGCCCAAAAGGGTCAGAAAATCGCCTAATCCGGTGTAAGGGACTTGGCTCAAATAAATATATCCTGACGTGGTTGTCGAGGGTGAGAAACCGCCGGATGTGCCCGCCGCGCCCACGACCTCAGGGAATACAACGGCGGTCAGAAGAAGACTGACAAACAAGCCCGTCGATAGAAATAGCGTTCTAATATAAGGATTTTTTGGCATAGTTTTACTTCTCAAAAATATTATAAAAGCGAAAATTCTCCCTTTGCGAACTTATGGTTCCTATATTACAGATAAATACACAAATGCAAATTTACAATTTACAAATTACGATTCACAATATTTCGCTCTCCAAAACGCTTTACAAGGACCGGCTACCGACGAATTCGGCCTCAACGACGAAACGATCCGATTTTTTGCCGAACGAATCACAAGTTGAGAGAATGAGTTTCTTCTTGCCGCCCTCGAATTTTACCATGGCCTCTTCGGCGCTCGCCACTTCCATTTTCACGACCTTGAAAACATATTCGCTCTTCTCGGAAAAGAGCCTGATCTCATCGCCCAAATTGAGTTCATTCAGCCGATTGAATGCTTTGTAGGCCTGATTGTTAATGATGGGCAAATAGGAACTGTGGCCGAACATGAAAATATTCTCGTCATCGAGAAGCGCGCCGGAACCGGGATACCGAACAACGCCGCGTAAGAGAGCCTGGTCCAAAACGTCTATATCGGCGCTTTCCGGATTGATGACGACGGAGTTGACACCAATTTTGTCGATGATGACGCGAACAGGCTTGATGACAGGCACAGTTGTCCGTTCGGTCGTCGAGGCTACCTTGGCCGTCGATGTAGAAAGAGGTCCGTCCGCTCGGGGAATCGACAAAGATTTCAGGTCGCCACGATGCCAAAAGGTCGAAAAAACAAACTTACTCGTCTCTTTGAGTTCGGGCGGCGCAACGTTCACAGCCATTAATATGGCTGTCGTAAATACAAAAACGATCGCCCACAGCGAAACGGTACGCCAGACCGCCCGGAATGCTGATTGCCTCCTGTCCTTTTCTATGACCATGTTCATAAATTCATAATTAACGAAGCTGGCTTCCATTTCATAGGTTCTGTAGGCGCACTATATAAAATAATTAAGCGATTTGGCAAATAGGTACAAGGCGCAAAATCGCTTATTTTTGAGAACCTTACAGGTTCAGTACACCTTTTCGATTATTTATTGTTAACACATAAATAATCTGAAAAGGTCTTTCGGCGCTTGTAAATCGCGCCTCAACCCTTCGGTTCTCAACGCTCGCTTTGCTCGCTGCTTTCCACAACAGGGAAACTCCTGTTTCCCTGACCCCCTTCCCATTTATCTTCTTATTAGCTTAAAGCCTAGCCTTGCGCCATTCCGACGATATTTTAGTGATTTGTAAATATGGACAAAAGGTCATTTACTTGAAAAATGAACAAAGAAACCCAAATTTATGACAGCGGAGATTAGTCGATTCGCGGCCTTATGAGCCTTAATAAGCCATTTAATATTATGGAACCAAATCAAACACCAAAAAAAGAGGTCAAAGAAGTAAAGGTGGAGCCAAAACAGGTCACCGCGCCCAAGGAGGTCAACGGTGAAAACCTCTACTTGAGCAACGCCGCCTGGATGGTGGTACTCGGCATTATTTTAGTCGTCGCACTCGTCAGCTATTTCGTTAAGCCCTCGACCATAGCCGACGCCTGGAGATCAATGTTCAGCCGAGCCGAGGTCATCAGTGTGAAGCTCTCCGCCGCCGCCGCCAAAGCAAACAATCCGATAAGTTTTACCTACGAACACAAGAATCAGCAAACGACCGAGGACGGCAACTATTATCTTTCCTACAGCTGCTCGAACGGCCTCAGCCTTTCCGTCGTCGACGGCAAGACAACCGAGGTCATCTGCGGCCGCCCGTTTGAAATCACGAATTTCTCGACGTCGAGTCTAAGCATCCTGCCGGCACTTCGAGGCGAAAGCGCTTCGACGACGATAGAGGTGAGCTACGTAGAAAACGCCACGTCAACCACGCCCGAGCAGGGCCGGGTCATCAAGGGCGAAGCCACGCTGAACGTCGTCAAGACATTAGCCCAAACCAAAGCCACGACCTCCCCAGCGACGAAAGGCCCGACATCGACCGTAAAGCCGACCCCGAAACCTACCACCTCCAAACCGACTACCGGAACGACTCCGACCCCAACCGTCACCCCGACGCCGACAGCCGTTTCGCGCCAGCCTGGAGCGAAAACCGAACGCTTCTATCAGATCGACCCATCTACCCAATCAGCCATTCCGACCCCGAACTCAACAATTCGAACCGGGTCGGTCGACCTCGCTGTAACCGTTCTAGCTATCGGAAAGATCGAAGCCGGCACCAACCGCTTCACCCCGACAGCAACGCTTAAGAGCACGGATAGGATCGCCGTTCAATTCGAGATCGCCAATAATGGCACAGAAGCGGTAACGGACTGGACTTTCGCCACCACCTTGCCTATCGACCCGCCATACACCTTCATGTCTGAGAAGCAGCAGGTTCTCACACCGGGCGATTACATTGTCTACACCATCGGCTTCGACCACTTCACGACCGGCGATAATGTTATGACCATCGTCGCCGACCCCGACAATGTCCTGGCGGAAATAACCAAAGCGAATAACGTCGGCATCGCTCGCTTTGACGGAGTAACATTCTAGTCGATTTCATCGCCAAGTAAAAATAAAATCGGCCCCGAGCGGGGCCGATTTTTATAATATCTATTCCTTACCGAAACGCCTAACCTCAGCCATGAGGGAATGATGGACGGAATCTCGCTGGCCGTGATCATTCATGGATTCCCGCTTTTCAAGCATAACAGCGCTAATGAGCTCGCCTGCCCCCAGATATTTTTCGGCAATAGCCTCCTGACCTTTCTTCCTCGCATACTGTTCGTAAATGTGGCACTGCTCGAGTATCTGTTCCAAAAGCTGGAACTGAATGCTGTGTTCAGCCAGCGCTTTGCTACTATTCTGGAGCCAGAGTTCTGACAGTTCAGCTATGGTCTTGCGATCCGCTCCAACCACAACATGAGGAATATTCCTCAATTCGCCCTGGAAATCACCGTCTGGCGAGATGAAGTACCTGACAGTGTCCAATTCGCCCGCGTCTATCTTGCGGCGTATCCTGTCGATCTTATATTTAGGATTTTTATTGAATGTGACGTCAACGGCCATACCCAGATGAGACTTCAACTGATCTTGGCTGAATTCGACGACTTCGTCGATACCCTGATAATCGTCATACTCGGATGTTTTAACCGTCGAGGCGTTCTCACCGAAATAATTGCTCTGCTCGATATGCATATGCAAAAAAGCCTCAAAAACTGTGGCCCATTTCCTGTTCTCGGCGTAGGTGGGATCGCTTGGATCGTTGTCCTGGGCTTCAAATTTCTTTCTCCTATCGGCGACGTATGCCCGATCCTTTGCCAAACGGACTCCGTCGGCTTTGCCTTCAAAATCATCCAGGCTGATCTGGTCGCGGGCAATGACCCTTTTGGCCTCTTCGTAGGCCTTATCCATAAGTTCGTTCGATTCCTGTCTAAGGAAGCCTTGTTCAAATTTCATTCAGATATCTATATTAGCTAAACCTCATATCATCCATACTATGACCTTTGTAAAGAATGAAAGCAAAATTGCCTATTTTTTCTGCTTCGACACAATCAAGAGTGTCTCTTTGTTTGCCAGTAAGCATTAAAGACAGCTGGTTGTGTAGGTCTCTTCGATTTCTCTCCCGCTCCGGCGTAAAGCCGAACGTTCTGGATACGGTCGCTGCATACTGTTCGCATAGATTCCTAAGCCTTTTCTCAACAGGGCTATTTTTGACGGGCGATTCACCGAAAAAATTATTCTCTCGCCAAAGCTTCGCCAAAAGAGGATCAACTTTCTCTGCCGACCTCTTTCTCTCGGGTTCCCAAGGCTGGCTAAAGTTATTTTCAAACTTTGGCATATCTAAATATCTATATTAGCCTTCTGAGCATTAGTTTGGATGAACGATTTTCGAGCTGGCACGTCAGTACCCATCAGTATATCAAATACCTTGTCAGCTTCCTGGGCATCCTCGACATTCACCTTGCGCAGGATGCGATTCTCGGGATTCATGGTCGTCTCCCAAAGTTCCTCCGGGTTCATTTCACCCAAACCTTTGTAGCGCTGAATGGATATCTTCGGCGCCCTTTTGGCTTCCTTGCCTTCGGCTTCTTCGGTTTCTTCCGTAGCCTCCTCGGCCGGAGTCTCTTCGACTTCTTCAATGTCTTGGACCGGCATATCTTTGCCGACGATCTTCGCCTTCTCCTCGTCGCTGTAGGCGTAATGAACCTCCTTGCCTTTCTTTATCTTATAGAGAGGCGGCTGAGCAATATATATAAAACCTCCGTCTATCAGGCTTCGGAAATAACGGTAAAAGAGGGTCAGGAGCAGAGTTCTGATATGGGCGCCGTCCACGTCGGCATCGGTCGCGATTATTATCTTATGGTATCGAAGCCTCGTGACGTCGAAGGCGTCGCCGATCGCCGTTCCTAAAGCTATGACCAAAAATTTTATCTCGTCGAAACCAAGGATCCTGTCCAAACGGGCGCGCTCGACGTTCAATATTTTTCCCTTAAGCGGCAAGATGGCCTGGGTTCTTCGGTCACGTCCTTGTTTGGCACTATTATGAACAAAAACTCCACTGGCCAAGGCAAAATTATGAGTGCCTTCAACTTCCAAATCGTAAACGTCAATTTTCTCCTTTAAAGGGATAATCGCTTTGATTCGGTGGTTATAATTCTGGACGGCTTCCTCAAATGCCGTGCGTTCCCCTTCAAAAAACCTGTCAACGATAGTTTGCCATCGGATTAGAGCTTTATCATTGGTCGCCTTTCTCAGGTTTTCGTATTTTTCATAATCAATTTGACCATTTTTTGCAAAAATGTCGTGGAACGCCTTGAGAGCCTTTTCTAAATAGGTCCAATTGTAAGCCTCTTTTCTTTTTTGACGAAACTCCGGCGTCCATTGTTTCTTCGTTTCTTCCCGTCTCCAGTTTAATAACAACTGGTCTTTCCACTGCTCGATGGAAAAAGCGCGAAATTTTTCTTTCTGCTCCGGATGCGTGGCAAAAAAATCCTTTACGCGTCTGGCTTGAGCAACTCGGTTAGCGTGATCACTCCAATACCGCCTATGATTTTCATTTAACAGCTCGTTATTTTTGGTCCGGTATTCCTCATTTGAATGGTAATATTGGAGGAACTTATCGACCATAAATTTCTTATACTCTGGATTTTCCCACTGTTTTTTGGCATTTAAACTAAAAAGCTCCCTTTTCTCTAAGCTTTTGTTTCTTGCTTGCTCTCGAAAAGCCTTCTCACGTTTAGCTTCCGCTGATTTGATTTTTACATCCTTTCTATGGAGAGTGTGCTCCAGGTGCGCATAGTGTATTGCCATATGCTCTTCATGGGAAACTCTCCGGAGATTGGTTGGATTATTGTTTAACTTATTAAAATCTATGTGATGACGATGACTGCCTTCCGTAGCTCTGTATACGCCGTGTTCTAGATTGTAAATATCCGATGCAATATGCGTATAAACCCAATTTTTTAATTTTTTGTCAAACATCATCTCGTATCCATCGAGTGTTCGTAGACCTTCTTTTTTAGATAATTTTCGATATAGGGGGGCAATGCTATGTTCTGGCGTTAATTTGTTTGCGGGAATATAACTACCATCCACCAACATGAACGGATGATCCGGCGTACAAATTAATTCCTCATCGGTATCAAGAATGACCTTAATAACAGTAGCACTTTTTTTAGTAAGCCGAGGATCCAAAATTGGCGCGATTCCAATATGCCCATCGTTACGCATCGTGTAACAAAAATTTTGTTTGCCCGCCTTATATTCATCAACCAATTCTTCGAAGGGCAAATCGCGGCCGTCTGCCAAGGCAATTTTGGTTTTTCCATCCCAACATCCTCCGGCACTATCTCCTTCGACGATGAACAATTCCGATTCCTCCGCGCTTCTGGTCTCACAGTCGGCCAATTTACCGGGCAAAGTCATACCCTCTAGTGCGCCTTTTCGGAGTACCGAATCTTTGGCGGCCTTGGCTGCCTTTCGGGCCTTCATGGCCAAAGCAGCTTTGCCGATGATCATTTTGGCGTCATCCGGATTCTCCTCAAGGAACGCGGCGAATGCCTCGCCGAAAACCGTCTCCACGGCTCCACGAGCCTCAACGCTGCCCAGTTTACCTTTGGTCTGGCCCTCGAACTGTATCTCGCGCATCTTCACGGAAATGATCGCCGTCAAGCCTTCAAGGACGTCCTCACCGGTAAAATTATCTTCGTCCTTGCCGCCGCCGTTCTTTTTGGAGTAGTTGTTCAGAATACGGGTCAGGGCCGTTTTAAAACCAGTTACATGAGTACCTCCTTCGGAGTTGTAGATGTTATTGGCAAACGGCAAAACCCGAGAAGAGATGTCGTCCACATATTGCAGTGCCACTTCGACAGATTCGATGCCGACGCCCTGTTTTTCCACATAAAAAATATTTCGGTGGATCGGCTTCATCGATTGGTTCGTGAATTTGACCAACGACATCAGTCCGCCCTCGAAATAGAAGGATTGCGACGGAACATCCAATCCGAGTTCGTTAAGGTAGAAAACTTTTTCGTCATTTATATCACCTTCGTACTGACTAGCGTCAATCACTCTGATGCGAAGTCCTTTGACCAAATAGGCTTGCTGGCGCATGTGAGCGACAACTCGGTCGAAGTCGTATTTTATTTCGGGAAAGATCTCCGGATCGGCTTCGAACGTCACGACAGTTCCTTGCTTCTTTGTGGAACCGATGTTCTTCACCCGAGCCACGGCTTTTCCCCGTTTGTACTCTTGCATGTAAATGCCATTTTTTACGGAACCGTCATTTTTGTGCACGAGCACTTTCATGTAAACCGAAAGGGCGTTAACAACGGAAGCGCCGACGCCGTGGAGACCGCCGGAAACTTTGTATCCTGAGCCATCACCGCCGAATTTTCCTCCAGCGTGCAAGGTGGTCATGATGGTTTCCAAGGCGGAAACTTTTGTCGACTTATGCGTATCAACCGGAATACCGCGTCCATTGTCCACCACTCTTATCCAGTTGTCTGGCAAAAAAGCAATTTCGATCTCATTGGCAAAACCGCCCATGGCTTCGTCCCGTGAATTGTCGAAAATTTCGGTGATGAGGTGGTGCAACCCGTCCGGACCGGTCGTACCGATGTACATGCCGGGGCGTTTGCGAACCGGCTCCAATCCTTCAAGAACTGTGATCGATTCGGCAGTGTAGCCATTGCTACCGCCTTTGGATTTTTTTGTATCTTTTTCCTTTGTTTTAGCCATTTTTTACGTCTCAAACAAAAAAAGAAACGTCTTTTGAGACTCTGGAATTATACCAAAATGAGCTACTGATTACAAGTTATTTTTCGCAAAAATACGGCCCGGTTAAGCGCTGTTTGGGCTGTGCACATCACTCGGTAGCATGACATAGAGAATACATTAATATAAACTCTCATAATTAGCCCTTTTATGAGAAAGACCATAACTTGGGAGGATTTTACGGCTTATTGGCCGGAACTTCCCGGGAAATATCTATTTGCTCGCACTGATAATGGTAAACAGATTAGCGGTATGATTTTGACCTCAGAGCTTCAGGCTGCTTTTGGGATACCCAACTGCGCGGTCACGATCTTAATTAACGGCGAACGGAAAACCGTGTACGTTTCCTCCCGATGCAACTTCTTTACGGAAAGCGGCGAAATCTGGGCGGTGATTAAAGAAGGCCACCTGACGATCAGCCGAGCAAACGAGTTCGAGGATTCTCTTGAGGATTCTCTGACTTTGGCGACCGGCGAACGGCCGATGTCCGGGATCGTAATTAACTTTCACCTCAGTTAAAGCGCGCCGAGTTCGTCTCGGCTTTTTTCTTAAAATTTTAAGATCCACTTTTTTCATTTTTCTCATACTTTCGTCTACTAGGCTCGATACACAACAGTGTTGCTATAGCAACACTGTTGTGTATGTATGAAAAATAAAAGACGCAGATTAAGTTTATCGGACCCGCCAGCCAGGTTCCCTGTTCACAGCTTCAGTGATACGATCCATGATCTCATTGATCTCGAGATCGGTTAAGGTTTTTTTAAAAGACTGGAAAACCAAATGGTAGGCATAAGAAGTTTTAGAAACGCCATCAGCCATCTTTTTGGTGAACTCATCGAAAAGATCGTGTTTCTTAAGAAGTTCGCCGCCCTCTTTGAGAATTACGTTTAAAACGCTTTGTTTGTCGGTACCCAGAGGTGTGAAAACGGCTATGTCGCGCAAGACAAATGGATACTGCGAATAAGGTTCGAACTTGTTTTCAGAAAGACCTTCGAATTGGAGCTCGGAATAACTATGCGGCGAGCGGGCTGTCACGAACAACTCGGTGATGTCCAATTCGGCAATAGCTCCGGCAGGCCCGGTCGTGACCTTGGAAGAGATGGGCATATCGAGCGAAGTGCCGAGCAAACCGACGATCTCGTTCAATATATCTTGGTTACGCCTGTCTTTTTTTACGAGGCTCTGACGCGCGATGCCAAGGTGAACCTTCTCTCCGGAGGGTCCAAAAACACTACCAAGTTCGAATATCCGAACCTCGGTCAAGCCCAACAGAGGCGCGTTCTGCGCGTTGCGCTCCAGGGCCGCCGCCAATCCATCCGCCAGATTGCTTCGCAAATATTTCTTGTCCTCCGCCAGAGGCTTGGCGACTTCGAGCTTTCCTTTCGGAGAAAAGGTGGACATTATCACTTCACTGAAGCCCACCTCAACAAGAAGATCTTTTATCTTTTCCTTATAATACAAATTCTTATTGACCATGGCCTGGCCCCGGATCGGCTCGGGCAACTCGGGTTTTATCTTCTCATAACCGTAAATACGGCCGACCTCCTCGATTATATCTTCGGGAATCCGGAGATCGCTCCGGAGAGGCGGGATATCGCAAATCAATTTTGTACCGTTCTCCTTCGCGTCAACGCCGACTTTGCGAAGTGTTCCGATTATCTCGTCAGCCGCAATTTTTAGACCCAATACCTCAGAAACTGTTCCGGTCCGAATCTCCAACCGAACTGGCTTCTCGGGTTTTTTATAGACATCGTTCATGGGCCCAAACTGGCTGCCGTCGACCAGCTCTTTTATCAAAGCCGAAAACACCTTCATTGCGTCCTCCGCCAGAGTCGCCGACAATTTCGATTCGAATCGTTTCGAAGCCGCAGTCTTGATATCGAGCCTTGTAGACGTCAGCCTGATGGAGGAGGCGTCGAAATGCGCCGCCTCCAGTATCAAATTTTTCGTACCCAAAGTGACCTCCGCTCTTTTGCCGCCCTTTATCCCAGCGATGGCCAAAGGCCCTTCCTCGTCAGCAATTATGAGGGTCTCGGCATCCAACTCAACTTCCCTATTGTCGAGGGTCGTTATTTGTTCTCCTTTCTTCGCCAAGCGGACATTGATAGCACCCCTCACCTTATCCGCGTCGAACGCGTGGAGCGGCTGACCGAGGTCGAACATCACGAAATTAGCCGCATCAACGACGTTATTGATACTCCGCTCTCCTATCGATTCAAGCCGCTCGACTAGCCATTCGGGAGAAGGTCCGACCTCCACTTTTTCAACCTGGCGGCCGATGTAGCGGGAGCACAAGTCGTGTTTTTTTATTTCTATATCGGGAGCTTTTCTGCTTTTCTCGGCGACCGATTTCGGCTCTTTTTTAATGAGCGCCAGGTTGGCGGCGGCCGCTATCTCGCTGGCAATACCGCGATGGGATAAGGCATAACACGCCCGATCGGCCAATATTTTTACATCCAAGATCTCGTCGGTGTCCCAAGATTTGATATCCTCTACTTCGAACGCGTGAAAATTCAAAAGCTCGGCCAAAGCATCGCCGCCCGGCAATTTTTCATTAAAATATGTTTGCAGCCATTTGCGTGAGACGAACATTTTTAGAATTGGTTGACCAATCGGAGATCGCCGTTATAAAGCGTCCTGATATCCGAAATCCCGTAACGGACCATAACCATCCGGTCGATACCCATACCGAACGCAAAGCCCCGATATTTTTTGGGATCGATACCTGCCGCTTTTAAAACGTTGGGGTGAACCATACCGCCAGGAACCACTTCCATCCACTTTCCGTTGAATTTAACATCGGTTTCGATAGAAGGTTCCGTGAACGGAAAATAGCTGGGCCTAAAACGAATTTCCGCGTCCTCGCTCAGAAATTCTTTCATAAATCTTTCTATTGTGCCTTTCAACTGGGCAAGGGAAACCTCCGTATCGATACACAGGCCTTCTAGTTGGTTGAATTGAGCTTCATGTGTCGAGTCCGTGGCCTCATTACGAAAAACCTTTCCCGGAGCAATGATCCGAATAGGCGGGTTGTGTTTCTCCATATATCTGACTTGAACAGAGGAAGTATGCGTGCGAAGAAGCATGCTATCGCTTTTGCCTTTTATCTGGTCACTTGTTGTCTGCAACCCCTGCGATTTTATCCAAAAGGTGTCCTGCATATCACGCGCAGGATGATCGGCAGGAATGTTTAAGGCGTCGAAGTTGTACCACTCCGTTTCGAGTTCGGGGCCTTCAGCAACCTCAAAACCCAATTTGTCGAAAATTGAGACCGCCTTGCGGACTACCTGGGTTATAGGGTGCAAATGGCCGGAATTGGCGGCTGACATAGTAGAAAGAGTATAAAGCGGAAAATGTGAAGCGTAAAGCTTCGGTACGTGTACAAAGCGACCAGTAGACAATAATTGCAAGAGACACAACTAACCTAACAAGGACAGAATGCTATATATTATTGAGATAATACTTACTGGCAAAAAAGCCTGCTAGGTAGGAATTCGCTTACTGCTTATAAATTCAAACTTGCTGTTTTTGTATTCCCATTTAGGAATTGATTTTGAAAATTTAGTTTCAAATTCAAGATAATTTGGCTTTAGAATCAGCTCCAATTTTACACGGGTATAATATTTTTTAAATTTTTCATGCCTAGCTCTGGAGTAATCACCCATAAAGTTTTTCACCTCAAGGTATAGATCGTAGTCGGGCAAATAAAAATCCGGGGTATAAGTTTGGTCCCGTAAATCGAAAGTCCGAGGTTGATGAACCCATTTAACATTTAGAAAATTGAATAGTCGGGCCAAATTTGCTTCCCATCGAGAATAGAAATATATGTAATCACTCACATCCTTTCGGACACCTGCCTTGGCCCGAGCCGCTTTAGGAGAAGTCGGCCAACTGCCGATAATATGCATGGAACAGGCCACACTGCAAAATTTAGTCCTTTTCCATCGTTCGATCAAAAAATGTTTTGAACATAATGGATTAGCACAAATGATTTCTGCCCTTGGAATCTTAATTAAACCCTTGTGGGGGCTAACCCTGCCTTTCAAACCTTTTGAGATTCTGCTTTTTGTCTCAGCTGAAAGGCACCTTTGTGCGTTAGAAAGTGACGCCGAGCAATTGTGAGAACAAAACTTTTTTGGATTGCTCGGAATCACAACAAAAGACTTTCCGCAACCCGGCCGTATGCATTTTCTTTTTTCCCTTCTCAAAAGAGAATCAAAGCAACCTCGTTGCCAAGCGGCCTTCGATTTTAATCGTTGCGTTTCTTTATAGGAAGACAAATAGAACTGTCCCGACCTCATAATCGTATTTATCAAATTTAGCCGATGAGCAGAATCGAACTGCTGTCGGCGGTTTACAAAACCGCTGCTTTACCACTAAGCTACATCGGCACATTTAACTGACCAGTAAAACCTTGCTCTATTTACCCGCTCATCCTACGGCGGATGTTCGGGCCAACTGAGCTAAGGTGGCAGTAAGAATTTCGAATTTCTAAGCACTCTAATTTCTTCCTCCAGAGGAGGATCCTCCTTAGGAGTAAAACAAAAAATATCCACGATGGATTTCTTAAGTTTAGACTAATTAGAAATTAGGTCAATTAGATCAATTTTTTCCGTTCCCTTTTTCTTCTCGCATCTTATCGCGGAACTCGAGAATAGTCGAAAAATTGCCGATAAATACGCTGTGGAGTTGTATAATACATAAATAGTGAAATGTATAGCTTCTAGTGAAGCTCGGTTAATAATATTATTGTCTGAATATGGGGAATCTCTATAAAAAAAGGCTTTTTCGAAATGTTAAGGATAAGGCTTTTACCATTATCGATCTCATGGTAGTTTTGTCCGTGATTGGAATTCTGTCAACAATAATATATGTCAAAATAGAAAACGGCCGCAGAATGGCTCGCGATGCCAAAAAGAAAGTCGAGGTGCTCGAGGTTGGCAAAGCTTTAACTAGAATGTACGAACAAGTGGGCGATGTGCCGAGAAATTATTACAATGGCTCGTTTGTACCTGGAGGTGGAAGTGTGCCAGCCTGCGAAGGGTCGGGCGCAACCGGTCAAGCTTACGAAGCCAGCATGAATGAATTGATCGCTAGCCGAGAACTCGGGACGGCTCCGACCTCAAAGGTGGGCAACCCGTACTGTTACTTTGACTACGGTGGATCAAACGGTGAGGGCGCCGTATTTTATACAATTCTTGAAACTGGCATTCCCATCGGCGCGGGGGCCAATTCACAGAAAGTTCCCATTCCGCAAAACACCGACAACTGGTTTTCGTCAGGCCTAGACGGTGTAGCCTTCGGCCGCTTGTCGGCAGGCGGTTTTTTGGAATCAACCTCGTGGGCAAATAGAAGACATGAATTATACACTTTCACTAATTCACCGCCTGGACCACTCGAATCTGCTAATGCCACATATTACTTTTACGAAGACGCCTGGCGGCGTTTTGGCTCCTTTTCACCGATTGACCCAACCGAGATGGTACCGAGTCGATACTTTGTGATTCGCTCACAGGCCCCATCAGACGTTAATTTAAATCTCCCCGAGAGCATCACTTTTTACGGAAGCACTGTTCGAAACCCGCCGTCCCGACCGTGGTAAAGTTGCCAATGATATTGTTGATTGATTTGGACAAAATCTCAAGATGATTTGTCCTGTTTTTCTTCTCGCATTTTATCGCGGAACTCCAAAATAGCTTTGATGAAAAACGAGGGGTGCGCCGCTTCCGGATCGCCAGCTTCGGCTTTGCGGCTCGTGTGGTAAAGATGAGCGGCCAGCTTCGACGAGAAATTGCGCAAATGTATCAAAGCTCTCGCCGACCAAAGTCCGACTTTCGCGGCAAGGAAACGGATGATGTCGCCTAGCACCTCTCCACGAAATATCCGGCTCCAATCGACCAAGCGACCGGCCAAAGGGTCGAGCCGTACGGCGAGAACCGACAGGAACGCGCTCCTGCCGCCGCTCTCTATTTCTCGCACCTTAATCGATATCATGATGAGCATCATGATTATTGCCGCGATGAATATTGTGACTAAGGTTGCCATTTAACGCTTTATCGAATATCGAACGAATTTGCCTATTTCCACTTTTTCGCCGAACTTGTGAACGGCGCCGTCAACCAAACCCCTGATCGTGACCTCGGGATTCTTAATGAATGGCTGATCCAAGAGCACCCTCTCCGAGAAATACGAAGACATTTTGCCTTCCAAAATCTTGGCTTTCATAGCTTCCGGCTTGCCTGCCTGTGCCGCGTTCGTCGCGACAGGCAGGCCTTCGACTTCCTTGGCGAAAACCTCTTTCGCCAAGTTACGAGCTTCTTCGGTTATGTCTTCCGCTTTCAGGAACTCCGGATTGCTCGCCGCGACATGCATAGCGATGTCATAGGCCAGCTTTTTGAATTCATCGTTGCCTGAGACGAAATCGGTCTCGCAGAAAAGCTCCACCATGGAACCGATGGTCCCGGTCGAGTGGATGTAAGAGGCAACAACTCCGGCGCCGAGCGCCCGGTCGGCTTTTTTGGCCGCTACGTCCGCGCCTTTCTTTCGCAATATCAAGGTCGCCTTATCGAAATTGCCGTCGGCTTCTTCGAGAGCTTTGCGACACTGCATGATTGAGATGCCCGTGAGGTCTCGTAATTTTTTAACGTCTTCGGTGGTGAACATGGTGGAGAAATTTGCTAACGAATGTTAAATGTAAAACATCAAAATGTCAAACATTTTATGATTTTACACTGTCATTTTACATTTTGATATTTGAATTTTCAATTTTCTTTCTAGGCCTTTTTCGGCGAAGGCGGCATCGCTCGGGTCTTGCCCATCCTGAAGGAGTCGGCGATCTCTTTGACGAAATACTGAACGCTCGATGAGGAGGAATCGTTAGCCGGGATCGGATACTCAACACTGTCCATGTCGCAATCGGAGCTCATGAGGGCAATAACGGGCACATGGATCTTTTTAGCCTCGGAAACCGCGGTTTTTTCGTTCTTACTATCGATGACAAAAACTGCACCGGGTAATTCTTTCATCGGCAACAGCCCCGCGAACATATCTTCAAGAGTGGCGATCTGGCGGTCAATGAGCAATTGCTCTTTCTTGGTATACTTGGCGAGCTCGCCTTTTACCCTCTTATCGCGAAGATCAACGAGCTTCGCCATGCGGACCTTCATTTGCGAAAAATTGGTGAGCGTCCCGCCGAGCCAGCGTCCGGCGACATAAGGGGCAGCCAAACCTTCGGCTTCGGCTTTGATCGCGGCTTTGGCTTCATGCTTTCCGCTCACGAAAAGGATCTGCTTGCCCATGGCGCCGACATTCTCGGCGAAAGCCTTGGCGGCCGAGAGATAGCTCTTGGTCTTTTCGAGATCGAAAACCTCGACTCGATTCTTTATGCCGAACATAACGTCGGCCATTGAAGGATGGCGTCTGCCGCGGGAATAACCGAAATGAGCCCCAGCCTCGAACATCGTGAGGATCACAGGGTCGCTCGTTTGAACTTCTGTTGATGTATTCTCTTCTGTCATCTATTGAAAAAGGGCCTAAATGGCCAGTTCGCACAGCTTAGCAGAATCACGTCCGCGGCGCAAGCCCGCCAAACTTCTTAACAAAAGGCAAACTCAATCGCTAAAAAACTAAGCAAAACAGGGAAATTTGGCAAAACCTCGGTGGGCAAGCTCGCCAAACTTATTATAAAGCGCGAGTTTTCCGCACGGTTAGTCGGATTCATCGTCAGAAACAAGCTCCGCTTTGGTCATGCCGCTCTCGGCTTTTTCGGCCAAAATATTGATGATATCGTCGATCTTGCCTCCGAAGATCTCGTTTATATTGTGCCATGACTCCCGTACCCTGTGGTCGGTAACCCTATCTTGCAAAATATTGTAGGTTCTGATCTTTTCCGAGCGGTCGCCTGTGCCGATCTGATTCTTCCTTTCCGAAGAAAACTTCTTGGCTTCTTCTTCCTCCTGGATCGACTGCAATTTGGCTTTCAATATCTCCATTGCCCGCTCCTTGTTGGCGTTCTGACTACGCTCGTTGGTTGATCGGACGAACATCCCCGACGGTTTGTGTATAAGCCTGACGGCCGTTTCCACTTTGTTGACGTTCTGACCCCCCTTGCCGCCGGAACGGGAAAATTCTATCTCGATATCGGCCGGATTTATTTCGAACTTAACTTTCTTTCTTATCGGCATTATGGCGACGGAAGCCGTCGAAGTGTGGACCCGACCGGATTTCTCCGTGGCGGGCACGCGCTGAACGCGGTGAACACCAGTCTCAAATCGGAGCCGGCGGTAACAGTCTTTTCCTTTTATCTCCACCATTAACTCCTTGTAGCCGCCGAGATCATTTAAAGATTCCGATATCTTGATGAACTGCCAACCCTGTCGCTCCCCGTAGCGCTGATACATGAGGGCCAGGTCCTGCGCGAAAATAGCCGCCTCGTCGCCCCCGGCGCCGGCGCGGATCTCAAGCACGAGCTCGTTCGGAAATTCTTCCTCTTCTTTCTCGCCCGCCATGATCTTTTTTACCTGCTCTTCGATCGCTTTTTTTTCGTCGACGATACGCTTAGTATCATCCGTGGCCAGAGCTCGCAAGGATTCATCAGACTCGGCCATGGCCAAAACCTCCTTCTCCTCCTTGACCAATTCGTCGTAGCGAGAGGCCAGATAGGCTGTTTTGGGATTCTTTTTAAGTTCTTCGAGGTTATCCATCGCTTTAATGATATGACTTGGCGGCGAAATAGCAAAAAAACCGCTTTCGGCGAAATCCAAATGCGGTTTTTTGTCGTTAAGCTTTTTGGGTGGCCTTCTTCGCCTTGGCTTCGGCTGTCTTTGCGACGCGAGTCCTGAATCTTCCGACGCGTCCGGCCGTGTCTATCATCTTGTCCGCCCCCGTGTAGAAAGGATGGCAATTGCTGCAGATTTCAACCTCGATCTTTTCTTTCGTGGAACCTACGGTAAAAGAGTTACCACAGGCACAGGTAACTTTGGCGTTCGCGAAGTATTTGGGATGAATGTCTTTTTTCATTGCCCCGATAAAATAGCATAGGATTCGTGCTATTGCAAATCTTCTACTCATCACAGGGCTTGTCTCACCGTTGAAAAAGGGACTTGAAAAAAGGACTCCCCTTTAAAGGGGAGTCCTTTTTCCCGATATTGCCGAAATTGACTATCTTTCTGGCGCACTCATAATTAGCCGTAGAATTGCGTGTTATTTTTATGAGCAAACTATCGATAACTCTTTTAGCTTGGGCCGGGATCGGTCTAGCGTTCGCGGTAATTTTCGAGATCATCGAGTTAATGCCGGCGAAAAAAGACGCGAAACACCTCCCCAAACAGGATCACCCTGTTCTACGGTCAAAAATGAAAAACCTTGGCGAATGGGCCGGCTCGGCCCTCCTCTTTGCCGGGTTCAACGTTATTCTTGGCCCAATACTACCCGCACTCTGGGGTCTCTTTCATTTATTGTTCAGGCGCTTATTAAAGCAGCAGGCGGCCTTAAGGTGATACCCTGAGGCCGCTTTTTTTCCGCAAAATCGCCTGATAATTTGGCAACACGACCACCGATATTTTTCTTAAACTGACATTGACAAAATAGCAAGTTATGCTATAATGTGCGTTAGCGCCTGCTCTGGTTTTACCAGAACAGCCTTCTTTAACGTAAGCGCAGCAAAACAATAACTTGCGCTAAAACAACCTCGATAGCATGAAAAAATCACTGTTGGTGTTAGCCGTTCTCCTTCAATCTGTACTGCCGGCGCAAATCTCGGGTGCTCTTGTAATCGAAAAGAATGAAACGTGGCTGAACGTCGCCAGTCAAGGGGCATCAGCCAAACTGTTTTCCGTAGAACCTGTTTCACTCTCGCCCGTCGGGCCGCCGGACTACTTTCGATTGAAAGGCATCGGCGTCCCCAATTCGGTATTTCTACTCGAGATCTCCGAAGATCTGACGAACTGGACGGAAGTGGGATACACAACAATCATCTCGTTCAGTGATGGGAGCATCAACTACGCAGTCGACGCAAACCTTCTGCCTGAAAATGGTAAGTGTTTTTTCAGGCTTCGAAAGATTGTCCCGCCGAGGCTTCAGATCTCAAAAGACTCGTCCGTTACAGTAACTGCCGCGAAAAACGGCGTGAAAACCGAGGTTCTCGCGGCAACAATCGAAGCGGTCGGCGCACAGATATTCGTTGATAGCATGTTTATCCGTGTTCATAGCGGATCCGCTAACATTGCGGAAATGTCGGCGTACCTCAACGGAAGAAAAATCGCGGACTTTGTTCAAATCCAACAGGAAGCTGATTTGGGACTTGGGGATGGACACTGGTGGGCCACGGCGGAACCGGAAACAATCTCTCAGGGCCTGTTTACTGTTAGGCCAGGCACGATGGAGACAGTAATTCGAATCCATCTCGTCTGCAAGGCTCTGACCGCCGAACCAGTGCAACTTGAGATAGTTTCGGTCCCGGCTGTTCCTGAGTTTGCATTCTGGCTGTTCTCGAGCGAGGTTTCAGCTCTTTCCGACAAGGTCGAGGTCATACCCTAGTCCTTGTCTCCGCTAAACCGCCCTTCGTTGTGAGGGGCGGTTTTTAAAATCTCGATTCGTGATTCTTGATTCTCGATTCAGTCTTTAGACTACTACTTCGCACACCCCCGCCGCGCAAGCCAGCTCCTTCTTAACTTCCGTCTCGTCCTGCTTTTCATAAGTGATTATCTTGGAGTAATCGATATGCTCGAAGCGCTTGGCCAATTCAAAGTAGGTCTTCTCGTCGATTATCTCGTACGGAGCAAGTTTATAAACGTGTTTCTCCCTGGGCAAGAATGACAACCCGCCGACCAAGTCCCAATTGCTATAGACCCAATCGGCGACCGCGATCCACTCATCATCGCCGACCGAAACCGTGACCGAGGGATTATGTTCCGTGTAGTTCGACTTGACCGTCTTCCAATACTCGAGCTGCTGAAGAGCCGAGAGATCGTCGCGATAAATAGAACCTCCGGGCGCTTTGACAGGAAATTCCAAGACGTAAGTCGTGGCGTTTTCGGCGTTCTGTCCTACCTCGGGGTGGAACGGCACGCCCTGATCGCGAAGCATCTTAAACAGCGAGTCGGTCGCCATGATGCGAACGCGGCGGATGTAATACGGAGCGTGGCGCGGATGCATGCCTGAAGAACAATCCACCATTTGAGAGAGCGTGCCTGAGGGTTTAACGCAGGTAATGGCGGTCGATTCATTTATGCCGAACCTTTTTGCGTAAACTTTATTGATCCTGATGGCTTCAGCCTTGAGTTTCTTCAAAACCTCCGGTTTCCTGACCTCGGGGCTGTCCCACTGACCCGTTATCGAAACGCCAAGCAATCTTTCCTTCGCGCAGTGTTCGTTCCACTCCTTGGACAGATATGGGAAATTTACGAGTGTCGATTGATA
>CAZYRJ010000005.1:0-18286 GCA_964649625.1 uncultured Candidatus Saccharibacteria bacterium
CCTCGTCCGGCCTTGGGCCGAGCTTGTTCACGACTTCCACAAAGACGTCAGGGCAAGCGAAGATTGGCTCGAAGCTTCATTCAAAATATGGGAGCAGTTCGAACCGAAAGATGCGGCCGCTTAAAGCGCAGGAATCTGCGCTTTTTTTATATTTCCATGGCCGAGAAGAAACTCAAAACTGATGTTTCAGCTCGCTTTCGCCACGATACATTTGAGCGAATCTTTTCTACGGTCTGGGCAACAGTCCTTTCGACACCGAATTTCTTTCCGCGGAAAAAGCTTTCGATCTCTCCGGCATATTTTTCATCGGTCATTGACGAGAGCGGTTCGATAGTTCGTGAAGTCTTCAATCCGCCCACGCCGTATATCTTCAAGAGCTTCGGCCAATGCTTTTTTAGAAATTTCCAGGCCAATTCGCGGCCGAACTCATTTCTGGCAACAGAACCGTAAATGTGGGCGAAATCCTGCGGTCGAACATCCTTTGACAATGCGTACGCTAGCGCCTCGTGAAGCAGGGCCGTATCCCTAAACAACCCAAGAGATTCCTCCAATCTTTCTTTTTCGTCCGGCAATTTGGCCGCCTTGTGCATTTTTTTAATTTTCTCGAAACGGGCTTTTCCGCCGGAACGGGCGGCTAGATAATAAACAGCTGTGCGAATATCCTTCTGCGGCGCCTTGCCTCCTCTGGCGTATCTTTCGAATTGTTCGACTGCATCATCAACTATCTTTTCCTCGCCCGATACACCGGCCTGATAGATCAGCATATCTCGCAACATCGGTACGGTATGCGGCTCTCCCGCCCTGGGCAACCATCCGAATTTTTCGGCAGCCGGGGCGAAAAGTTTTCGCTTGAACTTCTTCAGTAATTCATGAGTTTCGGTTCCGATCAAAACCGTCGATAGACGGCCGAGACCGCTTACGATCTCGCGCCAGACCACATACTCATCTTCGTCTCTGTAGGCCTCCAAGAGCGCTAAAGCCGCCGTCGTTTCGGATTCCCCGCTTTCGGCCAGAGCGAAAATGTCGCGCACCAGACCGAGCCGGTCAACCGCGGACATTCTTTTGGTGATAATATCCGGGTAAAATCCCGAAAGCGTGGATTCGGAATAACTGACGCGGTACACTCCAGTCTCTTTGCTGTTTAACTTGACCTGCGGCTTGAACTTATCCAGCACATCTACCTTGCGAGAAAGGATCAGGTGTTCTTCTTTTTTATCACCCGGGGCTTTCCAGATTAGCGGCACGCGCCAAATTGTTTTATCCTTCGAGGATTTCCTCGATAGGGAGCTCGTATAAAATCTGGACTGGCGCAACTCGATGCCTTTTTTGACCGGCCGCAGGGTGATCAAGGGATAGCCTCCCCGCTTAGTCCACTCGGCCATTATTTTGCCGACTGGTTTGCCTGAAGCCTCCTCCAGTGCTTTCCAAAGATCTTTAGTCTCGGCATTGCCATAACTGTGGCGCTTCAAATAATTATGAAGTCCTTTTCGGAACGATTTTTCGCCCAAATGTTCGGCCAGCATTCTGATTACTGAAGCGCCTTTCGAATAAGACACCGCATCGAATATCTCGGATATCTCATGCGGATGGTTGACGGGAACCTCTATCGGATGCGTCGTCTGAAGCCCGTCGAGCCTTAAAGCCGCTGAGAGATCCGCCGCCACGAACTGCTTCCAAATCTCCCATTCCGGAAAAATGTGATCGACGGCCAGATATTCTATATAGGAGGCGAAGCCCTCGTTTAGCCACAGATCCGTCCACCATTTCATGGTCACCAAATTACCGAACCATTGATGAGCCAATTCGTGGGCAATGACGAGGGCGACCCATTGTTTGGCTTCGGTCGCTGTATGATCCGGATCGACAAGAAGCGCCGACTCTCTGTAGGTTACGGCTCCCCAATTTTCCATAGCGCCGGCCGCAAAGTCCGGCGCGCCTATCATGTCGAGGACCGGCAAGGGATAAGGGATGCCGAAATATTCCGTGTAAAATTCCAAGGATCTTTTTGCCACTTCGAGCGCAAACTCGGCCTGCTTTTTCTTGCCATGCGTCGTAAAAACCCTTACGAGTACGCCATCTTTATTCTCTCCCTCAATAGACTCTAACTCGCCAGAAATAAACGCCAAAAGATAAGTGGACATTTTGGGCGTTGGAGCGAAACGGACCACTTTATATCCGCTTTCATGTTCGGCGATCTCGGTCGGTATGGTATTGGAAATGGCTTCATGATTCTTGGGAACTATCATCGTTACGTCGAAAATAGCCTTGGCTTCAGGCTCATCCACGCACGGGAAAGCCCTTCTGGCGTCAGTCGATTCGAATTGGGTGGTCGCCAGGATCTTTTCGGTCTCGCCCACTTTATACCGGCTCTTGTAGAAACCGCGCATATTTTCGGAGAGCTTGCCTTTGAACTTTAAGAACAGTTCCGCCTCGCCTTTCGGAATGGCCTCAGAAAAATTCAGTCCGACGGTCTCATCGGCGTTCCGGTATGCTACCGAACCTTTGCTCTCGCCGCCTTTGAAACGGCAAAAAACGTCCGACAATTTTAGGTCAACGCTATGGAGCTCGATATTCCTGGAAACCGACCTGATCTTTAAATAAATTGTCTCCTCGCCTTTGAAAGTGTGATCGTCAAAATTCGGATGGATACTTATCCGGTAACGCGAAGGCACTATGGATTCCATTATCCTTTTGTTTTTCATTGTCATAATCTACAAAACATTTACGCCGTCCTCAAGATAGACGATTTTGTTTGACCTGAGAGCCTCTAAAGCCGCGGTAACGGCAGTGCCGGTGTGCGGGCTCAATTTTTTTCTGGCTTCCGCCGGATCCACAAATTCGAACTTTTGCAATTCCTCCGCCGGCAGCTTGATATTAGCGATCTCGCCATCGGAAAGCGTCCCGCCGTAGAAAAGAAACCTTATCGCGTCGCCCCACGAAGGCTTGGCCGAGTCCCCGATATAATCAACCGCGATCAATTTAAGATTGGGCCAGTCGAAGCCCAACTCTTCCTTTATTTCCCTCATACAGCCCCTGATCGGCGACTCCTTTTCTTCCACTGCTCCGCCCGGCATATTCCAGTTATCTTTATATGTCGGTTTCACGATAAGTATTCGGCCTTTGTTATCAAAAAAAATGGCTCCTGCAACGACCGGTTTTTGCGCGCTTGGTTTGCCAATGCCCATGTTATAGTTCTTCCACTTCGTTAATCTGATAATTCAATATCGAGTCAGCGTGTCCAAATTGAAAACGCCCCTTGAATTTTTTGTTACGCATGAAAAACGGGAACCAGTAACGGTCGTCAGGCCACATCTCCATAAAAGGTATCTCATCCATGGAAAACCAACGCGGGAGCATCTCTTCGGATTCTTTTGGCCGGCCGTGATATTCGTTGGCTTTGAACAAATGGACTTCGATCCAATCCGTGTTATGGTCAAACTCGAATTCCATGACGCCAAGCTTCGTCAGCGCTCGCGCCTCAATACCAGCCTCCTCCATCAATTCCCTGCGCGCCGATTGCTCTATCGTTTCATCAGGCATTACCTTCCCACCGAAGCCATTCCAACGGCCCGCCCCAAAACCCCGCTTTTTCATTCCCAAAAGCACGCGAGGATGATTATGAATGATAACCAATGTCGTAACCTGTTTTGTCTTTTCCATTCCAAAGTCATTATCTCCAAAAGCTCCTTCCTTGTCCAAGCCATAAGTAAGACTCCTCAAAGGGTCTCGAATGTTTCTGAACTTATGCAAGCCTTAAACCACCTCAACCGAGTTCTACCTCCCTTGGTCGATTTCTTCATACACTAATTATTCACTATAGCGTAAATGTAGTGTATGAATCTAACTCAGCTGTTTTAAGACAAACCGAACCTACTTCGCCAAAAACCGTCTCCTTCCATTTCCTCGACGATTAGGTAAAGCATGTTCTTGCCCACTTTAAAATCGGCTTTGAGTAGAGCGATTAAATCCTCGCAATCATATGGATAAACCCAGACACTATCTTGCAACCTCATGAAGCCAATCGAAAACAAAGTTCTTCTAATCTTATCTCGCAAAGACCGGCGATACTCTGGTATATCGAAAATCAATACTCTCCACTTCTTGTCCCACTTCGGCTTACGCCTTTCACTAAAATCTGTGATCTCGACATATTGCAGAAACAGCTTTCCTCTTGCCGTAAGCTCAAAATTACCGTTCCTTGACTCAAGATAACCTTGGTCAACCAACCTTTTATAAGCTCGTTTGATTATTTCCTGCTGACGACCTTTCGGTTTAATACCAAAATGCTTGAGCATTTGTAATGCATTCGGCGCAATTAACGCCACACTCAAAACACCGGCCGCGGCCACAGAGCCGAGAATGATCCTTTTGAGCGTATCCTTCTTCAGTCGTTTGCTTGCTGTTTCTTCCAATCTTCCCATACACTAATAATAAACTATAGTGAATAATTAGTGTATTATAAAATCAGAACATCACTCATGATAACCTCTGAAACACCGCTATGACTCATCCAAGATTATCCTTTTTTCAAAACGTCCGCGCTTATCTGCCTTTTGCTTTTTTGCCTCAGTTATCTCGGCTTTGGTGAATTGCTTGAAATCAGCTATCGCCTCCAATACTTCCTGGATATCGGCCATTTCCTCGACCGACGGCTCTTTCAGGAACTCCTTAACCTCTTCCAGTAATTTTTCATTCAGCTTTTCCCAATACTCGGTCTCTTCCGCGATGTGAGCGACGACCTTGCCGCCCTTAGCGCTTATGATCTCCGGAATATTATCGCGGACTAGCTTGTTGTATTTCATGGATTGTATCCAACAAAACGGCTGACCAATACACCAATGATTATCGCCGCGCCGCCCAAAATCACCATCTTAGCCACCCGCTTGGACACGCTGACATGGGAAACTCTCGCGCTCGAAACGCCGAGTAACACCAATGCCGCAATAGCAATAGTTATGGAAAATCCTATCGCGACGTAACCCGTTATGAAAAAATACGGAGCGATGACAGCCAAACCTGCAAGCATATAGGAGATGAACATAGCGAGTGATCCCGCCATCGCCCTTCTATTGCCAAGTTCGCGGCCGGATTCATATTCTTCCGCCGAGTTCTCCGAAAGAAAGCTTCCGGCACCCATCGAAAAAGCTTCCACGAAAACCAGGATTAATCCCGTCAATATTATGGAACCCGAGTCCAGACCGCCCGCGGCCACCCCCGAGACAAAACCAACCGTCGAAACGAGACCGTCTTCAATGCCAAAGACGATGTTCCGCAAAAAAACTGTATCTCTTTTCCGGCCTGCTACGTCATTCATAGTTTTAATCATTCTATCACGAACAAATTTAGAATCCGTCACAGCACATCTAAGAACTTTACGAAGTATCTTTTGGGTTGCATTTCTTGAACAAGCGTTTGTTGCCATTTTGGATTCTTATCAGATAATCTTTTTATCTTCGCTCCATCGAAAAATAAGGGATCAACAACTCTGGACTTGCAAAAGACCTCTTCCCCGCCATTCGAGTCATTCAGATATGGCACTTTGTTGTTCATTCTGGCGAAATAGGATTTTATTTTCTTGTCTTTCGAGACATATTTTTTTATTTTGCCAAGCACAACTTTATCAGTCGTGTATAGATCGGACTGCTTTATATAACCCTGCGTCAAAGAGTATTTAAGAAAATCTGATATGGCTTTGAACATTACCGCCGTTTCCAATCCCGCCCAATAAATTTCATTTAGCTTTGAAAAGAGCTTGGAGAATTTTGAAGCGGATTCCTCACCGGAAAAAACCCATTGATCCTGAACCGGCCGCAAGTTTTCCAAAAAATAGTCGGCATTTTTAATGCACTTGAAAATAATCGCTTCGCGCAAAGAATAATCGATCCTGTCCGCACACAAGTCAGGCAGTCTCCGTTCTTTAAGTGGAAAGTTTTTGTCTTCCAAAATATACCCTGGATCAAACCCATATCGTTTTATAATGTGCGGTATTTCAGTTTTTTTGACGAATGCTTTAAAAATATTATCTTGATGACTGTGCTCCTTAGGCGACCCCACTTTCAATACGTAATCAATTGCGTGGGAAAAAGCCGAGTGAGAAACATCATGGATCAGGCCGGCTATCTGTTCCTCGATTGAGGCATCATATCTGCGAAGTAGCAAGAATACTCCAATTGAATGTTCAAATCGAGAACGGCTTGCGCCCTTAAAAAAGGGCTCCTGATAACCGGCTTGATCGATATCTTTAAGGCGTTGTAGCGGTTTCGACCTTATCAAGTCTATAAATACTGACTCTGCTATGTCGACACGACCATAAACTCTATCTTTGAGGATCACTTGGATATAAGTTATAAATAAGGGAGCCTATTTATCATATCTCTTGTTTATCTTGTCTATCTTTTCCCGCAAGGCTTTATCGACGTCGAGTTCCAGAGTCTTCGCGAGTAGGAGAGAAGTTATGATAACGTCCGCAAATTCGCCTTCGATACTGCCAGCCGCGTACTCGCTCAACTTTTCTTTTCGCTGGAATGAGCCCCGGGCAAGAACTTCGTCGGCCAACTCTCCGACTTCTTCGGTCAATTTGATCATGCGCGCAAATGACCTCTTTTCGTTATCGGGATAACTCTCAACGGTCTGCTTAAGACGCCCGTCTTCGGTTTCTATAAATTTCTTTAATTTCGGAGAGTGCATGATATAAATTCCTAATTTCTAATTGATCTAATTAACCTAAACAAATCCCAATTCAACATTTATTTATTTTGACATTTTTTAGGTCAATTAGGAAACTTGTCCTGAGTATGTCGAAGGATTAGGTCAATTAGGTTAATTTTAATATCTTCAACACCCTATCGAATCCAGGCACCACTTTCACGTTTCCAATATCGGCCGGAGCGAACCATCCGTATTTCTCTGCTTCCCAATCGAGCTTTATTTTATCCGTATCCACTTCGACCAAAACCGGATGGACTATCCAAACCTTGTCATAGGCCGAGTCTTCAGCTTCAAATATAGTCCCCTTGAATATTTTTACAATGTGTTCCTTGGATAAACCTGTTTCCTCTTTTATCTCCTCTTGGACTTTCTCTTCCAATGTTTTCCCGTCGTCCAAAAAACCTGCAATTCCATTCCATAACCCTGGATATAGCCTCATTTCTTTGTTCCTTTCCACAAGCAGGATCTTACCACCATGCTTAAGAACGCAGTTGATAACTGGGGCATATCGAACAGACGTAAAATCCACCTGACCGGGCCGCGGTTTAAAGGGCTCTTCCATAGAATTAAACTTTATCACATCCGTCGTTTGACGGCGATTGGGAAAAGAAGGATAATTTATGGCAGAACCGCTGAAAATTCAGCATAACCTAGGAGACCACTTGACCGAAATCATGCTCGTTTCGATATTAACCTGTGCATATGAAAACACCCCCAATGAATGCCCGCCGGCCGCTGTATCCCTCGAACCAAGGCATCAAACTGTCCGAAATAATGCGTCGGTTACCATAAAAGCCGACATGTACCCAAAAGGTGAGTACCGTTTCCAGTGGTACTTCGAGCAAAAACCGGTCGCGGGAGCGACCAACGACGTCATCGTCATTTCGCAAATTAAAGCGGATCAGGGCGGGACGTATTCGGTCATCGTCAAAACACACGATGGCTCTTTTGCCATCGATTTCGCGTTCGTGGATGTCGCACCCGACTTCGTACTTGTGACAAAAAAGGGCCGGAATGCCGGCATCCAGATTACCGGAGAACCCGGATTCCTCTATACAGTCGAGCATTCGCGCCAGATCGGGGCGAAAGCTAAATGGAAAGCCCTGCCCGGGCTCACTAAAGTAGTACTCACGGAGCGCATTCAGATCTTCCCCCTTAAAGGGGATGCCCTCTCGACAGGTTTTTATCGCCTCAGGGAAGAAAAACCCTGATCGTTCTTAACGCAAAGCCGAGCACATGCTCGGCTTTTTTCTTAACTCCCTCCAGCTTCTCATGCTATAAAACGGAATCTTGGTTTCTTCTTCCCGTCGACTTCGATTTCCTCCATGAACATCGTTAAGGGTCGAACCCACATATCACCATTTCCATATAAAGCCTGATATACGACCATTTCTTCTTGGGTCTCGCTATGCTTAGCAACACCAATGACTTTGTAGTGCTTGCCTTTGTAATGTTCGTATTCGCCTAGTTTGATTTCCACCGACATAATTTTTCAGAGCCCAAGCTGAACCAAATTTATACTCAATCCCTACATTACACAAATGTCCCCTAATACTGATAGACCTGATATCAATAACCCCTATTGCATACACTAATTATGCACGATAGCGCATAATTAGTGTATGCTGTGCTTTCTACTAATTGTTCGGATATTGAAAATTTATCATAAAACAAACGCCTTACTAAAATTTGTCAGATTTCTATATCCATCTCTTGTGACCAACAACATATCTTCAATTCGCACACCGCCTATATTTTTATAATAGAGCCCGGGTTCAATGGTTATAACATCCCCTTCAATCAAAATGTCTTCGCTTTTCTGCCCCAACCGCGGCGCCTCGTGGACATTAAGGCCAACACCATGACCCAAACCGTGAACAAATCCTTCGGCAAAGGGAAAGTCTTTCCCCTTTCCCGATGTCAAGTATCCATTTCTCACAAAAAATTTCTCAACTGCTTCGTGTATATCTACACACCTCACTCCTGGCTTAATCATTGAAATCGCCAAATCCTCCGCGCCGAGAACTGTATCATACATTTTTTGAAGCAGTGGCGAGGGTTCCCCTAAACAAACTGTCCGACTCATATCGGCAAAAAAACCCGTTGTTTTCGAACGCGGATAAATATCAATGACAATAGGCTCACCCTTGTTCAATATTCCTGTTCCTTTCTCATGTGGTTCGGCACTTTGTTTACCACCGGCAACTATATGCCCTTCCGGCGATTCGCAACCGAATTTATCGAGTATTTTATCAATAATTTTGTGGGCTTCTTCAGAAGCCGGATTTTTACTGGGAGCGGCCAGAACGCCCTGATCTGCGCGGAGCGATCCGATCCCTAACGCCTTGCGCTCCGCGCAGGGTTCTTTACTTCCGCGGAGGTAACCAATAACAGCCGATGCAGCCGCCTCAACCGCCTTTTGTACCTTTTCAATCTCTAAGATTTGTGCCTCGGTCTTCACCATACCAGATTTAGGTTGTTATGTGATATTTATTGATGAGCGAAACTAAACCAATCCAATATAGCCAATCTGCACCTGAACATCTCTTGGTTTGTCGCGGCGGTAAGAAAAATACTCATTCTCATTAGAGTGAGTACAAATTCCACTGTCCTCTATATTGTTGGGTGAAATGCCTTTATCTAACAGCTTAACTTTTATTATGCCAGGCAAATCAACAAATACCTTACCTTTTCTTTTCAAAATAAACTTTGAATGTCGTCTGAATTTTTCTTTATCTGTTGGGCTTATCTCGAAATGGCATTCTCGGATACCAGGACTTACGCTTACAAGTAAATCATGTGAATTAACGTTATAATTCTGCACCAATGCGTCAATAGTATTGTCTACTATACCCGCGAGCAAACCTCGCCAACCGACATGGGCAATACCGATAACATTTTTTAGAGGATCATAGAAGTAAAGCAGGAAACAATCAGCTGCGGTTGCCGTAAGAAACAATCCTTTGGCATCGGTCACAAGTCCATCGGCTTTTGCAACTATGGTTCCATCTGAAACTTTCACGGCCTTTGCCCCATGGACCAAATCTGCTGTTACGACACGGCTAGGATCAATGCCTAGCGATTTGAAGTATTCTTCTCTATTCTCCTTTTCCAAACGACGATGCATTGAACCGTCCGTCCGATTCGAAAATCCATATTTAATATTTTGATATCTAGAAAATTGAGAAAACATTTTATCTTTCCCCATTAACCTCTGGTGTTCTTCGGTATTGAGACCATCGCACCTTTTGGTATGCAATACGAATCAGAACTTCATTTATTCACCTGCGCAGTTACCACCTTCTTTAACTCCACCAACAAAGCGGGAAATAATTGTTTTCCTTTGTCAGTAGCTATACGATTCGGTATTTCTCGTTCAAACATTTTTAGTGCCTCGACATAGCTTTCTGGTTTAAATTTTTGCTCAATATGCTCTATGCACAATTTGCTGAGATTATCGGCATCCACGACAATTGCTTCATCATCACTTTGGGATCGATGCTTATCCGCGGCGGCAATTAGACGAAGAACTTTTTTAGTAATATTTTTATCCACACCGAGTTCGGCTAAGACCTCACTTACTAAGGGTTCTGTATTTAAATTGGCTTGTTGTTCAAGTAAATTTAGCGTGTCAAAATCAATTTTTTCTTTCGGCGCAACCCCATACCAACCAATATCGTGAAGATATGCCGCAGTAATTAAGACGTCCATATCATCCCTGCCCCTTCCCAGTTCTTTAACCCACTTCACCACCCTTTGGACATGCTCCCAATCTCCGGCTCTTCCTTTTGCGTAATAGGGTTCGATTATTGTCTTTAATTTGCCTTCGTCGAGTTTCATATTCGACATAATTTATTTCTTCTGCATATTCCTCTGATGCTCTTCTGTGCTCAAATCCCCGCATTTTTTCCATTTTTTGCCGCTTCCGCACGGACACGGATCATTTCGGCCGATTTTTTCACCTTGCGGAGTGGCAACACGGTTGCCGCCATGTTGGCGATCGCTCTGTTCGTCGCCGCTACCAATAAGCTGTGCCTGTTCATGGACCTCCTGCATTCGCCTCTCTTGTTCCTGGATAAGAGAAGGTCTTTGCGCCTGCCCGATACCCGGGAGTATCGAAACAACCTGAGCGCGAACCGCTTCCTCCATTTCTTTGAACAAACGAAGTCCCTCCCTCTTATATTCGACGAGCGGGTCTCTCTGTCCGTAAGCTCGGAGGTTCACGCTGCTCCTTGAATAATCCATCAATTCCAAATGGTCCACCCAGAACATGTCTATCGATTGGAGCATGATGTGCCGAGCGACCCTAAAGAAATTTTGTTCGCCGACCGCTTGCTTCTTCTCCGCCACCACATTTTTGACCGCTTCGTCCTCGCCGATCATTTCGTTCAGTTTTTCCTCGACGTCCATATCTGTGCCCGTCAGCACTTTGCGGCGCCTCTCATAGACTATCTTCCTCTGATGGTTCAAAACGTCATCGAATTCCAAAATATGTTTTCTGGCATCGAAGTTGAAACCCTCGATCTTGGTCTGGGCGGTTTCGAGTGAGCTTGAAATTACCTTATGCTGGATGGGTTCGTCCTCGGGTATCCCGAACGTTCCCATCATTTTCTTTATCATGTCCGCGGCGAAAACCCGGGCGAGCGAATCCTCCATCGAAACGTAAAATTGGGTCGTTCCGGGATCGCCTTGGCGGCCCGAACGGCCTCGCAGCTGATTGTCGATGCGCCTCGCTTCATGACGCTCGGTGCCCATCACAAAAAGACCGCCAAGATTCTTGACCTTTTCGTATTCTTCGACGGGCGCCGGATTGCCGCCCAGCTTGATGTCGACGCCTCGGCCAGCCATGTTCGTGGCGATTGTAACCGCGCCAACCCGTCCGGCCTGGGCGATTATCTCACCCTCTCTTTCGTGATTCTTCGCGTTCAAAAGGGTGTGTTCGATGCCCTCCTGCTTCAGATAGCCCGACAGAAGTTCGTTCTTCTCTATCGAGACGGTGCCGATGAGGACCGGCTGGCCAGCCTGGTTCAGCTCTTTGACCTTCCTTGCGATGGCCTTGAATTTTCCGCGCTCCGTCTGGTAGATGAGATCGGGATGGTCGATGCGGGCGAGCGGCTTATTGGTCGGTATCGAAACAACATCCAGCCCGTATACTTTGTAAAACTCTTCGGCCGAGGTCGAGGCGGTTCCGGTCATGCCGGATAATTTCGAATACATCCTGAAATAATTCTGGAAGGTGATGGAAGCGAAGGTCCGCGATTCTTTTTGGACGCGGACGCCCTCTTTGGCTTCGATAGCCTGATGCATTCCTTCCGACCACCTCCGGCCCGGCTGTAACCGGCCGGTGAATTCATCCACGATGACGATCTCGTCGTTCTTGACAACGTATTCTTTATCGCGATGAAAGAGCGCCTTGGCACGGACGGCGCTTTCGAGATGATGGACATACTTGATGCCTTTCTCGGTGTAAATATTATCGACACCCAATGCCTTCTCCGCCTTCGAAATACCCGCATCCAGCATGTTGATGGCCTTGAATTTCTCGTCGATGGTGTAATCCTCGCCTGCTTTGAGCTTATCGGCAATCCTGGCGAACGTCGCATAAAGGTCCTCCGAATCTGTGGTCGGAGCAGAAATGATGAGCGGTGTTCTGGCTTCATCGATCAAGATCGAGTCTATTTCATCGACGACCGCGTAATTGTATTCGCGTTGCCTCAGAGTATTGGGGTCGTATTCCAAATTATCGCGCAGGTAGTCGAATCCGTATTCATTATTCGTTCCGTAGGTGATGTCGGCGCGATAAGCTTCTTGCCGGGTGCAAGGCCTTAGAAATTCATGCACGACTTTGAAACTGCCTAGTTCATCCCTTGCTTTGTCCAATTCCGCTTCCTTAGTATTCTCCCGGTTGGAATTTGGGGTTTTATTAGAAATTAGTAATTCGGATTTAGAAATTCCATTTTCTGGTTTTTTTTCTTGGACATGATTCGGGTCATAAATAAAACTCGATTCGTGGTTAATAACTCCAACTGATAACCCCAGAAAATGGTAGATCTGTCCCATCCAGACGGCGTCGCGGCGCGATAGATAATCGTTGACGGTAACGACATGGACACCCTTACCCAAAAGTGCGTTCAGGTAGACAGGCAAGGTCGCGACGAGGGTCTTGCCTTCTCCGGTTTTCATCTCGGCGATTCCGCGTTGATGCAAAACCATGCCGCCGATCAATTGGACGTCGAAATGGCGCTGCTTCAGCGTCCTAGTGGCCGCTTCTCGAACCGCGGCAAAAGCCTCCGGCAGAAGGTCGTCCAGAGTCTCACCCTTATTAAGCCTCTCTCTGAACTCGGCAGTTTTGCCGCGAAGTCCGATATCCGATAAAGCTTTAAATGAATCAGCTAGGCTGTTTATCTTATCTACGATCGGCTGAAGAGTTTTGACTTTCTTTTCGTTGCCATCGCCAAAAAGGCCTTTTAAAAAATTGACCATAGAAGGGATATAAACTAATACAATATTCCGTCTTCGCTCGTATTAAATGAAACCAGGAAGGCTCCATTTCAATCCTCGCTTGCCGGAATAATAACACAAAAAATGAGATGCGAAATACCGGCACGGCCATATTTGACAGGCCTAGTAAGAGCCATAAAATCAGTCCCAGAAAGGAGGTGTTGTGCAGAAACTGAAACGGCTTTGCCACAAACTACTCTAATGAGATTAATTGCATAATGCGGAGCCGAAAGGCCGCTCGGAAAGTCCGGGCGGCCTCACTTTTTAAATCAAAACCGCCCTAAGGTCGAGACCGGGCGGTTTTGTCGCGTTTAGCGGCGGCGCTTCGTGGACTTTTTGCTCTTCTTTGCGCTCTTCTTCGCCTTGCGAGCTTTTTTCTTTGCCATTTTCTTTGTAGCGCACATCTAGAGTGGTCTGAATTCGTGCGCGATTAATTTTCGAATAATAGTTGCGAAAAAAACGCTCTGCGAATTTTCGCTCTTCGACCTCGATTAATTGTACACCCCGCAGACGTCAGCACAAGAGTGGATAACTAAAATTGGAAAAAATCCTAAAATTTTTTTTGGAGATACGCGATGAGCGACCTTCTCTTCCCCGCGCGGCCGCGAATGATGTGCTTACCGGTTTTTTCTATCTTTACTATGTCAAAATCTTTGCCGAAAAAATTTTCAACTTCTTCTTCGGTGGAAACGTGCTCGGTCGTGCCAATGGTCGGATGAATATATGTATTTTCTTCGTTGGCAGGATTTTCCCGGAGCATTCTTCTGGCATTTATATCGTCCTCAAGAAGAAAGGTTTTGTACAAAAGCCATCCCCCAGGTTTTAAAACACGAGATATTTCCGACCGGAGCTCCTCTCTATCCGATTTATTCAAATAATGCGACGTCATCATGTCGACGGCCAGACCGAACGAACTATCGGGCAAATCGAATTTTCCGGCTATCGTTCGTGACGTAAAATTGAGCTTCAAGCCTTCGGCGGCCACCTTCGCCTGATTTACCGCCACTCCCGACAGGTCGTATCCGATACCACGGCATCCGTAGGTCTTAGCGAGATAAATGAGATTGCGGCCATTGCCGCAGCCGAGGTCCAATACATTTAAAAGAGGGTTCAGTAACTCGTTGCCGAAATTTCGTTCCATCCATCTCGTGAATTTCAAAAGGTCCTCGGCCGGCTCGGTCGAAAGAGAAAAATTCTTTGAATCGGCATATTCCTTGTCCCAAAATTGTTGACCCCTTGGCATGGCGTTCATTATACACAGTTCGAAAATTTAATCAGCACCAAAGAAAAACCAGTTGCCCGTAGACAACTGGCAGAGTTCAGAGAAGCGTGGCAGCCTTTTCGGCCAAAAGTGATCGCTCGCCCTTAACCAGCTCGAGATTAGCGAAGATGCTGTCACCCCTGAATCGGGAGATGACGTGTGCCAATCCGTTCGAATATTTGCCGAGCGTCGGAACATCGATCTGTCCAAGGTCTCCATTCACGAAAACCCGAGTATGATCGCCTGCGCGCGTGAGAATGGTCTGCAACACCAACGGCGAAAAGTTCTGAGCATCGTCCACTATGATGATGCCGCGTTTGGTTCCGCCCCGCATAAAATTCGCGGGACCGATCTGGATGACCTTCGACAGGATCAGCCTGGCAATGTCGAGAGAGCCTTTCAGCTCGCAACCGATAAGATCGAGAGTGTCCTCGCTGGCTTCTTGCCACGGGGCCATCTTCTCGTCGAGATCGCCCGGCAAAAAACCAAGGGGCTCGCCGATCTGAACGGTTGGCCTGATGATCAGAAGCTTCTGCGGCCTGTTTTCAGCGGGGACGTCATTCTCCCTGACTGCGGGGTTGAAAACCTGTTCCGGCCACAAAATGTTGCAGGCGGCCCAGGTTTGAATGATGCTTTTGCCCGTCCCGGCTTTGCCGAACAAAGTCACCAGATGGATCGATGGATCCATACATAAGGCCAAGCCTAGAGTCTGCTGGTCATTGCGCGGCGTTATTCCCCTGACATTCTCTTTCGGCCTATGGACAAGGTGAAAAGAAGGTTTGTCGCCATCCTTGTATATGGCTAAGGCGGTCTTCTTGTTTCCTGCTCCAATAAACATCCAGCAAGAATTTGGAATGACCGAGCTCGGATCGACCGGGGCTTCTGCGAGAGGCAGACCGTTGTGCTTTAAGGTTGCAAGGATATGGTCCGGGACGACCACCTCCTGGAAACCGGAGTATAGGCGATCGGGACTGATGTTGCCGCTCTTATAGTCTTCAGCCAGAAGACCGTGTCCCTCAGCTTTGATTCCGAGGTTGATGTCGTTAGTTACCAACACGACCGTCTTGCTCGGCTTCATCGCCTTGTAGCGGAGAGCTGTCTTCAGGATGATGTTGTCCGGTAGCAGCGGATTATATCCGTCCTGCAGATGAACGGCAGCTTGACCGTTGAAATCAACCTTGACCGTTCCTCCTCCAGGAGTAGCGACACCCTCAACCAATCTGCCTTTCGCTCTCAGTTGGTTGAGCACGCGGCAAGCCGCTTGAGCGCTCATGGACTTATCAACGTCGCGGCCATGAGTGTGCTTGCCGAGCTCTTCGATGCCGACCGCCGGAATGATGACCTCGTTATCGCCGAATTTTAAGATGGCTTCGGGATCTAGCATGAGCACGCAAGTGTCAAGCACGAGGCATTTCTGGTCATTATTCTCAGTCATAATACTCTGTTTTGGGGTTTTCGGTTGTGAATGAAACTGTTTTTTCCTAACTCAACTGTACTACAACCGAGCACGCAAAATAAGCCGCATTTTCATTGCGAAACAAAAAAATTCATTAAGCTAGAGACCTACTGGAAGTTGATGGCAAATCCGTACATTCCCATGCCGCAGGAGCCCCGGAGAGTCGTGCCGGCCGGTTGGGCCGGAATGGGGATTTCCGTTATCCCGTTCTTGTTGAGCACACCCTGATAGCCGATAGAAGGAATGATGACAAAGGCCGAGCAATCGAAGGTATTGGCGGTATTCATTCGAACGGTAAGGGGAATTCCGGCCTTGGCGTTTATTATCTTTGGGCTGTAGCCGCCTTTGGCAGTTATGTCGATGAATTGTTTGTCACCCAGAATCTCAGTGTTCAACGCCCCGCCGGTCTGGCCTCCGGACGATTGGCCGGACAGCCAGAACGCCCCGCCGATGAGCGCGGCCGCCACTATTATTGAGAGAATGGTTGATTTGGTCATTTTAGAAACTGAATATCGGGGCAATCAACCCGGCTATGACTAATGTGTTCAAGAAGTTGTAGATGGCGAAGGCGATGACTATAACGCCGACGGTCTTAAAGAACGTGCCCGCGTGTCTTGATTGATTTATTCTTACCGAACTGAAAGACAGAATGGACAGGACGGGCAAAGTGCCGAGCGCGAAGACAAGCATAATCAGCGCTCCGCTTACGAAATTTCCTGTCGTCAGCGCGTATAGCTGCATCGACTGAGTGAACCCGCACGGCAGGAAAAAAGTCGCGACTCCGAGGAGTACCGGTGCGAACACATCCGTCCCTTTGGCGTGATCCACGAGCCTTTTTGAGATCCCCGCGGGAAGGGTGAGCTGTAGCCGCTCGGCCAAAGGAAAAATATCCATCAGGTTAATGCCGAGAATGACCATTATAAATGAGATGATGAATCCAATGATGACGTGAGCAATCGGCGCGATCTGGAAAGCCGAACCGAGCGCGCCTATTACGCCGCCCAGGATGAAGAACCCGGCCAATCTGCCGATATGGAACATCAATTGCGGACCCACAGTGTGTCCCCCTTTGGCGTAGGAAGCAGACATCGAAAGAAGCAATCCACCGACCACCGCCATACAAGTTGAGACAGAAGCGATCAATCCGACGAGGAAAGTCGTACCAAGTGTTACCTCTCCTGATCCTATAGCGTTTACTAGACCGAGTTTCTGTAAAATAACGAAACCGGCCATGAACGCGAGCGCGATAGGCACAGCTATCTTGAATTCGCCCCAGTTGGCTGCCTGCCGCACCGACTTATCCACCGACACGGTATAACCGTGCGCCTTAACCTTTTCCGTGAATAATTTGGCCAATTCATGGGGCGCCACATCGAAACTGCCCGAGACGACAAGTTCTTTGGTCCTGAAGTCCGAAGAGAGAGAACCGACGCCGGGCACGCTCTTCAGCTCGTCCTCGATCAGAACCGAGCACGACTTGCAGTGCATTCCATTGACGTGAAAACGATAAGTGTCCATAAATTCAAACTTTGAAAATCAAAATTAAAAATGACAGAGTAAAATGCAAAATCAGATCTTAACCTCTTGCCAAACACATTCTATGGCGCCGAAATACTTCTGAGTAAATTCGTAAGCCTTTTGGGGAGAAAACAGTTTGCATGTGTAACAATCAACGGTAAAAAGCGGAGGATTAGTCGGATAACTGTAAAAAGCCGCGCCGGAGGATTTCCAGTGAATCCAACCTCCGTAACCCATATCATGCGCAGTATAAGCAACAGGATCGGAAAGCACTTCCATATTAGTTACTTCAGCCAGCTTCGAAAGATAGGCTCTTATTTGTTCTGGTTCCACAATTCTGTTGGTCGTTCCTTCAATGATAACCCTTTGCCTGACTAAATTTGGAGCCAGATTTTTCCAATTATTCATTTTTGATTTGTCATTTTCCATTTTGATTTTTGCATTTTACATTAAGGAACCGAACAAATGAATTATAATTTCCTTAGCTTCAGTCTCAAAGAGTTTGAGACAACAGAAACACTGGAAAAAGCCATCGCGAGCCCGGCGAAGATCGGATTAAGCAATATCCCGAGAATAGGATAGAAAGCTCCGGCCGCCAAAGGTATTCCTACGATGTTATATATGAACGCCCAGAACAAATTTTGCTTAATGGTCCGCATTGTAACACGAGACAACGAAACTGCCTTGGCCAATTTCCCGATGTCGCCATGGAGTAAGGTTATGCCCGCAGACTCGATGGCCACGTCTGTCCCTGTCGCCATGGCGATGCCGACATCCGCTTTGGCTAACGCAGGCGCGTCATTGACCCCGTCGCCTGCCATGGCAACGATCTTGCCGGTATC
>CAZYRJ010000005.1:18296-28947 GCA_964649625.1 uncultured Candidatus Saccharibacteria bacterium
TCCGGAAGCACTTCGGCGATGACGTCATCGATGCCCACTTTCTTGGCGATGAACGAGGCAGTTCTCTTGTCGTCGCCGGTTAACATGACCACTTTTATTCCCATCTTGTGTAAGTTGGCTACCGCTTCTACCGCCCCGTCTTTCAGCTCGTCGGCAACGACAGCATAGGCCAGCAATTCCTTTTCGGTCGCGAGAAAGATCGGCGTAGCGCCGCCCTCCACGAATTCGGCTACCTTACTTTCCTCCGGCGATAGGCCAAGCTTTTTCATGAGTGCCGGACTGCCGACGAAATATTTTTGTCCGTCGAGCTCTCCGGAAACTCCCTGGCCTTCAATGGCCTTGAACGATTGGGCCTCTTTTAATTCGATGCCCTTTTCGCGGACGGACTCTATAATAGCCCCCGCGATAGGATGTTCGGACTTCTTCTCAAGCGAGCCGATAATGCTTAGAACTTCCGCGTCTGATCTCCTGGAAACATTGATGAAATTAACCAATTCCGGCTTGCCGCGAGTTATCGTGCCCGTCTTATCGACAACCACTGTATCCACTTTATAGAGCTTCTCGAGCGTAGCCGCGTCCTTTATGAGAATTCCTGTCTTAGCTCCCTTGCCAACCGCGACGATGATAGCGGTCGGGGTTGCCAAGCCCAAAGCACATGGGCAGGCAATGACCAAAACGCCGACGAATGACATGAGACCGAACGAGATCGCCTGCGAGAACGGCATCGTTTGATAGCCGACCACGAGCCAGAGAGCCAGCGATACGGCAGCGATGATCATCACTATGGGCACGAAAACGCCCGAGATCTTATCGGCTAAATTCTGAATAGGGGCGCGCGAACCTTGGGCCTCTTCGACCATCTTGACTATCTGCGCGAGCATCGTTTCCGAACCAACCTTGGTCGCCTTGAAAACGAACGAACCTTGCTTGTTCAGGGTTCCTGAAATAACGCCGTCTTCCTCCTTCTTGGCGACAGGCATCGGCTCACCGGAAATCATCGATTCATCGACATTTGAATGACCGTCCGTGATCACACCATCGACGGGTATCTTGCCGCCCGGCTTAACCACTATCAGATCGCCATGTTTTACCTCTTCTATAGGAACTTCCTTTTCCTTGCCGTCAACAAGAAGGATGGCCGTCTTGGCCTGCAACTGCAGAAGTTGTCTTATCGCGTCGCCCGTCTTTAATTTTGAGCGTGCTTCCAGATATTTTCCGAGAATGATGAACGCAATGACGACGATCGTAACGTCGAAATAGATGTTCTCGACATTAATGTAATTCTTCAACTGCTCGGCAAACAGGACGACGACCAAGCTATAGACAAAGGCCGCACCCGTGCCGATCCCGATCAGCGTGTCCATGTTGGCTACTCTGTGCCTGATAAAAGTCCACACACCTTTGAGAAACATCTTCCCCGGAATAAACAGAGCGTAGGCAGCCATCAAAGGCAGAGCAAATTTGAAGAAAAGCATCAACCCTTCCGGCAATTCCGAGACCGTTCCAGTTGACCGAAGAGCATCAAGCACCATGCTGATCGCCGTAACCCCGGCAAGGGGCATAAGTACTGAAACCTGGAGTTTCATCGCCCCTAACTCCTCTTCTTTTAACATTCTGGTATGGTCATGATGCGGATCGGCCATCGCGGTACCGTGCCCCCCATGTTCATCGTGATCATGCTGCTTAGGCAGTATGAGCGAATAGCCTAAAGGTTCGATCTTCTTTGAGAGCGCCTCCGCCGTTATCTTAGACTCATCGAAATCCAGTTTGACCGACTCAGCACCAAAACTGGCCTCCGCCATCTTAACGGCAGGCTCTTTCTTGAACGTTTTTTCGATGATCACGCCGCATGAGGCGCAATGCATTCCACTTATTTTGTAGATTCTTTTCATTTTGTTTTTCAAATTATAGCCAAAGGAACGCGGATGCCCAAATCCTTGGGATCATTTCATCGCGTCCGAAATGCTATGACTATGCTCTAGAAGTCAGGCTCGAGTTATGCATCCAAACCATGTAAGCGCCAAAAGCGACCGAGAACGCCAATGCATAAAGGCCGCCAAGGACAACACTTCCAAAACTTCCCCAGATGAAACCCGGAAGGGTTTCGAAAAGATTGTGGTGCAGATCGGTAGCCGCTTGGCTTCTCCAAGGCAGATAACCGCCTGCGAGACACAGCACGTACAATATTTCTCCGCCTAACACACACTTGGCCACATAAGACTTCAATGAGAGTTCTCCCATGTTAAATAATAATTAATAATTAAGATACAAGATCTTTTTTCTTATCCTCGAATTCTTGCTTAGTTATCTCGCCCTTCGCGTACCTTTCCTTAAGGATGTCGAGCGACTTGGAGCTCGAAGTCGAACGATTTCCATTCATGAGCTCTCGGATGAGCCAGATAATGAGGAGAATCAACGCGCCCCAGAAAATAGCCATCATCAGGCCGCCGCCAAAGTAGCTCATCATCCCGTAATTGGAACCATAATATCCCATCATGTTTTTAATTGTTAATCTAATAAATTACATCTTCAATTCATACGATATATCGTATGAATTCAAGCTACCCTTACCTATATACCACAGCCGCTACCCGAAGGTACGGATGAATCGCCGCCGACTGAGCAGCCGCTCCCTCCGCCGCCACCGACTGAGCGAGCCGGGATTTCGGAGACCACCCGACCGTAACCGGAAGCGCTCGAATAGTTCGCTCCGAGAACTTCTTCGGGTTTAACGTTTTTCCATTCGATGCCCTTATTCTTCATGTAGGCCTGGATGGTTATGTAGGTCTCCGGGAACCAGTAAGAATTGACGGCCAGTGACGCTTTATACATTTCCGCTTCGGAGGCGCCTTGAGACGCCATGAGTTCTAGAAGACCGAGCATCGCCATGCCGTGGTTGCAGTCCGGGAAATAGGTAGAGTTATTGCAGCAGGGCCGATAAATCTGTCGCGACATCTTGTCTACGAGAGCTTGCTGTTGCGCGGTCAGATTGAAGAATTTATGAGCGCTGTAGTGATCCATAGGATTACCTAAGGCCATCGTCCAGCCTGCGGTCGAAGCGAAACGATCTGCACCGCCGTAACGCTTATCGGTCATCTCGCCTGTATCAAGGATCGGGTTTTTGGAAGCTAGACCGAGCGCCCAGAGCAGATTGAGCACATAAGCGGAATTCTCTCGCGTGATCCTGAGCTTGCCGGGATTTTCTCCGTTCAGCAACTTATCGAACTCTTTTGTGAAAGTGCCCTGGCTTTTATATAGTTCCTCGAATCTTTTCTGATCGATCGCGCCGACCGAGACCAATTTTTTGCCAAGGTCGCCCCACACCGCGGGCAATTCCACTCCGGAACGAGGCACGACGAGCTCTTCCTCGGCCGTTGCCGAAGCGGCCAGTTGCTCCACTTCATTCGAATTCCTGAGGACTTCTTCGCTTTTAAGAACGTTGACTCTCCCGTTCACGAAGACGGCCCCGGCTATGAGAACTCCGGCGATGACGATCGCGACCGGTAAGGGCAAAGTAACTTGCGTTTTTTCTAGTTCCATTTCCGTAGCGAATTTTCAGGTCGTCTGCCTTTAGGCGGACTATCCCGAACATTAAATTTGCTAATTGATAAGTTGAAAACTCTTTGTGTGCGTCCGGCAGTGTTTCCTCATAACCTGAAAATCGACTACCGGATCATTATTTTATTACATTAATAATACGAGAATTCCGATAAGGATCATGGCGATACCTGAGTACAACCTAACCTCGCTCATGTTGGTTTTCTTCCATTCCGTCACCTTCCCGAGCAATACTTTATCCGCGGCGACAAATAGAACCGCCACAAGAGGAAGAATAAGGATCAGATTATATAGAAGCAGAAAACCGAACCCTTTCGCGTAAGTAACCTGATCCTTCAGAAGACCGATTACCATGAGGTATGGGCCGCCCATGCACGGGAATTGACAGACACCGACAAGAAGACCGAGTCCGAAGGCCGCCGCAAAAGAAGTCTTCTCGAGTAATTTACCCATCGCCCCATGAACCGCGTCGGGAATTTTCAGCCGAATCGGAAAACTGGGGAAAAATCGGTTTATCAGATTGATGATTCCGAAAGCGATGAGAAGCCCTGCTCCGAGCTTCCCCATGAAATGGGGGGTATCGAACAGGTGGAGCACCTGAAGCAAACCGAGGCCGATGAGGAAATACGCGAAGAATATCCCGGCGATATAGAGACCGCCGATCTGCAGAATTTTCTTTCGAGCCATTTGCATGCTGAAGAGGAACGCGATAGTGATGAGAAGGATTGAGAATGAGCAGGGGTGGACGCTGTCAAGGATAGACGAAAAAATGACGAGCGGCAGGAGGAATGCTCCCCCATTGCTCACTGACCACAGAAACTGACTGCCGGCCGGGCTGTATTTAAGGAGCAAGATGCCGACGAAAGCCGCAAGGACGATGCCTATTGTGATTTTTAATTGTCTCATCGAATTTTACGGAATTACCTGCGCCTTAATACTTAAGGTCAGCGTCCGCCCGCCGGAATCCTGGATGAAGACGGCGCGGTTAATGTTGCCGACACCCGCTGGGCCATGGGCATTCGGATCATAGATGACTCTGACATCAATGCTTTCGCCTGGCTTAAGCGTCTGACTGATCGATGAGTTGCGCAAGCCCATGCCCTCCATGCCGAAGGGCCCCTTCTTTTCGGTCGGCCCCTCCACATACGCCTGTGTGCACATGCACGAAGTTGTAACTTTAGAAACGGTGATGTCGGTGGAAGTGGAATTTGTCACGGTGAAAACCGTTTCGACATTCCCATCTTTCATACTTATAGTCCCAAAATCGAAAGCGCTCTCGGCAGACCTAAGCGCGCTCCCCTCAGTGGAGGTTTTTTCAGGCACAAGCGTCGCTCTCGAACCGGCCGAGCTCATACCCAGCCAGAACATGCCGCCAATTACGACGACTACGGTAGCGATAACTGAAATAATAGTAGATTTATTAGTTTCCATTTTAAAGAATTGCTAACGAACGCGATCTGCCGATGAGGCAGAACTAAAAGCCGCAATGCGGCAATTTAAGCGCAATTCGGGCTATTCTCGAAAAGACTGAGCCAACTGTTCAGTTGAACTGTTTGAACCGGAACGACCGGATATATTCTTAATGGGCGGCTATTAAATATCGGGAGTTGGACAAATGCTCGAAATAGCAACGCTACGGCTAAAATCGAGCCGAGCAAAGAAGCAATGCCGACAAGGCTGACAGAAGCATACTGATGAGGGAGTGAAAGATGATGCTGGAGCGACAACATGGTTTGCCCGGGGCAACTCTCGGCTTTAAAGAGTGAAGAAAGGCAATCTCCATCCAAATGAGAACTTATTATCATCGCGCCAAAGACAGCAAGAACGACGAACGCGACCAAAATGGCCCCGTAAAAAAGCTTTGAGTTCTGCCTATTGAAATGTACGAATAAGCTCGGCATTTAATTATTTTTTCTTTTGGGCGAAACGATAGATCTTGATTATCTCGTCCACTGCCTGCTTGGACTTGCCGCTTTTCATCTGATGGACGACATGGGTGGCAAGGTGATTCTGGAGCATTAGACGTTCGATGCCCGAAAGAGCTTCTCGAACCGCCGCGGATTGCGTGATGATATCGACACAGTATGTATCGTGGAGAACCATACGCTCCAGGCCGCCGATCTGTCCGGCGGCTATTTTAAGCCTTCGTAGAACCGATTTCTTTATATCTGTTTTCAATTTTGCAGTTTGATTTTTAAATTTTACACTTTTAATTATACCCCCAGGGGGTATAAAGCGCAAGCAGGCACCTAATCTTCGGAATACAACTGATACTGCTTCTCAGCACTGATAGGCGCATTCGAATATATCCTCTCCTCTATGAGAGCGAGGGTTCCGTCGGGGTCCGTTTTATACATATCCAAGAGCTTGGGATTTTCTTCCATCAATTCGCGAAATCGGGACGCGTTTATATGATTATCCATGTCCGCCCAGCGAAAAACCACATCGCCGAGCTCATGATGAGAAACGTCGGACTGGTGTCCCAAAAGGTAGCGTTCTGCAAGTTTGAATTGCATTTGCGCCGTCAGTTTGAAATTCTCCCCCTCGTTGGTCCAGCCCTTCGGCTTTTTGATGGATTCTTTCTCCGCTTTGGACTGTTCCTCTGGCAATTCGAAAGACATGACTCGATAATTATTACTCTGCCATTTTGAAAAGCAACCCCCCAAAAAAACTCTTTCTTCGACAATGGCTTTACCGTCGCATAAATGCGAATAATTTTTCTGGAAGGCATTCATACATTTTGGAAAGTTAAGCGGGCAGGCTCGCCCATTTTCGGGGACAAAAAAACGAACCCCCTAGGTTCGTTAGTATGCTTTGCCTTGTGCAGCTTGTATCTTGGCGTCCAATTCCTGAAGGCCTTTGATGGAATCGGCGATATGCTGCCGCATTTCTTTGACCGCCGCCGGAGGATTGTTCTCGATGAGGATCGGATAAATCCGAGCCGGTATCGCCTGAAGCTGCAGCACGTTTCCAATGATCGCCGGTATCACCCTTTCGATGTCGCGCCGGTAGTTGGCGTGCTTTGACCTGCCTCGCTCGGACATGAACTCACTAACGAGACTGCGCGCTTTCAGGATGCGTAATTTAGAGCCGCGCTCCGCCCAGACCTGATTGAAGATCTCTTCCTGCCGCCGCTGCGGGGCCTTGGCGATAAGAATCGCGAGATCCATGGCGATCTGTTCCTCCTTGGGAAGAGTCGGGTCCAATCTCCGGCGAACCAGCGTTATCAAATTCTCTACAGAGAGATAATTGCGAGCCCAGGCTGCCGACTTCTTGAACATCCTGCCCAACTCTTCGGCCGAAGCGCCGGCACGGCGCTGTTCGAGCACAGCTTCGATAGTATCGTCTTTCGAAAGCTGCTCGCCGCCCAAGTTGGCGACGATCGACTTTCGGTGCTGAGCGATGCGATCCGGAATTTCCGACCGGTCTTTGACGATGCAGTCGAGCTCATCCAGTGCAACCAGATGAGCGGCCCTCCACCGCCGTTCGCCATTGACCAATTCGTAGTCAAAGTCCGGATCCCCGTCGATCTTCACCACGGTGATGGGTTGCTGCTGACCCTCATCGATGAGGCTCTGACCGAGCTCGAGCAACGATTTTTTGCGAAAATGCCTGCGCGGCTGACCGTCAAAACGCTTGATGCGCCGAATCGGAACACGTACCACCTTGGCTACAACGTTTTCACCGGCACGGCTCGGGGTTAGAACTGCTGTCTGAGTATCCCCCGTGGCTAAACTGGCCGTGGATTTGATGACCACGGTCGGTAGCCGATCGGCACTGCTTTCGGTCGCCTTTGGCACATCACTACCGGCACCGTTTGTACCTAAGGCCGCCTTAGGCGTTCCGTTACCGGACCGCGAAACCACACTGGCATTCGACGGTTTAACCACGACCACACTGGCATCGGGGATCAACAATCCCTTTATCTTCCAGGTAAGAAGCGGCCCGTCGAGATCGAACACCTCGGTATAGGAGAGAGGATCGTTCTTGATTCTGTCCGTAATGCGACCCTCGTCAATCTTTATCTCGGCCGAACCATCCGTCAAGAACAACAGCCCGCGCATATATTCACCGACCCCGTCAACTCGCAGGATATGTCGCAAACCGAGAGATTGGTCAGGTACTGCTCCGCTCGACATGTTTTGTTCGTGGCCGGGCGCGGCCTTGAAATTTGCCTTGATCAAGGCATTATTGCCCATCGAATCAGGGACTCCACCTCTTACACTTTTGACCGTAACGAACTTGACTGAGAAGTCATCCGAACGTTCCGTCGCTATCATACCGTCAACTCCTTTCTAGGGTTTAGGCTCTTTCGTTTTGAAAGAACCGCTCTAACCTCATCAAAGGGTAACACCTCGGCTTACGGTGTCAATTAAAAAACAAGGCCCGGATTATGGTTTGAAATATTTCTTTTCCTTTATCTTATCCGGCAAATAGCTTTCGGTCGCCTGCCCTGAGCCCGTCGAAGGGTATTTTCCTGCCTGCCGCGCTTCGCCCGGCGCAGGCAGGTGGTAGCCCTGGCCGTAACCGATATCGTCCATGAGCTTCGTCACGGCATTGCGGATCTTCAAAGGCACAGGCAAACTGCCATATTTTTTGACGTCGGCCATCGCCATCTGAAGAGCATTGTAGGCGCTTCTGTCTTTTTTGCTGTTGCTTAAATAGGCCACGCCATGAGCCAAATTGATGGCTGCTTCCGGAAGACCTATGGTGTCCACCGCCTGAAAAATCTCATTGGCGACAACGAGAGCGGGCGGCTGGGCCAAACCGATATCTTCGCTCGCGAAAATAACCATGCGGCGGGCGATGAATTTTGGGTCTTCCCCCGCGTCTAACATACGGGCCAAGTAATACATGGCGGCGTCGGCCTGTCCGGCCCGCATGCTTTTGATAAAAGCACTGATAATGTTGTAATGCTCCTCTCCCTTTTTATCGTAGCGCAAGAATTTCGACTGGACCGCGTTCTTCAGATTCTCGACCGTCAGCGTTCCGTACAACTGTTGCGCGGCTTCGATGACCGAGATCGCCTGCCTTGCGTCGCCGTCCGCCATAGCCACGAGCCACTCCAGAGCGTCCTTTTTTATCTTCGGGACCGCCCGCTTGATAATCTTCCCCATTTCTTTTTCCGAATGCGGATTCAAAACAAAAACACGGCAGCGGGACAAAAGCGGCGCAATGATCTCGAAGCTCGGGTTCTCGGTGGTCGCGCCGATCAGCGTCAATTCCCCGCTTTCTACGTGAGGTAACAGAAAATCCTGCTGGGCTTTGTTGAATCGATGGATCTCATCCAGAAATAAAACTTTCGGCCTAACAGATTTAAAAGGCTCCACTTTCTCCGAGCCCAAGGGCAAGCTTTTAGCCGCCCCGAAGACGCCCCTTTCTGCCTCAGCCCCAAAGACTCCCCTTTCTGCGAATTTAAGGGGAGTCCTTGAAGGTGGCCGGTCGGTTCCAACGATCTTTTTAATATCATCCTTTCCCGCAGAAACGGCCGAAAGTTCATGCAATTCAGCATCCAAACTTTTTGCATATATCCTGGCCAGCGTTGTCTTGCCCGAGCCGGGCGGCCCCCAAAGCACGAAAGAAAAAAGGTGCTTCTTTTCGACCGCGGCCCTTAATGGCTTGCTCGGACCGGTCAAGTGTTCCTGCCCTACAAAATCGCTTAGTTTTTTGGGTCGAATTTTTGCCGCCAATGGTTCCATTATTTTGATTATATAAGACTTTATCGAAATAAAAATAGGCCTTGCCAATTCGCTATCACTGTGATAATAAGACGTTCGGAGAACATATGAGAATTGGATTCAAAAGCCCCAAGACCGGAATGGTGATTTGGGAAGTGCCTGAAGATGTTGCGCAGGCAATTAACAGTGAGCAACAAGAAACAAGGGATCTTATTCGCGAATTCCCTGCCCAGCGTGAAGACATGATCCTTATCAGCGGAATCGCCGATGAGTCTGAGCGAAGCGACATCGGTTCGATCCAAGCATTAATAATGCTGTTCTTCGGAATTTTGGCTAAGGCGCGGCGCCAACGCATTCCACTGGGAGTAATCAGGTACCACCTGGATAATCTGGTACAACGACTTTTTTGACATTAAGACGACTAGGGTCGTCTTTTTTTGACCACCCCACTGTAAGGTCCGAGGATTAGAGGATAAAATAATTTTGGTCCCGCGTATCCAATCGTCTCTATTCTCCTATTCGCGCGAATTAGAGATTAGATAGGCCTTATGCAATTTCGAGGTTAGTTAAAATTTTCCTCGGCAACGATCTCCCGCCGACCGTCGACATTGACTTCTCAAGGACTCCCCTTTCTGCGAATTTAAGGGGAGTCCTTGGGCTTGAGAAGTCCTTGTTATCGCAAGCTTTCCTCGGCAACGATCTCCCATCGGCCGTTCGCATGCGCCAAAAGAGCGACGGAATCAAATTCGTTCCGGAACTCGGGGTCTTCCTGTTCTAAATATTTCCAAATCGCCGAGAACTGGTTGCAATTCAAAAACCTGGCAACGGCGACATGCGGAATGAGCTCTTTTAGGTCATTGCCCTCTTTTTTAAATATTTTGAATTGCCGTCTTATTTCTATGAGCCCCTCGGCCATCTCTTTCGAAGGCATGACGGAAAGCAAGATCGTGCTGGTGTGGAAGTGATCATAACGGCCAACATAAAAAGTGCCGCGCTTTATGAAAGCCACGGCATCCTTTAAAGCTTCTATCGGACCTCTCGGTTCCGCCCAATCAAAAGGCGGCACGACCGTGATATGCGGCGGTGATTTTAAGTGAAGCGGCTCCGTACCGAATTGCTCGGATATCTGTCGGGCTATCTTCTTCCCATATTCGCCGGCCTCACCCTTTAAAATGTGAGCAACGAAATATTTCATTTTATCCTCACACGTAAGGATATATGTCCACTATATACCTTGCCGAGGACCGAGGCAAAACATCTTGTCTTCCTCAAGAGCTCGGCGAGGCGGAAAGCTTATCGAGCGCGATCTTTTTTAAGTTCCGCCGCTTTGAGATATAGAACCACAAGTATAAAGTGGCCAGCAAAACAACATTCGGAATGAATATAATGGGCCGCGACCAAGGTATTCCGCTAAA
>CAZYRJ010000005.1:28957-32509 GCA_964649625.1 uncultured Candidatus Saccharibacteria bacterium
TAGTAGTCTGAGACAGGCCACAGAAAGGGCGTTGGAAAAAATGCTTCGGAATGGGAAAAAATATCCATAACGATGTGGACCCCCCAGGCCATAAACGTCCAAATCGGCCGCCGAAAGATGAGCCAGAGCAAAAAGAACAGAGCGCCAAAGATAATGAAGCTATGAGTAACGTCATATAAAGTAAAAATTATTCGCGGGATAATGTCGTCCTGAGGCGGTTCGATGCGCCAATCCGGCCTTTGGGCGAATCCGAGCGCGACCATGACAAAGAAAACTCCGAAGGACAGAACGTCCGGAGCCATACCGAAAAAAAAGGCCTGCCAATAGCTCCTCTTGTCTTTCCTGCCCGCGGCTATTCCGCCCCAAAGCGCGTGTGAAATAAAATCCATAATACCAGGCTGGATCCGACTAAATCATAAGTGTCATTTTCCACTACGGGATCCATAATTCGATTATAACAAACGGCCGGGAAGATGAGCGCCCCACCCGTTGAAATTCACAAAGCCAGAGTATAATGAACTCATGAGACGAACCTGGAGATCGATCTTAATAATAGCTATGTGTTCAGTGCCTTTTCTGGCGCGTGGCCTCGCCGAAATCAAGATAGTACCGGCGGAAGTCCAACAGGGAGAGCCCGTCATGATCCAGGTTATCGGCGCGACACTAGATGGTGTAGCCAAGGTGAGCTGGAATGGCAAATCATTATGGTTCTTCAATTACAAGGGCGCCCCGACGGCATTCTACGGTATCGACCTTAATGCTTCTGCCGGTGATTATAAGATCGCCGTAAAGATGGAGGACGGCTCAATAATAGACAAGATCATCCCTGTAAAAGCCCGCGAGAAAGTCGAGGCGCCGCTCGGCATTCCCGAAAAGCTCGGCGGCAATACCGAAGTGGCAGCGACCAACCTCGTAAATAACCTTGCGAAGGAAAACGGCGTTATCAATGGCGTCTTTTCTGCGGCCAAAAAATATTGGCCGGAAGGTTTTCGGCACCCGATGAAATATCCCGTTGTTACCGATACGTACGGCTATCTTAGGAAAACCGGTTATTATAATATTCCTCACAAAGGCACCGACTACCGCGCGGAAGAAGGTTACCGAGTCTACGCAGTAAATGGTGGCGTCGTCCGACTTAGCCGAACTTTTACGATATACGGCAAGGCTGTGGCCATCGATCACGGCTTAGGCGTCGTGAGTTATTACATGCACCTTTCGCGCATTAATGTTAAGGAAGGCCAGAAAGTTACCAAAGGCCAAGTCATCGGTCTCTCCGGCTCAAGCGGTTACGCAGAGGGTCCACATTTGCACTTGAGCATCAAAATAAACGGGATCTCGATAGACCCCTACAAATTCATTTCCCTATTCGAGACACAATAATATAGTCTCTAGCGGTGATCTTTGCTCGGCGCGTCGGAGACGATAATGCCGTCCTTCAGCATCACTATCCGTTCGGCTTTTTTAGCGTATTCATCCTCGTGAGTGATCATGACGATAGTCTCGCCCTCGCGATGGAGGTCGAGAAAAGCATCGATGACCGGCTTGGCGCTCTCAGAGTCGAGGTTGGCGGTCGGCTCGTCCGCAAAGATTATCTTGGGCTCATGGGCTATGGCTCTAGCAATAGAAACCCGCTGCTGCTGTCCGCCGGAGAGCTGGCTCGGCAGATTATTTTTTTTACCCAAAAGGTCGAGCCTTTCCATGGCGATCTCGGCTTTTTTGAAGGCCATCTCCTTGGTCAGTCCCGACATTATCATTGGCAGGGCGACATTTTCCAGTGCGTCAAGCTCAGGTAGCAGAGCATAATCTTGGAAAACATACCCGAGAGTGAGCAGGCGCATCTCGGTCTTTTCGACATCGCGCAACTTCGAAGTGTCCACGTTATCGATGAAAACTTGGCCGGACGTCGGATTATCGAGAAGCGACAATTGATATAGCAGTGTTGATTTGCCGGCACCGGAAGGGCCAATAATGGCGACGAACTCCCCTGTTTTTATCTCAAGATTAATAGCCTTCAAGACCGTGAGTTTGAGCTCACCCTCTCCGAAACTCTTTACGATGTTTGTTCCTCTTATCATCGAAAATGCAAAGTTAAAAAACAAAATGGAAAATGACCTGTCTGCGTGCGTACACGCACAGGCAAACAATGTAAAGTCTTAAATTTTCATTTTGAACTGTCATTTTGCATTTTTGATATTTACATTTTTCATTTCTCTTCCTATCTCCCCAAAATCGCATCTAGCGTATTTCTCCTCACTATCAATTTGGCCGGAATGTAACCGGCAAGCAGTGTAACGACAAGCAGGATAAAAACGCGCAGGCCAGCGCCGAATGGCGTGGCCACCAGAATGCCGTCGGAAAAAGGAAAGTTTATCGGGTACGCGTCGAAATAGGGCTTCAGCAATCCGAACGTAATGAATAGGCCGATGGCGGACCCGACTACGCCGTAGAACAATGCCTGGAAAATATATGAAATCTCTATCGCCAACGGACTAACGCCAATGCCTTTCATGATGCCGATGAATTTTCGCTTGGTCACGGCGTTGATAAAGATGACAATGAAAACGGTGATGGAGGCGACGACAAGGGCGATGGAAGATAAGGCATTACCGAGCACGGCCATGGTCGTCTCTATATCGCGTAAGAACGATGGAATGGCTTCTTGGTATGTTTGAACGCGCGCGTCGCTGCCCAAAAATGTTTTAATCTCTTGTACCAACTGCGGAGCATATTCAATGTCGGTATTTACGGCGATCTCTTCATACTGTTCCTTATTGACCGGTATCATGCGCTTCAATTCGGCCGCGTTAACGAAAAACCTCGTTGACACTTGGTCCACTTTGGTCTTTGCGATCCCTTTGACGATGAAATCTTTTTGGACGACCGCGCCGTCCTTTGTTACGAGCATCACCCGCACCCTATTTCCCACGTCTACATCAGACAGAAAATCTATGCCCGGAATGTTAGCATCGGCAAAATCGGAATAGTTCCTCAAAAAATTACCGCCCAAAACCATATAACCATCCTCTCCTTCTTGGAGAGCCTGGCCTTTGATGATGAAACGCGAGAATCTGGTCACGGCCTCTTCCTTGGCCGGATCAATTCCAACGAGCTGAGCCGCTATCTTATTTTGGCGTTCGTTTTTGCCCGGCAAGTCGGTCAGCGTGCCTAGTATAGTGACTCCAGCGGAATGGCGCGGCGAAATTCCGGTAACCCTCGGATGATTTTCCAAAAAAGGAATGAGCGCGGCGGAATTTTCAATATAGTCGTGCATCGGCGCGGGAGTAACAAGGACTTCACCGGAATAGCTTTCCCTGAAAGCTTGGAACGAGCCGGTTATCAATCCCATGAGGAGACCGGAGACAACGACCAGATTGAGGAACGTCAGCACCATGATGAATATGATGAGGGTGGTGGTTCCTTTGCCTCCCCTTTTTACCTGGCGTAGAGCTAAAAACCATCCGACTCGAATGGCATTTACGAACCCCCGTTTTAAAGCGAATATGGCCTTCATCTTTGAAATAAAACTCTATCATGAAAGCGTTGTGCCGTCAG
>CAZYRJ010000006.1:0-12026 GCA_964649625.1 uncultured Candidatus Saccharibacteria bacterium
CTTCGCCTTTTGGACTGAGTCAAGTTGCTCGACTATCACAAGAATTTGCTCCGTAATCTTCTCCCGGTACTTTTTGTCCTCATCAAATTTCTTTTTAAATTCCTTTAATTCCTCTTTATCTTCCCCATCGAGGTGAAATTCTTTCAAGAATACAAGAAACTTCTTTATAAAAAACCTTTCCTTGATAGCGATTCCTGTTTTCACTAACGCAACCAACGTTTTTACTACAGGAACTTCTTTCAACAAACCGTCGTCAAAGAACTCGTCGAGTGCTAATTCAGCATAGTCAGTACCTAAATCGAAAGTCGGTTCTATTAGCTCTTTTCCAATTTCTTCTGTGTTCATAAGGTGGCAATATAATACATCAAATCAAGAGGTTCTACTGAAGTCCCGCAATCTGGCCTAGACAGGGCTTCGCTTACATGTTTTTGCAAATTCAATAAAAGCCTTTATATGCAGCATATTTTCGTTTTCCCCAAGAGAGGTTCTAACGTCATTCATTAGGCTCCAAAAGGGGAATGCTAGATTGCAGGCGGTTCAGACGAATAGAGGTTTTTTGCGGGCAATACTATAGACGGATATAATAAAATCAATGAAATGGATAGTCGGGATTGACGAAGTTGGACGAGGGCCGCTTGCCGGACCGGTTTGCGTCGGTATGTGCGTTGCTCCGTCTGACCTTTCGGATACTGTTTGGAGTGTTATAAACAACGCTCGCGATTCCAAACAACTTTGGTCATACGAAAGAGAGTATTGGTACAAAGAAGCCGAACTATTGACACTCTCCGGCGATTTTTTTTATTTCACTTCCTTTGTCAGTCATGCGGTTATCGATAAGTACGGAATTGCGTCAGCCATTCGATTGGCTATTAATCGCAACTTCAGCAAGTCCGGTATCGATCCGTCCGATTGCCGCGTCCTCTTGGACGGTTCTTTGCATGCTCCCAGGCGGTTTGAGGACCAAGAGACAGTAATACGCGGAGATGCGACTATCCCCATAATCTCCTTTGCCTCCATTGTTGCAAAAGTGCGCCGCGATCGTTTAATGAACAGACTAGCAAAACAATTTCCACAATACGGATTCGAATTAAACAAGGGTTACGGTACCAAAGATCACCTAAAAGCCTTGAAAATTCACGGTCCTTGTCAATTTCACAGGAGAAGCTTTATGACGAACATCTTGGCCGAGAACACACTATTGACGTAACTTGTACTAAATGCTAGAGTGCGAACAGCAAGATCATTCAAACAGGCTGACGAGGGTCGGTCGATCTGGCTTTGTTAACATCAAATTCAGGAGGACATATGTTTCCGAATTCCGATGACGGCGGATCGGCTGGAACAGTCGTTATCCGCAGTCATGCCGCCGGTGGCGTTCTCTACAGAATGCCCACCGAAGAAAGGGTTGAGGTTGCGGCCTTCAACTACCACAGCGTTTCAGATGGCCGGACCACCTTGCGGGTCATGATGGGTCGGCAGAAAGAGCGAGCCGACACGCATCGTCCGGAGACATTTATGGAAACTCTCTGGCGGGAGCTTAAGGCTGAAGGCCTTTCGATCGCCGTTATTCCACAGTTTCTCTTGGAATCCAGGGAGTTCGTGTACTGGGACTTGTGCCCCGACCAGGACCACCCCAACGATCAGGCTCACAATCGGCATCTCAAGGCTTTCTTTGCCATCAGACTGCTTCAGGGCCGGCTTCGCGAGCATCGGCTTGAAGAAGACGAGCGAGATGCAGAGGGTAAGATCGTCAACACGGAGATACTCGATCCACCCGAATGGTACGATATCGGTGACCTGCTCACGATTATGAGCAAAAAGTCGCGTTCCATTTACACGCACCTCCGAGCAGTTGTGGGCACGCTTCATCGGCTTGCCTACGTCCACCCGCCGGTCCTCAGGAACTATTATCGCACCGTCAGCATGACCGCGGCCGAAAACGACAAGATCATTACGCGGTCTCAGAATGACCGCGAGCTGGTAAAAGCCTACCTCGCGTCGCTCGAGATCGAGCTTGCCAAATACACTGCGGAACTTACCGTCCCGCACTAACGCCAAGCGCCTGCCCACTAAGCGGCGCTTTTTTCTTGCTTAAAATCGCTATTTTTGCTACACTATTAAATATGGTAGTTCGAATGCGTGCCAATAGGGCTCACCGCGACAATAGAAGAGCGCATCACGCGTTGATCGCGTCGCGGTTTTCGGTGTGTTCGAATTGTCATTCAGCCCGTTTGCCTCATGTCGCTTGCGCTAATTGCGGCATGTACAAAGGCCTTAAAATCTTCGATGCCGGAAAAAAACTGGCTAAGAAGGAAAAGAAGCAGAAGGCCAAAGAGAACGCTAATAAGTAAAGGCTCTAGACTTTAGGTCTTAGGCTCTAGGAAATTACTAGCGCCGCCCTAACCATTCTGGTGCCTATCTAAAATGGCTAATCGGCACCTTGCAAGATCAGTTGCTCTTCAAACACTCTTTGAGTGGGATTTCAACAGCTACAATAAAGCCGCGGCATTAGCGGCTCTTGATAGAAATGTCGTTGAGTTCGCCCCAGGCGTGGGTGATTCCACTTTTTCAAAAAAGATCGTCGAAGGAGTGCTTGAAAAGCAGACTGATATTGATCTCATCATCGGCAAGGCGGCCCCCGAATGGCCGTTGCCTAAGATTGCGACCATCGACCGCAATATTTTGCGCATCGGACTTTTCGAGTTGCTTTTCTGCGACAGGGCTGAAGTACCGCCAAAGGTTGCGATAAACGAATCGATCGAATTGGCCAAGACCTTCGGCGGCGAGTCGAGCAGTAAATTTGTTAACGGAGTTTTGGGCACCGTTTACAAGGAATTGGGAGAGCCGGATAAAGATGCGCCCAAAAGAGTGCCGAAAAAGGATGCCATTCCTTACGACAAATTGCCGGTCGTTAAGTTAGGCGGCGCCGTAGTGTTCGCCAAAGATAAGTCCGAGATATACATGGCCTTGGTTCACGATATTTTCGGTCACTGGACTCTTTCTAAGGGGAAGATTGAGGAAAGCGAAGATGAGGAGAAAGCCACCGTCAGGGAGATCAAGGAAGAACTTGGGCTCGATATCGCTATCAAGGAGAGACTCGGTGTAAATGAGTATCCGGCAAGCGATCCGGAGAAAGGGAAGATCAGAAAGCGGGTAACGTACTTTCTAGCGGAGTCGCCGTTTTCCAATATCAAGCTCGGGACGTCGGGCGGGCTCGACGACGGCAGATGGTTCAAACTTCAGGACATACTTGATTTAAATTTTTATAGCGATATATTGCCCATTGTTACAAAGGCCATTAACTTATTACTTAGTAATAAAAAATAGGTTCTAGGCTTTAGGCCTTAGGCTCTAGGAATTCCTAGCGCCTAGCGCCTAGTTCCTAACGCCTCGCTTTCCATGGATATCGCTCAATGTGAGAAGACGCTAGACGTCGTTTTTAAGAACAAGACTTTGCTTCAAACCGCGTTCACGCACCGCTCATTTCTCAACGAAAATAGGCGGGTTAAGATAGAGCACAACGAAAGATTGGAATTCTTGGGAGACGCCGTTCTGGAACTTATTGTTACGGAATATCTGTTTGCCAAATACCCTAACAAACCTGAAGGCGAGCTTACGGCTTTTCGGTCGGCTTTGGTGAACGCTAACATTTTGTCCGAGCTGGCGCTCAAACTGGGACTCAATTCGTTCATCATGCTTTCAAGAGGCGAGGCCAAGGACACTGGCCGAGCGAGGCAGTATATTTTGGCTAACGCGTTCGAGGCGGTTGTTGGGGCCATCTTTTTGGATCAGGGTTACGGGGCCGCCCAAAAGTTCATCGAAACAAATTTATTGCCGCTGACAGATGGGATAGTCCACGGCAAAGCATGGCTGGACGCGAAAAGCCATTTCCAGGAAAAGGCTCAGGAGATAGTCGGAATAACGCCGGCGTACACGACTCTTTCTGAGATTGGTCCCGATCACAACAAACAATTTACTGTCGGGGTGTTCTTGGGCTCAGAAAAAATTGCCGAAGGTACCGGTCAGTCAAAGCAGGAAGCCGAACAGTCTGCCGCCAAGGCGGCGCTCACCGTCAAAGCGTGGGAATAGTTATCCGCAATTTTTATTGCATAAGGCCGCACGCTTTGCTATCGTTAAGGCTTAGAAAGGATCTCTATCTATGGCAGATGACAACAACTCTTCACTGAAGGGCAGTGAGCTTGTGAACGACGTTATCGCGCGCGCATCGGGGTCAAGCCCCACATACCCGCCCGGTACGGCTCATGTGTATCGCGAAGCTCTCAAATTGCCCGTTTGCGCCGTCGCCGACGCTGAAAAGCTGGCTCTCGGCTGCGCCGTAGTAGCTGCACTCGAACGTCATCTCTGGCCCGACCGATTTTCTCCAAAATCGGATGTTTGAGTCGCTCATTATCGGGAGCGGCTTTTTTTGTGCTTTTTTTGTTGCCAAAACCGTGGTGCTCGGCATAATATATACAAAAGTTTCTAGATTCTTTATATGGAACCCCATCAAATGAGCATAGCGGCACGCCGATATTGCGAATGGGCACAAGGTCAAGGCATTGACCGCGCGGTCTATCAGCAGTTTACCCGTCTCTTACAGGATGCATACAGGCAGGACATTACCTGGGACGAGCTCGAGAGTCTTATGTCTTGCGCAAAGTCGACCGAGTCGACGGCCTCTAAGCGCCAGAAACATTCTGTCGCAAAGGATGTCTGCCAGTTCTAACTTTAGCCGGTCTTCCGGCTTTTTTGTTGCCATATTTTTGATTCCGTGTAGGGTTAGATGAGGTTGCACAAATAGGCTACGGCCCGAGTGCAGAAGCATCAATAAACGCAAAAGAGAAAGGCTGACAATGGATACGTCCAACAGTCGTAGTTCGATAAATAACCATTGGTACGTTGACAACGGTCATAAGGTTAAGGCAAGCGAGCTCACCTTTGAAGATTGGCGCAGTATTGTTCATACGGCATTTCACCACTTCATCGGCATTGAGAAATATCTGCCGTTTGTTTTGCCGACGAACGGTGTGCTGATACATGAAGAGGAGTGGAGCGCCCGGTATTATGCACGAGCATACCATCCGCCTGTGCAGATTAGCTCTAAGAGCACTCCTGGTCTGCCTCGCCTGACCTCCGAGACACGGCTGCTTCCCATTACGCATTACTGTTTTTGGCAGACTAACGGAGTAAACTATAACTTGATGGTTGGTTGGAATCGAGGCAAATTTGAAGATCATTTCCTCCTGCGCCTGGTTGATTACTCCAACAGCTGGGTACGGCTCACAAGGTGTTTCAGACGGAAAGAAGATCGAGCTATTCGTGCATTTTCCAAGATCACACTCGATAGATATGTGTATACGCCGATCGAGTGGCAGGATCTCGAGGAAGTGATTCAATCAGAGCCTGCGTTCGGTGTCCGAATCATCTCCAGCATCGCCCGATTGGCCAAAGTTGGTATTCAGAGAAAAGAGTCTCACATTGAGACTTTGCGGGATAGGATGAACCGCGTCGGTGCGATGCTTGAACGTCTGGAATAACGCAGTCATATCGCGGCGCCTCGTTTCGGGGCGTTTTTTTGCGAACCGCGAATTTCGGATTTTGAAAATCATTACTAGGCCGCGCCCGTCATGCCCAAAAACGTGCGCTGGATTGATTCATTATCAACATAGTCGAATTTTTGTCAGGCGTGGTAGTATTACATCATTCTATAGGAGTTACATGTATTTGAAGTTATTAGAAATAACGGGTTTTAAGTCTTTTGCCAAGAAAACAATCTTGGATTTTTCTCGTCCGATTACCGCCGTGGTCGGGCCGAACGGGAGCGGTAAATCTAATGTTGCCGAAGCCTTTCGTTTTGTGTTGGGCGAACAATCTATCAAATCTATGCGCGGAAAACGCAGTGAGGACCTTATCTGGAATGGAGGCGGCGGCCAGATCGGGCGTTCCAACCGCGCTTCGGTGAAAGTTACTTTCGACAACATAAGGCGGCTTCTCAATCTCGATTTCGACGAGGTTTCTCTAGAACGCGTCGTTTATCGCGATGCCGTGTCCGAATATTTGATAAATGGAAGTCCTGTCCGGCTCAAGGATATCATTGAGCTTTTGGCCGGAGGCCATATCGGAGCTTCAGGTCATCACATTATCTCTCAGGGAGAAGCTGACCATATTTTGGCGGCTAACCCTCGCGAACGCAAAGAGATGATCGAGGACGCGCTTGGACTCAAAATATTTCAATATAAAAAGCGCGAGAGCGAGAGGAAGCTCGAAAAGACTGTGGAGAATATTGCTCAGGTGGAATCTCTGCGAAAAGAGATAGTGCCGCATCTCAAGTTTCTGAAGAAACAGGTTGAACGCATTGAAAAGACTCTGGAGCTTAAGGGGGAGCTAAGAACTCTCTATCGAGAGTACATTAAAAGGGAGAGATATTATCTGGATGCCAAGGCGGATGAAATTGTCATCGAGCGAAAAGGGCCCGAGGAAAAACTCAGGCGGATAGAATCGGAGCTCGCGCTGGCTAAGAAGGTATTGACCGAATCGCCCGGTCTTGATTCGAAGCGTAAAGAATTGCTGGAAATCGAAAGTAACCTGAATGACGTCCGCCGGCGCAGGGAAGAGCACGGCCGCGCAGTTGGACGATTGGAGGGGGAATTGGCAAGCCTGGAGCGGCTGGCTGAGAAGGCCCGAAAGGATGCCCTCGCTATTAACTCCGCCCCGGTGCCGCTTTCTAGGGTTCAGGAACTCAAGGTAAGGATCGAAGCCGAACTGGATTCCGGAGAAAACATATCGGATATCAGCGCTGCCAAAAGCGTTTTTTCTTCGATACGAATGATCATTACCGAGTTTATCGAGACCTATCGCTCGACCACAGACGCAAGCATAAATGCATACGAGACGGAAATCGCGGCTCTGCTGGAGCGAAAGAAGCTTTTGGAGCATGAAATCACCGGTATTCGGCACGAGGAAGAGCAAAACTATAAAAAATACAACGCTATGAAAGAATTGATAGAGAGCGAAAAAGATAAAAGCCGCGATGCCGAAAAGCACATGTTCCAGCTCATGGCAGAACAAAAAGATGCTTACGCCGCACTTTCGATAACGAAGGACAATGAGACGAAGATCGTACTTCTTCGAGACGAATTAGAGAGGGAGATCCGCGAGGGGGCGATGCTGATTGGACGCGAAATACTCGATTATGGGGCGCAGGAGCTGGTCCTACCCGACGGTTCGTTTGTAACGCGAGAAATGTCATTGACCGAAGAGCGAAAGACCCAGGACGAGCGTCTGCGCGCGATCCAAAAGATCAAAGTTCGGGTCGAAGACGCGGGCGCGGGAGGAGGGGATGATGTGATGAAAGAGTACAAAGAGGTCAGTGAACGCGAAGCGTTTCTTGCGACAGAATTGGCCGATCTCGAAAAGTCATCCGCATCGCTAGTTACGCTTATCAAGGACCTGGATGGGAAATTGGAGGCATTATTTCGAGAGGGGGTACAGAAGATCAATAGCCAGTTCGAGTCTTTTTTCACGCTGATGTTCGGCGGCGGTAAGGCCTCGATAAAGGTAGTTACAGAGGATCCGCTGATCCAGGAAGAAGACAGTGGCGAAGGAGTGAGTATGGCGTCCTCGGCACTTCAAGCCGAAGACGATTCAAAGCCGAGATCGGGAATAGAGATAGACGTTAAACTTCCGAGGAAGAATATCAAAGGCCTGGAAATGCTCTCGGGCGGGGAGCGAGCGCTGACTTCTATCGCACTTCTTTTCGCAATATCTCAGGTAAATCCGCCGCCATTCATAATTCTTGATGAGACCGATGCTGCGTTGGATGAAGCCAACTCAAGAAAATATGGGGAGATGATAGAGAATCTGTCGAAACTTTCGCAGTTGATCCTCATAACGCATAATCGCGAAACCATGTCGAGGGCCGGGGCTTTATACGGAGTTACAATGGGCAATGACGGCGTTTCCAAGCTGTTATCAGTCGCCTTCGACGAAGCTGTCGCCGTTGCCAAATAAATCAGGGGTATTTCAATTTTTGGGAGAGGCCCGAGGGCTCGCAAGAATCTCGCGGTCATCAGCGCCGTCCACCGAGAACATGCAAATCTTTTTCTGGAGTTTTATGTCCATTAGAAATTCCCCATGGACACTTCGGGAATCCACTATCTTATGAATCCGATTGGAATCCGTTAGGAATCCGAAGCCAAACGACCGTAAATCGTAATGTTACAAAAAACATCACAGCCGTGGCATATTTGTAACATGTAAAAATAATGGAATTTCGACCGCTATTGTTGTTATCAGAGTAAAAAATTATCTGGAGACTAAGCGCTGTGATTAGGTATCGAACGCCTAGCGCTCTTGCATGCATTTTTATTTATGTTAGTCTATGACCCATGCTAAAAATAAGATTACAGAGAGTCGGTCGCAAGAACATCGCGACATTTCGCGTTGTCTTGACGGAATCCCAAAACAGCACGAAAAGCGGCAAGTATTTGGAAGTGCTCGGTTCGTACGATCCCGTCCATAAGGTCAAGGAAGTTGATGCCGATAGGATCAAATATTGGATTTCAAAAGGCGCACAGCCGAGCGAGACGCTCCACAACTTTTTTATAGACAAAAAAATAATTGCCGGGAAAAAGCTTAACGTATTGCCCGCCAAAAAATCGATACCGAAGAGGAAAGAGGCAAAGGCTGCGCCCGCCGAAAAGAAAACGGCTCCAGCTCCGGCTGCATCTTCAGTTTCTGGCACAGATGAAAAACAGACTGCCTAATCTATATTATTCAAAGGTGAAAACTTAGAGGCTCGCGTGGTGTTTGACGAGGAATCCGGCCAAACGACCGTAATTATTGATGTTACAAAAACATCACGGCCGTGGCATATTTGTAACATCTAATAAATAATGGATTTTCAGCCGAGTTTGGGAACGGATACCGGCATTCGGGTGTTCGGGTTGTCATTGATTTTTTAAGCATTCTGTGATACGCTTTACTGTAGCAGTGAATGGTTGCGGTGTAGAAAGACCGCCGTGTCGAACTGCAGATTTATAAACTGAAAAGACAAAACGATGGAATCAGATGTCGCATTTCTAGAATACGTCGTTAAGGGTCTGGTCGATAATCCGAATGATGTAAAAATCACTAGGACTGTCGATGAGATGGGCGTGCTGCTTACGCTCTCCGTTAATCCTGCCGATATGGGCAAGGTTATCGGCAGAATGGGTAATACAGCCAAGGCCATCCGAACTCTGCTTCGAGTCGTGGGTATGAAAAATAACGCCCGCGTTAACTTGAAGATCAATGAGCCGGAAGGCGGAATGCCGAAGGCGCGCACCGATAAGACCGTTGACGAGTCTCTCGAAGACCTCAAAATCTAACTTAAAGCCTCCAGTTTTAAGTGAGCAAAAAACCCCGTAAGGCGGTTTTTTGCTTGGCATAAAAAAACTAGGTATATAAAAGCCAATGATTTTTGAAAAATACCAGGGAAATGGTTCAGTTGATGAATAAGGCAGTTCGAAGGATGTGCTCTGCACAAAATCGCACAGCGCGGCTGAGGTTATGGGACGATCTATTGATCCGCTTACGGAAGCTCCTAGGTTCCTAAAAGATTGGCTTATACCGCAGCTGGGTTATCCGCGTTACACAGAGCTTTATTCTTTTCCTACGAATCGTAAGTTTTTTACCAAATCGACTGATAAATCAGTCATTTAACCGCCGGAAACGACGACTCGCCCATAGAAAAAGCGTACCATGAGAATGGTACGCTTTGAGTATAGGAACCGCTGTTCATGCGGTTTGTAATGGGGCTCCAAGGGCGTGAGCCAGTATTACGTCATCGATCTCGTTGTTCTTACCTGCGCACACAAGCAGAGTTGCCAACAAGCGCGGGCTGATTCTGATCTTTCGGTTGGCAAGCGGGATTGTGAAGGAAGGGATATTTCTGATCGGGACTTCAGCCGTAAAACCGGCGCCTTCAGCAGGCAATTCCTTGCCTAATTGTTGCTCAACCGCAGAATCGATAAGGGCCTTGGGCGTTGTCGGGCTGAGCCAGTTGTCGCCGGTCATTTTACATAGCGCGTGGCGCACATCAGCGGCGCCAATGCCCCTTTTACGCAGCATCGCGGCGAATGGCGTATTTGCCTCGGATAGCGCGACAATCAGGTGTTCGGTGCCCACATAGGGAAGGCCTTGTTTGCGAGACTGCTTATGCGCGGCGACGAGCAGATCCGAAATCGACAGTTCGCTTTCCGGTTCACTCGGCGAATTGAGGTAATGACTGACCTGCCCGACGAGTTCGTCGGTCTGTACCGTAAGACTTTTGAGCCCGATGCTGGCTTTACCGCTGCCATTATTGTGCTGGAGCAAAGCTAACGCTATATGCGTCGTGAGGAGGCGGGGATGTTTTAAACGCTCGGCGTTCTGCGCCGCAAGTGACATGACCTCAATGAGGTTTTTTGTCGACCCGATGGGTAACGTGAGTTCATTCATAAGATGAGGAGAACAGTTCTTACTGGCCGAACTTTATCAGCTGCCGATTATTAGTCAATGGCGAAAGGGCGCCCGCTTCAGCGGTTAAGTTGAAGATGAGTGGATTTTACTGTATTGTGCTTTTCATGCGATTCCACATCATCACACTGTTTCCTAACTCTTTCGATTCCTATTTAAGCGAGTCGATTCTGAAGCGTGCCATAGAAGACGGCAAGATCCGCGTACATTTTTACAATCCGCGCGATTACACGACTGACAAGAATAAGCGCATAGATAGGGCGCCCTACGGCGGCGGGCCGGGGATGGTCATTCAGGCAGAGCCGGTCATTAAGGCTCTCGCCGCGGCTTTGAAGAAGGTCCGATCAAAGAGGGCGGCAAAGATAATTTGGTTAGAACCGTCGGGCAAGCAATTCGATACTGCCTACGCAAAATCCGTTGCGAAGAAGCTGACCGATCTGATTTTTATATGCGGACGATACGAAGGGATTGATGCCCGGGTGAAAAAAGCTTTCAAAGTTGAGGACGTCTCGGTCGGTCCCTTCGTTTTGACGGGAGGCGAACTGCCGGCAATGATAATGATCGACTGCATCGGAAGACAGGTCCCTGGCGTCTTGGGAGATATCGCTTCGTTAGAGGAGACCCGTGTCGCGAGCCCTGACGTCTACACAAGACCTCCGGAAATAAAATATAAGCGAAAAATTCTTAAAGTGCCGAAAGTTCTACTGTCGGGTCATCACAAAAATATAGAGGAGTGGCGCGCAAAGAGGTCAGGCAGGTAATGTTTGGTTTGCGAGAGCGTTCAAATGTAAAGCAGACCTGCTTCTTGCATGCATCTCAAAAACGCTGCTAGGCAACAAGCCACAACAAAGGCATCCAGAAGTCTTTCCGCCAAGCTCGACTGACGCTCTGTTCGTGCACAGTCCCATACACTAGATTTACGCTATAGTGAATAATTGGTGTAGGCCGGTAACAACACATGAGGACATATGAGGCATGGAAGTGAGCAGGCGTCGTAATGAAACAATAGGGAATCATTCGGCTTGGGACAAGGTTTTCGGCAAGGAACAATGTCGGATGTTTGACTTGGAACAATGTGAGACGTTCAGGCGCGAATCCGACTCAAAAACGTAGGAATCAAAGTATAGAACGCGCAAGCTGCCACCCCAGCTGGTTCTTTGGCTGAATCTTGGCGGTCCAAGTGCCAGAAAGACCAAAGGCCGGATTACTATTTCTTAATGACTACTATCGTGCACTTGGTTACAAGTGCGGCTATAGTGCCGACGACAGCTAAAGCAGGTGCGATAAGCGCACCGACCGCTCCAATGATAACCGGTATCTCGACTATCGTTTCGTTTTTTTCGTTCTTGATTATGATGCGACGAGCGTTTCCTTCCTTGATAATTTCCTTTACTTTCGTGATGAGTTCCTCGCCGTTTACGCGAAACTCCTCCTTGGCTCCGCTTGTATGCTTTTTTTCTTCGTCCGGCATAAGATATATATTAACTAGTAATGCGCCCCCTAGGGGGCGCATTACTAGTTAATATATA
>CAZYRJ010000006.1:12036-15349 GCA_964649625.1 uncultured Candidatus Saccharibacteria bacterium
TTTCCGTTCAACCACGACTTTCCACTTATTTATCTTCGCGATGCGATAAAGGGACGCGTTCGGGTTAAAACAGACCGGATTTTCCACAAGCTCAAGCATCGGTATGTCGCTTTCCGTGTCGCCCACGGCGTACGAACCATTCAAGGTTAGACCTTCTTTAGTAATGGCCCTTCGCACGATATTCGCCTTATTCGCGATCAGATGTACCTCTTCCGTTTCGCCGGTGAACTGATCCGAGGGGCCCAGTTCGAAGAATCGTCCGTAGACCTTGTCGAATCCCAGCCTTTTGCAAAAACTGTCCAGCACTCCCTTGGGAGACTGAGAGATGGCGACCAGGAAATATCCTCTTTTCTTCAGTTCCTTTATGAGACCGCGTGTGTAAACGTAGACCTTATTTCCCTTGGTTTCGGTTATCTGGTCGCTCAGACGCATAAACTCGTCATAGGGAACGCCCTTAAGATTATCGGAAAAGACCTTAACCATCGCGCCGAGGTATTCCTCATAACTTCCTTCGCGGTCGAGCCAGTTCCTGTATTCTTTTTCGTAGCCCTTCTTAACGTCCCTAGGGAATACTTCGGCCGCTATCATCGCCTCCACCAATTCAATAAACAAACTCGAGCGGAATATCGTGCCATCAATGTCAAAAAAAGCGGCTTTTTTCATGAGCAAATAATACACTTATTGACTTAAATATCTAGGTAAAATTTTAGCCGTGCGTCCGGAGCGGACGCACGGCTGTTGTTTATCGCACGCGGCTGTCGTTCGAGAGCAGCAGAGAGGCGATTGAACCGAGAAACAGTGTCGATGGGAAGCCCATTGAGCGTAGCACGTTCTCCGGCGTTTTGAGGGTGTCCCAGAATAGGGGGCTCAATTTCAATATTGATGGCAACTATAGCACACAACGTGGGCCCCGTCAAGCTATGATATTCAAACATTACTTGACGGCTTGAAATATAGGTATATACTTCATTTAATTCTGCAAGATTGAGTACGGGGAGAAACTCAAATTACTAAGGCCAATAAAGGCTATTTTCTTGCATACTAAAATTCAATAAATCGAGCTTCCAGGAAATGAAAGCGCCTTTTAAGTGGTGTGGGGCTTTTGTTTGTAATTATATCGAATGAATCACGGCGCCACACACCTCATTTAGCAACCGTAAGCACATAAATCGCATGGAAACCAAAATAGTACATGGAGATATGATAAGCGGCTCGCGATATCCGAAGAAATACTTCGGCGCGTATAAAGCTCCGCTTGCCAAGATTCCGAATCTGGTCGAGCCGCAAAAGAAATCGTTCGACTGGCTTATCGCCGAGGGTTTAAAAGAGGTTTTCACGGAGTTCGCATCCATCAAAGACTATTCGGAGAAGAAGTTCGAGTTCAAATTTTTGAGCGCTTCCTTGAGTGAGCCTAAATTCGACGAAACAAACGCCAAAGAGAATAAGTTGTCGTACGAAGGAACCCTGAAAGCCCGCGTCGAGCTGGTGAACAAGATGCTCAATACGACGAAAGAGCAGGAGGTTTTCCTGGCGGATTTTCCGATGATGACCGAGCACGGCACTTTCGTCATTTCCGGCATCGAAAGAGTCATCGTCCCGCAGTTGGCGCGTTCTTTCGGTGTGTTTTTCACGAGCGATGAGATAAAAGGCAAGCGCTGTTTTGGCGGCAAAATCATCCCGTCACGCGGCGTTTGGATAGAGATTGAGACCGATTACGATGGCGCTATCTACGTCCGCATTGATCGCAAGAGGAAGTTTGGCGTTACATCGCTTCTTCGCGTTCTGGGTGCGGAAACGGATTCCGATATCCGAGCGCTTTTCGCGACCAATCAGCATGCCAAGGCCCATTTGGACGCGACTTTCGCCAAAGACCACGCCAAGACAGCGAACGAAGCTTTCCTCGAGATTCATAAAAGATTGCGGGACGGGGAAGTTGGCACGGTGGAAAACGCCAAGGATTTTATAAAGGCCATGTTCGAGACCGAACGGTATGATATTTCCAAAGTCGGACGCTTCCGATTCAATAAGCGCTTCGGCAAGCCAACGGAAGGAAAGGATGCCGACAGACGCACAGTGAATCTCGAAGATGTCGTGGTGATCGTCGGCCATATCATAAACCTCAACAATACTCCTGATGCTTTTGAGGATGATATCGACCATCTGGGATCGCGACGAGCCCGATTCGTGGGAGAATTGCTCCAGCAAAAGATCCGCGTCGGTATGACTCAGATAAAAAGGAACATCCAGGACAGGATGTCGACGATCGACCAGTCGATCACTATGCCGATCCAGTTTATCTCGCCGAAACCGCTTCAGGCTCGAATAAAGGAATTCTTTAATACCAACCAGCTGTCGCAGTTCATGTTGCAGGAGAACGTTCTCTCGGAACTTGAACATCTTAGAACTTTGTCGGCCTTGGGTCCTGGCGGTCTTACTCGCGAACGAGCCGGCTTTGAGGTCCGTGACGTCCATCCATCTCACTACGGAAGGCTTTGCCCCATTCACACGCCGGAAGGCCCGAACATCGGCCTTATTTTGCGTTTAGCTACTCATGCTCGCATCAATGACTTCGGCATGGTTGAAACTCCTTATGCCAAGGTTGAGAATGGCAAGGTTACAAAAGAAATTAAGTATCTGAACGCTCTCGAAGAAGAGAACTTCAAGATCGCCCACGCCGCGACGCCATATGATAAGGACCTCAACATCACGACTGACGAAGTCGAGGTTCGGATCAATGGCGTGCCGACAATCGTTCATAAGAACGAGGTCGATCTCATCGACGTGAATACCGCGCAGGCTTTTTCCATTGCGACTACCATGATCCCGTTTTTGGACCACGACGACGCGAACCGCGCTCTTATGGGATCTAACATGCAGAAACAGGCCACACCGTGTCTTATTCCTGAGGCGCCGCTCGTCGCGACGGGCATCGAAGAGCGGGCGGCTCGCGATTCTGGCCGGCTCATATTTGCCGAGGAGGAGGGCGCAGTCAGTTTTGCTGACGCAAGTCAAGTCAGGATCAAGAATACTAAAGGCAAGGAAAAGACGTACAAATTGGCGGTTTTCAATCGCACGAATGGCTTCACGGCGTTCCACCAGAGGCTGGCCGTTACAGTCGGCGATAAAGTTAAGAAAGGCGATCTATTGGCCGACACATCTTCGTCCGATAACGGTGAAGTCGCCTTGGGCCAAAACGCTCTTGTCGCCTTTATGTCATGGTCAGGCTCCAATTACGAGGATGCCATTATTATTTCAGAGCGTCTCGTTAAGAACAGCAAGTTCACGTCCATTCATGTCGAGGAATTCGTCGTCA
>CAZYRJ010000006.1:15359-27843 GCA_964649625.1 uncultured Candidatus Saccharibacteria bacterium
AAACTCGGGCCTGAGATCACGACTCATGATATTCCGAACGTCAGCGAAGCTAAACTTAAGAACCTCGACGAGGACGGCGTCATTCGGATCGGCGCGGAAGTCAGACCCGGCGACATTCTCGTCGGCAAAATAACTCCAAAGGGCGAGACCCAGCTCACACCGGAAGAAAGGTTGCTTCGATCGCTGTTCGGCGAAAAAGCCCGAGACGTCAAAGATACTTCAAAAAGAATGGAGAATGGCAAGCAAGGCCGCATCATCGGTGTTAAAGTCTTTTCGCGCGAGAGGGGCGACCGTCTCGAATCCGGCATCATCAAGCGAATACACATCGAGGTAGCCGAGCTCCGTAACATATCTCCGGGCGATAAATTAGCCGGCCGACATGGAAACAAAGGCGTAATTTCTAAAGTTCTGCCTATTGAAGACATGCCGTACATGGCCGACGGAACGCCGATCGATGTTATCTTAACGCCGCTTGGCGTACCTTCACGCATGAACCTCGGCCAAATCCTCGAACTTCATCTTGGCATGGCCGCTAACGCTCTAAAGTACCAGGCGATCGTTCCTCCATTTGCGGGTGCAACTGACGTTGAGATCAAGGAAGAACTTAAAAAGGCCGGCCTCCAGGAAAACGGCAAGATGGCGCTTTACGATGGCCGAACCGGAGAGGCTTTCAACCAGGAAATCGCTGTCGGCTATATGTATATCTTAAAACTCCACCATATGGTTGAAGATAAGATCCACATGCGCTCGATCGGTCCGTATTCGCTTATCACTCAACAGCCATTGGGCGGAAAAGCTCAGGGCGGCGGGCAAAGGTTCGGAGAAATGGAAGTATGGGCTCTCCTTGGTCATGGCGCGGCTTACACTCTTCGTGAAATGCTGACCGTGAAATCGGATGACATTATCGGACGCTCCGCCACCTTTGACGCCATCGTTAAGGGAATGCCTATCGAGGTCACGAATTCGCCGGCCGCATTTAATGTTCTCGTCAATAACTTGAGAGGCTTGGGCCTTGACGTCGAATTGGTACGTGAGGATGCCGACGTGCCCTACATAGAAGAGGATCGATTCGCGAGACGGCAAAATAAGAGAAGATTAACCGCTAAAATACAAGGAAATGAATAACAACCTCGCAAAATTCATCAACGCCGAGAATGATTTCACAGCGGTTTCCCTTAAGATCGCCTCGCCAGAGCGGATCGCGGATTGGTCAAACGGGGAAGTTACTAAGCCGGAGACGATCAACTATCGCACTCAGCGCTCTGAAAAAAGCGGTCTATTCGATGAGAAAATATTTGGTCCGGAAAAGGATTATGAATGTTACTGCGGCAAATATAAGGGTATCCGCTACAAGGGCATCGTCTGTGAAAAATGCGGCGTTGAATTAACGCGGTCCGTTGTCCGCCGCGAACGGATGGGCCACATCGATCTCGCCACGCCGGTCGCTCATATCTGGTTCCTTCGAAGTTTACCGTCGCGCCTCGGCCTTATTATGGGCATGAGCGCCACGGAGCTTGAGAAGGTCATCTATTTCGCTGGCTATATTGTTACGAAAGTCTACGATGATGAAAAAGCCCGTTTGCTAAAGGATCTGGATTCCGAATTCAAAGCCAAGGTTAAAGCTGCCTCCGATGAGCGTACCAAAGAAGCCCTTAAGGAGAAACTGCTTGAGGCGAAGAAAGAAATCGAGGAAGTCAAGGAAGGTTTGGTGCTCGACGAAATACAATTTCACTCATATTCGATCAAGTATTCGACGTTATTCGAGGCCGGTATCGGCGCTGAAGCTGTGTATAACATTTGCCGCTCCGTTGACCTTAACAAACTTCTTACCGACCTTGAAAAAGCTTATGAGTCGGCCGGCTCCGGAGAACGCGATAAGATCAATAAAAGACTGTCGCTAGTCCGCTCGCTCATATCTTCGGGTCAAAGGCCTGAGTGGATGTTCCTGACGCGCGTGCCCGTCATTCCGCCAGGCCTTCGGCCGATGGTACCCCTAGATGGCGGACGTTTTGCCACCTCGGATGTGAACGACCTCTATCGTCGCGTCATCAATAGAAATAATCGCCTAAAGAAACTCAAGGAAATTGGCGCTCCCGATGTCATCTTGCGGAACGAAAAAAGAATCCTTCAGGAAGCCGTTGACGCACTGATCGATAGTTCGATTCGCCACGGTTCATCATCCGCCGGAGCGCTGACTGCGGCCCAGCGAAGGGAGTTAAAGTCTCTTTCCGATAACTTGAAAGGGAAACGCGGTCTGTTTCGCCAAAACCTCCTCGGTAAGCGCGTCGACTATTCGGGACGATCGGTTATCGTTGTAGGTCCGACTCTTCACCTTGACCAGTGCGGTTTGCCGAAGCACATGGCCCTCGAACTTTTCAGGCCGTTCGTTATTTCAAAGCTCGTCAAAAGGGAGCTGGCTTTCAACATACGGGGAGCGAACAAGCTGATCGATGAGGGCATTCCCGAGGTTTGGGAGATGCTTGAAGAGGTCATTAGCAATAAATACGTTCTTCTTAACCGCGCTCCGACCTTGCACAGGCTTGGTATCCAGGCTTTTCGACCGACGCTCATCGAAGGCAACGCTATCCAGGTTCACCCGCTCGTTTGTACGGCATTTAATGCCGACTTCGACGGCGACCAAATGGCTGTGCACGTGCCGCTTGGCGATGAGGCTCAGATGGAAGCTAAGGAGATCATGGCTTCCAATAAGAATATTCTTAAGCCGGGAAGCGGCAATGTCGTCGTTTCGATAGATAAGCTCGACATTATTTTGGGCTGTTATTGGATGACTAAAATCGTCGAAGGTTCGCGCGGTGAAGGATTGATTTTTCCAAGTCCGAACCACGCTATTACGGCGTACGATTACGGAGTCGTTGATTTTCGGGCCAAGATCAGGGTTTTGCCGACAAACAAGCCGAAATACCGTGAATTCAACGGTGAGATATTCGAGACGTCTGTCGGCCGGCTTCTGTTTAACACTGTGTTGCCTTCCGACTACTCATTCATCAGCAAGGAAATGGATAGAAAAAAAATGGGTGCGCTGATCGATGACCTTATCGAAAAGTACGGCCTCGATAATATACCGGCAATGCTCGACAAAATTAAGGCTTTCGGATTTAAGTATGCGACAGTTTCCGGCGTTACCTGGGGTATTGATGACGTAAAAGTGCCGGAGGGGAAATTCCCTGTAATCGCTAGAGCCAAAGCCGCCGCGGCTGTCGTTGATCAGCAATTCAGCGACGGTCTGCTTTCTCCGGAAGAGCGTCTGCGCAAACATATCGAAATTTGGCATGGGGCCAAGGGTGAAATAGAGAAACTAATCCCCGAGAGCTTGGATAAGAACGGTTCCGTTTACGACCTTGTCTATTCGGGGGCCAGAGGTTCGTTCTCCCAGATCACTCAAATGATAGGCATGAAAGGACTCATCCAGAATACCGCTGGAGAGACTATCGAATTCCCGATCGTTTCTTCGATGAAAGAAGGTCTGACTCCTATCGAGTACTTCATCACGACGCACGGCTCCCGCAAAGGTTTGACCGACACGGCTCTTAACACGGCCAAAGCCGGTTATTTGACCAGAAAATTATTCGTTGTCGCGCAGGACCTCGTAATCGGAGAAGCCGATTGCGCTACAAAGGAGGGTCTTTACATTTCGAAATCCAGCGCGTCCGGCATCGAAACACCGCTCGCCAAGAATATCAAGGGCCGCGTATTGGCCGACGACGCCGTCGACGAAAAAGGAACCGTCCTGTTTGAAAGAAACCATCTGATCAGCAAGCACGACGCCGTCGCGATCGAAAACGCCGGGGTAAGAGCCGTAAAGGTCCGGTCGCCCCTTACATGCAAATCGCTCGTCGGCATTTGCGCGCACTGCTACGGATACGACCTGGGAAAAAATCAGCTTGTCGGATTGGGTGAGGCTGTCGGAACGGTTGCCGCCCAAGCCATTGGAGAACCCGGTACCCAGCTTACTATGAGAACGTTCCACGCCGGCGGTACCGCTTCGGTGGGCGGCGACATTACGCAGGGTTTACCGCGTGTTGAGGAACTGTTCGAGAAAAGAACGCCGAAGAATCCGGCCCTCATTGCGCACGTTGACGGAACAGTTGCTGACATAAAGAGCGATGGCATCGAAAAAGTTATATATCTTTTGCCAGAGTTGGAGAGCAAGTCAAAATCAAAAAAGAAATCAGACACCGAATATCGGATGGCATATAACCGCACGCCGCTCGTCAAGACAGGCGATAAGGTCAAAAGAGGCGATCTCATGACCGACGGCTCCGCTGATGTGGATGAGCTTTTCCAGTACGCCGGACGGGACAAGACTCTCGATTACATCGTTCGGGAGGTTTCCAAACCGTATGAGCTTCAGGGTGAGTCAGTTTCCCGCAAACACATCGAGGTCATTCTCCGGCAGATGTTCTCAAGAAGGAAAGTGATCAGTCCTGGCGGTACAACGCTTTCTACGAGCGAAGTTATTGACCAGTTTACACTGGACATAGAAAACGCCGAATCCAAAGAAAAGGGATTGGAGCCGGCAAAGACAGAGGCGGTGGTTATGGGAATCTCGGAAGTCTCGCTTTCCCGAAAGAGTTTCTTGTCGGCCGCGTCCTTCCAGCACACGACCAGGGTTCTGGTGGCGGCAGCCGTCCGCGGCAGCCGAGACCTTCTCAAGGGATTGATGGAGAACGTAATTATCGGCCGGTTGATTCCGGCGGGCACCGGTTTTACTGATGGTCCGAAAGCCAAGATGATCGAAGCCGCGAGACCTAAGATCCAGGATGACATCCTCGATGAGCTAGAGCCGGCGGACATTATAGAAAGAAGCATATAAATGACAAGGCACTAGGCTCTAGGAACTAGGCGCTGGGAAAATCCAAAACGCCTAAAGCCTAGAGCCTAAAGCCTAGAGCCTAAAAGATGTCCAGTTTCACCAGCGAAATAAAGGACAAACTCGATACTGTCGATGTGATCGGGTCGTACATTAAACTTGAAAAGGCCGGTCAAAATTTCAAAGCCCGATGTCCATTCCATAATGAAAAAACGCCGTCATTTTTCGTGTCGCCGAAGCGCGGGTCCTATTACTGCTTCGGCTGCGGAGCGAAAGGTGACATTTTTTCATTCGTTCAGCAATTTGAGGGCCTGGACTTCATGGGTTCTCTTAAGGTCCTCGCCGAAAAGGCCGGAGTTAAGCTTCGCTACGACGAGCAGTCGAAAGAAAAGCGCGACGAAAAAGCCAGGCTGTACGACATTATGGATGCCGCGTGCGGAATATTTGAATCGAGCTTGAGAGTAAATACGGCAGCATTGGAGTATTTGCGCAGCCGAGGCCTCGGCGATGAGACTATAAAACTATGGCGGCTGGGGTTCGCTAAGGATGAGTGGCATGATGCGGAGACGAAATTAGGCGCCTTTGGCTACAAACGCGAAGAACTGCTGGCGTGCGGAATGATCAAGGCAGGCGAAAGCTCGAAAGTTTACGACGTATTCCGCAACAGAATAATGTTCCCGATATTCGACGGCGCAGGAAGGGTAATAGCATTTTCGGGCCGAATATTCGGTACTGAAGACAAAGATTCCGCGAAATATTTGAACAGCCCGGAGACGGTATTGTTTAAAAAATCTGAGATCCTTTACGGCTTTCATCGGGCCAAATCAGGCATCAGGCGGCTTGGCTTTTCGATCGTCGTCGAGGGCCAGATGGATCTTTTGATGAGTCATCAGGCTGGATTTGACAACACCGTGGCGACATCCGGTACGGCCTTGACGCCTGAGCATGTGGCTTTGATAAAGCGGTTATCTCCAAATCTTGTTTTGGCCTATGACAATGACTCGGCCGGAACCAAAGCCACCCTGAAAGCTTTTGCTATGACGCTTTCATCGGATCTTCACGTAAAAATCCTAAAAATCAGCGCGGGGAAAGATCCCGCCGACCTCATTAAGGGGGACAAGGAAGCGTGGAAGAATGCCATAAAAGAAGCTCGTCACATTGTTACATATCTCTGGGAGGGGTTAGTTGAACAGAAGCTTCCCAAAGATAAGTTCGTCGCGCGGTGGCGCGAAACGGTTGTGCCGGTTCTTGGCGCGATGACGACCGACAGTGAGAGGTCTCGGCTTATCGAGCAACATAAAATGGCCGTCTTTACGGGTATAAAAGACGAATATATCATGGCTGATATCCACGCGTTTGCTGCTAAAACCCAAGATAATGATATAGTAAAAGTAAATATCGATAACTTGCGTCCTCCCAATAATAAATACGGCGATCCGGCACGGCGTCTTTTTGCGATACTTTTTGCACTCGAGGACCGTTCTATAAATGGCGTAGATGAATTGGATCTCAAAAATAAGATAAAAAATCTGGAGGGAGAAAGTTTTGGCGAACTTAATGAAGAATTCAAGAAAGACAGGGCAAGTTTAGTGTTTGAAGCGGAAAATATTTATGGGGCAACTATCGGGGCCGATGAAATCGAGGAGTTGTTGCTAAATGTTGAGGAAGACCAATTGCGGGAGAGATTACTTTACAAAATGAAAGAGATCCAAAAAGAGGAAGGGGAGAGGAATGAGGTCAAAGTCGCGCTATTGCTCGGAGAATGCCAAAAAATAACGGCGAGATTGGTGGAGATCAAGGCTAAGGCCGAGGCAACGGATAAAGTTTAAATATCAAAACATTAAAATGACTAGCGTAAAACATATGAAAAAGGCGTTAGCCAAGCACAAAATGAATTCCGTCAAAAAAACGGCAGGCAGGAAAGTACCAAAGAAAAATGACAAGGTTCAGAATAAGCTTGGCAAAAAAGCATCCGATATGGAATCCCCGGCCCAGCGGCCCATAAGCCGCGGCCGAGAGCGGGGGTTTGTTACCTATGATGAGATCCTGCGGGAATTTCCCACGATCGAGGAAGACGTGATCTTTTTGGATGACCTGTATAGCCGGCTGGCCGCGGCTAATGTCGACGTTCTCGAAGGCGGCGGTATTTTGGATATGGGAGAAGAGGCGGGTAAGATCCAGGTTGGCAGGGGCGACGCGGCGTACGATTCCATACAGATCTATCTTAAGGAAATTGGCCAGTACCCGCTGATTCCGGCTAGTCAAGAAAAGGAGCTGGCCAAGCGCATAGAAAGAAATGATGCCGAGGCTAAAAATCTGCTCGCTAAAGCCAACCTTCGATTGGTCGTCTCGATAGCAAAAAAATACGTCGGCCGTAGTCCTGACCTTACGCTGTTAGACTTAATTCAGGAAGGAAACCTGGGCCTGTTCAAGGCTGTTGACAAGTTCGACTGGCGCAAAGGCTACAAGTTCTCGACCTACGCCACCTGGTGGATACGCCAGGCCATCACTCGTGCGCTAGCTGACCAGAGTAGGACAATTCGCGTTCCGGTCCACATGGTAGAGACGATCGCCAAATACAAGCAGGTTGTGAGGCGCTTGTCGCAAGACCTCGGCCGCGACCCACTGCCGGAAGAAATAGCCGTGGAAATGGGCCTGGAACTGGAAAAAGTCTACCAAATCGAAAAAATAAATCAGGACACCGTTTCATTGGAAAGCCCGGTTGGGGACGATGGGGACGATGGGCGTTCGACTCTTGGCGATTTCATAGCTGACGATAAGATACTTTCACCCGACCAGGAGGCTTCGAGAAGGATACTGTCGGATCAGGTCAAGGAGATCCTGGGCGAATTGTCCGAAAAAGAACGGCAAATATTGGAGATGCGACACGGCCTGAATGACGGAGTTACGCACACTCTCGAAGAGGTGGGTCAAAGATTCGGAGTTACCCGCGAACGTATCCGACAGATCGAAGCTAAAGCTCACGAAAAGATACGCCAGCACGAAAAAGCGAAGAAACTTCAGAGTTATTAAATGACGTCCTCCCCGGCCTCCGCGAGTACGCTCCGACCGGGGTTTCCGTCGAATCGCGCTTCGCGCCTAAGGACAATTCGTGCCGCCGTCCGCGTGGGCTGTCTGCGTGCACGCACAGGCAGGCGGAGGGAGTCGGGCGGGGTTTCCTGGTAATTAAAAAAATGACGGTCTCTACTTAGAGATCGTCATTTGAAAATCGACTCCCATTACCGCGCAGTCGGCAGCTGCCTGCTTCAGGTCTTCATCGAATACTTGAGGTAAGGATTCGCAGTTGGTTCCAAAACGCGAGTTACTGATCAGGCTGACCTCTCTTTTCAGAGCATCGGTCGGCGCGAGCGAGAACGTGCGGAGGTAAATGGCTCTGGCTTCGTGCCGGAACTTAACGGGAAGATACATGAGGAGCTGCAAGGCATCCTCGAATATCTCGATGCCGTTTATGAGCACGGCAATTGCCAGGGGCTTTTCCGCGTCAGAGATCTGGGGCAACATCGCCATGATAAAGTCGAGGGATGCGTTTGACAGGGGTTTTCTGGGGTGAATTTCTTCGAAGATAGTGTCGATATTCATATTTTTAGTGTACGAACGGTCTACAATATGCCATACTGCGAAGTGTGCGTCAATAGGGCCGTGCGCCGCATATTTTATCGGCTATAATACTGACATGACGCAGCAATCATTCGAGGAAAAATATAAAAAACTCAATCCGGCTCAGAAGAAGGCTGTCGACACGATTGAGGGGCCAGTCATGGTCATAGCCGGCCCCGGAACCGGCAAAACAACAATCCTGACGTTAAGGATAGCCAATATCCTCCGGCAGACGGATGTGCCGCCGGATGGCATTTTGGCCCTGACATTCACAGAATCCGGCGTGGCCGCGATTCGCCAGAAACTGATCGGCATAGTTGGCAGTTTGGCCTATCGCGTTAGAATCCACACATTCCATAGTTTCGCCAATAATATAATTAATTCCTATCCCGATCATTTTGAGAACATGATCGGCCGTAAGAACATTGACGATCTTGCCCAGCATCAGTTGGTCCAGGACGTCATCAACGAGGGCGATTTTAAATATTTACGGCCCCGGAACGCTCCGGAGTACTATGTCGGGCCATGTATCGGGGCGATCCGCGACCTGAAAAGAGAGAACGTCTCTCCGGCGGATTTTGAAGCCTTGCTCGACAAAGAAGACGCGGCTATAGCCGCAAGCGGCGACGCGTATCACGCAATCGGAAGGCTGAAGGGTAAAATGAAGGGCGACCACATCATCCGCATTGAGAGAGCCGCAAAAAACAAGGAACTGCTCGCGGTATTCACAGCGTATGAAAAAAAGATGGCCGAGGCGAAATATTTCGATTTCGAGGATATGATAATGGAAACAGTGCGGGTCCTCGAGAGTGATCAAGATCTGGCACTTCGGGTCCAGGAGGAGGCGCAATACATCCTAGCCGACGAGCATCAGGATGCCAACAATGCTCAGAATAGACTGCTCGAAATAATCAGTTCGTTCCATGATAGCCCGAACCTGTTCATTGTCGGAGACGAAAAGCAGGCCATCTTTCGTTTTCAAGGCGCGTCACTTGAGAACTTTCTGTATTTTACGCGCAAGTTCCCGGAGGCTTCGGTCATAACTCTAACTGATAATTATCGGTCGCATCAGAGCATATTGGACGCCGCGCACAGCCTTATAGGCAATAACGCAGCCGCTACCTTAGTGAAGCAGGTCCCTCTCAAAGCGTCTTCCGAGATCGCCTTAAACCCCATCATTATCGGAAAGTCGCCAGATGCAGTTAGTGAACGACGGTATGTCGCCGATACGATCGGTGCCATGTTGAAGTCGGGCCGCCAGGCTTCGGACATTGCCATTCTCGTAAGAGAAAATAAAGATACCGAAGCTATCGAGCAAGTGCTGCTCGCCGCCGGAATCCCCGCAACCCGCGTCGGCGGATCGGATGCGCTGGCAAATATTCATATCGAAGCTTTCATAAACATGCTTGAGGCCGCCGATTCGCCCAATGACGCGAATCTCGCCAAAGTATTGTTCTACGATTTCAACAATTTCGATCCTCACGAAGCCTATCTTCTTATCGAGAGCGCGAAAAAATCCAGAGTGAGTTTGCTTTCCGAAATCTACCGCCGAAAGCAGTTTGCTCACTTTCTGGCGAAATTCGCTAAATTCACGAAAATGTGCCGAAACGAGTCGATCGTTACGGCGATAAATCAAATCGCCTGGCTGTCGGGCTATATCGCCCATATTGTTAGCTTGCCGGATGGCAAGAATGTCCTGTCGCTGTATGATGTTGTTCTTCGCAATGCCGAGCGGTTCGCCGAGTCGAAAAAAAATGCGAAAGTTGGAGATTTCCTTCCGTATTTAAAAGATCTTCAAAGGCACGGATTTAAATTGGAAGGCGGGCTTTCGTTTGCTTCGGGCGTATCGATAATGACGGCTCATCGCGCCAAAGGGTTGGAATTCGATGCGGTGTTTATTATGCACGCGAAAGACAGCAGTTGGGGCGGAAAAAAGCCGCACGCTATGTTCCACCTGCCCGGGCAAAGTGGAGTTGACCAATCTATTGATGACGAACGCCGCCTGTTTTACGTCGCCCTGACGCGGGCCAGGAGCGAGCCCTTCATTACATATTACGAACGGGACAGGGAAGGTCGGGACGTTGCTCCCAGCCGGTTTATCGATGAGATCGCCGCCAATTTAAGACGTACTGTTGCGATAGAAAGCGCCGAAACCACTGTCGGCCTAGCCCCTGTCATCAAACCGGCAATCATGGATGACCGAGATTACTTGATAAAGCTTTTCAACGAGCGCGGTCTTTCTGTAACCCATCTCAACAATTACTTAAAATGTCCCTGGCGATATTTTTTTGTTGACCTCCTGCGAATTCCGCAGTCGCAGAACTCGATCCTGCTTTATGGTTCGGCGATGCACGCCGCTTTAAAATACTACTTCGACGCCTTACGCGATGGTCAAAGCGCAATCGCGCCCGCCGTTGATATCTTCACCGCGGGGCTTGAAAGGAGCTATATGACCACGGACGAATTAAAGAGATACGTATCGGCAGGCAGGAAGGAACTTAACGCCTACCTAAAACATTGGCAATTCTCGAATTCCGTGATGACCGAATATAGAATCCAGGGGTTTAGCCTGCCTTTGCCGGACGGTCAAACCGTTCCTCTGAACGGATCATTGGATAAGATCGAAATTCTGGGCGGCAGTTCCGTAAATGTCGTCGACTACAAGACCGGCAAGCCGAAAAGCCGCAACGATATCGAAGGCAAAACCAAGCAAAGCGATGGCGATTATAAAAGACAACTCACTTTTTACAAACTTTTGCTGGAGCTTGAAGGCAAGTGGAACATGGAAACCGGCACAATCGATTTCATCCGCCCTGATGAGAACGGCAAGTTCCACCGCGAGATCTTCGAAGTAACGAGTGAGGAAACTGCCGAACTCAGAAAGCTGATCCTAAAAACAGCCGAGGAGATATTGCGTTTCGAATTTTACGGCTCGACTTGCGGGGACCCCGAATGCCAATTTTGCCGACTTTCAAAGCTGCTCGGCCGATCCGCTTCTGCGCCAGTTAGCCCCAAAACAGCCGGGCCTTTGTAAGCCCGGCCGTTCGATAAATTGGATGCTAGTTGAGACTAACGAGGACCGCATCGATGATCGTTTTCATTTCGGCGTATTGGAAGGCAGCGCCTATCATTACCGTTTTACCATCTGAACCGACTTTGACCAGTGGCCGGTTATATGAATCGGCCATATAGCTCGTCCGCTGTTCGATAGTGCGAATAGCGCTCGCGCTGAGTGGCTTGGAAAGCACAAGATAAGTGCTTGGCGTTCCGTTAGCACCGAGCTCGAGCGCCGCGTTTATGCTGTCCTCAACCGCTTTTTTGTATTTACCGCTCTCTAGGCATGCTGTGAACAGCTTCTCGTCAAGCCCGATATAGGCAGCGATTTTCGGCAATTCGGCCGGGTCCAACCGGTCGTTGGCGGGTGTGATCTCGAATAGGCGGTCGATAAATGCCCAAAACTTCGTATTGCCGCCAAGCTCGGCCGCACATTCAGCGGCTTCAGCCTCGCGCTGCGCCTTCGGATGAAGCTGTACCAAAGGAAAATGCCTGTATATCCAGGCGACCTGGCCATTCTTCCCGTACTGATCTATGACCTGTTTTACGCTCGGGTGGAAGACTTTGCACGCGGGACACTCCAGATCCGAATACTCAACGAGTTTAATCAATGCGTTGGGGTTCCCAAGGATATGGTCGGCACTTGTCACCGCCGGCACGTTGTAGAGTTCGGAAACCGTATTGGCGATCCCGGGCTCTGTGTTTCTGACCGATTCGGTTACCGGAGCGCCTCTTGAAAGGAAAACTGCTCCCGCAACAATTATGCCCGCCGCTATAATAGCTGCCGGAATCGAAATGCTATTTTTCTGTGAATCCATAAAGATATGTAAATGATAATTTTGTGGCCCTGCAATAATAGCACAGGCCGTCGTTGGGCCGAAAGTTGATATCGTAGCCGCGTGTATCCTAGTAATTACGCGATATTAAGGCTTCAGTTAGCCCTGCGTCATCCGTAGCGATCTATTTCAGCAGTTTTTCACG
>CAZYRJ010000007.1:0-19925 GCA_964649625.1 uncultured Candidatus Saccharibacteria bacterium
GCCCTCATCAGGAAGACAATATCCTTTTCGAAGCGGCGACCATGATACCTCTACACGCATCGAAAAACGCTTCCTGGTACATTGACGGGAGATTCTTTGGCGAGGGCTCCAATCTAGACTTTCAGCCGAAAATACCGGGCCGATATGCCATAGAGGCACGTCTTGGTGACCTCACCGAAATGGTCATAATAAACATCAGAGAAACGTATTGAAAAATGCCGCCTATGCTGTCGGCATACCGGCATTAATCGATTGTGATTTCGGTCAATTTGCCCGCGGCTATGTCATAGACGCCTTTGAGCGACGGCATGCCTGAAGGGTATCTCCGGACTTTTGCCTCATCGCTCATTGCTCGCATAAGCGCCTGTTCTATGCGCTCCCTCGGCAGCTCGGCTTCACCGCGCCACCGTGCGGCGATCTCGACCAAATGGATGAACCTGTCACGCGTCATAGATCTTCCGTTTCGTTTTTTACTCCATTCAGTATGACGTACCTGTAGAGATATGCAATACCGAGAAAGAAAAAACCGCAGAAAACCCGCGGTTACTACCAGAGCGCGATGCTGAACCCCCCGAACACGACGGCATCGAGCGGTCGGTCATCCATTGTAAGAGGCGCATAATACATGACTTGCGGCAAGATAAGCGTTATTCGCTTGCCAAGCTTCCAGTCGAGCTCCGCGCCCCCCTGCAGCATTAGGCCGTCATCGGCTCCGAATCCTCCGAAATCCCAGACCGGCGAGAGCGAAGTTGTAATCGACACCTTGACCAATGGAACGGTCGTCGCCATGCCAACGCCGAGGTAACTGCCTCCACGGAAAGAACTTCTCGGCATCGCCGTGTAGTTCCTGTAATGCGCCAAGGCGCTGAACTTATGTCCGCCGATCGTGAAATCGTGCGACAGTTGGAGGTAGCTTTTGACGATGTCATCGCTCCCGAGCTTCGCCAAATCCGGCTCGTCGAAATACGATACCCCGATGTCGAGCACGGTTTCCCCGAATCCCCCGGAGAGCCCGCAAAGGGACAAGGGGCCGGTCCAGCCAACACCGACATCCTGCTCGGTTCCGAGATTCTCGTTCCAATCCCCAAATGGCGTTGAGTTCCAGAGCTCGATATAAAAACCGTTCCGGAAGTTGACGAGGAGTTGGGACTGAGCAACAGGCTCACCATAGAGCTCGGCCCCGTTAGCGAAATTCAGATACTTGTCTCCGACGACGCTACGGAGCGTGACGGAAGACAAACAGTTGGTTTGGGCCTCTAGGGGAGAGGCGGCCATGAGCGGCATAAATGCCGCAGCAACGACAATGAGCTTTTTCATGTAATTTCGAGTAATTTTCGTCGGACGTCTTCCCGGAAACTAACACGCAATTACAGTTTCGTCAAATTTCGGCAGACCGCGCCCCTGTCCCTTCCGCGCTTAAGAAACAGAGTTCACCGTGGCTTTCTTGAGTCTACAGTAGCTTCGAAGATCTCGAATTTAACCGGATATGTTTCCATGGAATCTGTTTCAAAAAGTTTTCGAATCATCATGCCTGAATTCTTAACGAACTTTTCAATCAGCTCGAATTTTCCCAGCGTAGTACTGAACCCAATCAATACTCTTCCAGATGGCTTTAGATGCCGTTTCGCCTGTTTAATAAATATTTCGGTTGACCTATAATTTTGGTCATAAACGGACTTTTCGAGATCCGTCAGATTGGAGTCTGTAACATAGCCGAAGGGAGTATTCCAAAAAATAGTATCGAACTTTTCTTCTTTGGTTATCGCTGAATATACATTACCGAGCCTCACCTCTACAGTACCGCCCATACCATATAATTCTATATTGGTCCGCGTATTTTGGACGGCAGTCGGGTTAATATCGACGGCTACAACCTTTGCAGCACCTTTAATAGCCGCGATTAAAGAAATCGCTCCGGTTCCGGGACCAATCTCCAATATTTCTTCTCCATTTACTACCGGCAAATTAGCGGCAAATAGTTCCGTATCTCTAAAGTATTTAGGAGAGAAGACGTTCGGAAAAACCATGAATTTTTTTCCGAGTACTTCAGTCTCGTACGGCTTCGTCTCTTCACTGCTTGCATCCAGAATTTTTTTGGTCCCTGCCAAAAATTTCGAATAAGGCACCTTTTTCTTTACCATCCAATTGCTCTTATCGTGTAACCTCGAACAACGCGCCGCCGGTGCGGCCAAAGTTCTCGGGGAAATACATTTCTGAGGCGACGGCCGGTAAATAGCGGAAGGTTCCCGCGGTCGTCGCCCGAATATAATACTCGTACGTGTATGCTCCGGCCGGCAAATATTCCTTGAACATGAACAACCGGTCGTCCCGCAATTCCTTGAAGTCCGGCCGGAGGTTGTTCTCAAAAACCCTGCCTTCTTCGTAAATATTGTAATCGTCGGCTTCGCCGTAGCCATTGTCATAATACCTTCCGGCCGCCATTATATTACTCCAGGGCGCGGTGATCCGGCTCCAGAAACCATTCGACTCAGCTCCTTTTTCGGCAACACTTTCTCCGACCGAACCTCTGCCCTTTATTTGTTCAATTGACGCTTTGTCCTCCGTCGCCAGATTGAAGTTCACGAGCTCGAATCCAGCCGGTATGAAGTCCTCGACCGCGAACGCGTGTCTCGCCTTGGCCGTTATGATGGTCAGCTTGCCTTTGAGAACTTCGCCGACCTTCGCACTTCCGCGCGGCTTCTCCATTGCCTTATCCTCCAATCCGAAAAGCTCCCTGGTAATGGCGATCCCCTCGTCTCGGGGCGGGACTTTCTCCGCGGGCAGATAATATTTGAGCCCCATGTCGTAGTAAAAGTTGTTCTGGAGGTCGTTCCGGTTCTCTTTGGCGAAGGTCAGAGTGTGCATCGAGTTCTGGCTGAACGAGTTTATCGGAATGAACTTCTCGTAAATAGACAAAACAGTGTCTTTGTTGAAATCCCACTCGGCTAGAGGATTGCCGTCAAGATCAAGCTTGAGACTGAAGCTTGACTCAGTTTCCCTCTTCCATGCGAGGTAATCGGTGAAGGCGTCGATGACAGCAATTGTGTTTTGGGTCGAACCCCAGGCGCCGTCCTTGGCGCGGCTCGCCAATATCCAACGCAGGAGCTTATCGGTCTCAACAAAATCCTTCTGGCGTTTCGATAGCGCCTTGACAAAGAGCGCGGTATTTTTTATCGGCGTCTCGTAAAATTGCCAGTTGTAATCGCTCCCGCCCGCCTTAACATAGGCTCCGCGGGAGTCTACGGTGACGCGATTTTGAAGAGACGTGTATATCCGCTCGGTCATAGCCGGTCCCCAACCCTGCCGGAGAGAGAGCATCGCGAGATACGAAAGAATGCCACTGCTCGAGCGTTCGCTGATATACGCATTGGTGAGATACGGTTCGATAGCTGACATGAAATATCGCAATGCCGCACTGTCGGCGTTGAGCCTTGAAATGGCGTAAGCCGCCATGACGTAAGTATCGGTGCCCCAATAACTTATGCCCTTCGCGCTGAAGTAGGTGTAAAGATAATTCGCGGCGTTATTGAGCACTCGGCTGTCAACAGCGTAACCGGCATCCCGGATGTCGGAAAGCGACCGAACCACTTCCATGGTGAGGTACGGCTCAGATTTCAGCCCTTTGAAGTAGGTGAAGCCTCCGTCGTAATTCTGGTTGTCGTAGATCTTCTTTAGGCCAATGTCGATGACCTGTTCCGCGGTGTAGGTCTGGCCTTCGAAGGTGACCGGCGGCAACGCGAATTTGTCGCCTGTCTGCGCCGCGCCCATCGCGGCAGGCAGGCCGACGTTCGGGAGATTCAATCCCCGTTTGACTATCGCCAAAGACGATAGCTTCGAAAGCATTTGTTCGGTGCATCCGTACGGATACTGGACCATATACTTAAGCGCGTCGGAAAGGAAGACCGCGAGCGTCGCGCTGGTTTTTATCGTCACTCCGCCGCGGGTCGCAAGTACGCCCTCCGGAATATAGACGTACTCGCTCGCGGATTTTGAATTCGTCGAGTTCGCTGTGGCTACGGCTTCATAAGTGATATTGGGATTTATCAGAATGTAAAGATTTACCGTATCGTCAAACCCGTCGTTACGGGCCGAGAGCGTGAACGCGTGTTTGCCCTCGAGTATATTATCCGGCGCCTTGACCTTAAAATAGAAGGTTGCCGTTTCGCCGGCTTTGATAGTTTGCCTGTACGAATCATCGCCCTGATTGATCTTGAGGCTATCGCTTCGATAGGAGACTTCGAGCGTTTGCGCCGCGGCGGTCTGATTGAAGACCTGAGCGCCGATCTCAAACTCATCGCCTGGAATTACGAACCGTGGCCGGAGAGGCACCAGCATGATATTCTTTTGGGCCGTGATCTCATTGTACTTCACGCCGAATTTCGAATCTTCGGTCACCCCGAGCGATTCTACCTGCCAACGGGTGATATTATCAGGCAAGGTGAACCTGACAACGGCCGTGCCATTTTTATCAGTCGTAACTTCCGCTTGCCAATAGGCCGTGTCACGGAATTCGCCGCGCTGTTTTTTAGCCAGGTCTTCGGCCGCGTCGCCTCCGCCGCCTCCTTTCGTACCGGTCGGTATTTCAGCTTCGGTCAGGATGTTCTTTACGTTACTCCCCGTCGTAACCATGAGCGGAAAACCGCTATAGAAAAAGAGGAGCGGATTTTTCTTGGGATTGCCTTTAAGCGCCAATACAGAGAGATCGGCAACCGCCACGGATATTTCGGCCGGCACGGCTTTCCCGAGATTATCCGTAGTCGTAATATGCAAACTCACTTCTTCGCCGGGCAGATAAGAATTCTTGTCCGACTTAACGTCGATATTGAGCGTCCTGGTTTCTTTATTTATTTGGTATTGCACCTGGCCGAACTTGATCTCGGGATCGCTCGACAACAAGAGGACCGACGCGTAGATATTCGGCACCATAGCATCCGTTATCGGGAACTGATCTTCGAAGACGTTCCTGTCGACATTGACCACCTTGTATTCGAAGATGCGGCCACGTTCAAGGGTTATTAGGGCTTTGGCGGATTTATACGGTGACTGGAAAATGAACTGCGCCTTATCACCGACTTTTAGATCACGCTTATTGGCTGTTATGTCGAGCGTCGCGTTGTTCGTTGGCCGTATGGACACGCTGCCTTCCCCATAAATGTAGAAATGACCCACAGCCGAAATGTCGTTACCCCGGCCGTCGATCGTCGCTACGTTGATCTCGTACTCACCAGGATCCTTGGGCGTGAACTTTTCGGAGTAATCACCGTTTCGGTTCGTGCTGACGGTTTTTTCGAGAACCGGCGTCATGACCCTTTCCGGACGATTGTAATAGTCGCCGTCAACTTCCTGACGCTTGTAGGATTTCCATTCTACGCGGTTTACGGTCAGTTTAAGACTGCCGCGGCCGGTCGGTTCGCCTTTCGTGTCTACGGTCTTCAGCTTTATCAGAACGGGCTTGTTCACGGCGGCAAAGTAAGGTTCCGTCGCGGCTCCCAAGTAGAACTCTCCGCGGTGGACGATGAAGGAGGTCTGGGTACTGATCGAATTACCCTGTTTATCTTGAATTGTCGCGTGGAAAACTATTATCTTGCTTTCGACGTTCTTCTGATCTTTGAACAGCTGCTTGAAATCCAATTTCTCGGTTATCTTCGCCAGACCTTCGACGTCGAGCGTCGTTTCGCCGCTCTTCAGGAAACTGTCGCCGTAGCCGCAATCGTAACAGCCGTACCAGCCTCCGCCGAAACTGAAATATTCATCCTGGTAGCGGTCGAAGTAATAATTCTGGGCTGTAAACGAATACCTGACCGTTGCGCCCTCAAGCGGCACGCCGAAATAGTATTTGCCCACGACATCGACATCCACCGTGTCGCCGGCGATGTACTCATCTTTAGGGGTCTTGGCGGTAGCCTCGAATGCCGCACCCTTGTATTCCTCAACTTCAAAATGGCCCGATTGATTTTTTACGGATATCCAGTAACCGCCAAGCGCCGCGTTATCTGGCAGTTTAAGTTTAGTGCTGAACGTTCCATATTTCGAGACGGGCAACTGCTGTTTGAGGATTTCGTTGCCGCGGCTGTCGGTTATGCGGATATCGACAGGCTTCTCATTGAATATCTCGAACATGCCGTCGAACGACAGACGGTAAATACCTTTAATGTTGACCTCCTGGCCGGGGCGGTAGATCGGCCGGTCCGTATAAATGTAGATCTTGTTGCCGGCGTAAGCGGTCGAGGCCCAGTTGAGATTATCACCCCAGGACGAAACCACGGCCGAGTCCCCACCCGAAGTAATGGCCGCCCCGACGACGTCCTTTATAAGCGGCAGCCTCGCAATTCCCGAAGCGTCGGTTTTTCCTATATCGGCAACCTGAGGATCCCGCTCATAACCCTGATCCTGCAGAACCGTAACGCTCGCGTTCACAACCGGCGAAAGGTCGCCGATGCGGCTTACCCAATAGATCTCGCCCATTGCGGAGGTTGAATCGACGGACGATTTTGTCAATTCAGGTAGCTCATCGTATTTGCCCCATTGGATCTTCTTCTCGCCTACCGCGAGATTCGTTACCGATAGAAAACTTCTTTCGAATCGCTGGCCTTTATCGCCCCACTCGGCGCGGTATTTCGGGTGAGTTAGCGTTACTATGTACTGGCCTCTCGGATCGAAGAAATATTTCGCCACGTCAATCTGAAAATAATTGTTGACCCAAAGCTTGGGCGGCATCGCGATGACGTCCTCGGTCTCTTCTAGACATTGGAGGCTCTGGCCGGGTACTGAATTCGACGGACGGTTCTGAAGATATTGGACCATCGAAACCGGGTCCGTCTTGCAAATATGGACGTAGACCTTGTCGAAGTTCTCGACGGCGAATGTCAATTTCGTCTTCCCCGGAGTTGTAACGTTGTACTGCCTATCGAGCGCGTGGAACCGAAGATACAGTTCGGCATTCTCCGTCGTGAAGGTTAACCGCTCGGAGGCCTTCTGGTCGAAAACATCGTTTACGTTCAAATTAAGCTCGTAGGGAGTGTTCGGAATCAGCCCATAATAAAGATTGCTGACGTATTCGCCTGTCTCACATCTCGGGGATTCGTACACGTCGGACGTCTGCTTGTAAGGATGGTCCCATCTCCCGAAAATCAGATAGCCATCCGTTGTAACCGCTTTGTAAAACTCCTTTCCACCGAGAGGAGCGATCGGCGAATTCGAACAAATCTTAAGTTTTGAAACACTTCCATTCGCCGTATTGCCGCCAGGGAAAGTCCTAAGTATCTTAAATTGCGGATAAACCTTGAGGGCGAGGTCAAACGGCGCGGCATTGAGTTGCAGGCCTTCTTTATTGATTATTTTTTTCAGTTTGACGGGAACGGCTTCGCCCTGCGTTTTGAAACTATCCGGATTGAAACCAATGACCAATGCCGACTGGTCGGGCACTTTTTCGCAAGGGTACCGATAGCGGTCGCCGCCTTTTTGTTCGGCGCATTTCTCGCCATATTTGACGCTCTTTGAGCCTTTGATTTCTATATTGCTCGCCGAAAGGTCAATATCTTCGTAGAATTGGATAGTAACGGAGCCTTGCGGATCGAACAGTTCGGGTTCGGCCAAGTTCGTGCGTTCCGATTTGGCCGTAAATGATTTAACAATATCGGTCGTGTAAAAAACGGTGCCAATCGGCTGTTCGTAAATTATGTCGCCGGCGACCGGATAAGTTTTATCGATCGCCGCCGTATAGGTTGTCTTGAAATCCCAAAGATGCGAACGCCCGAATCGGTCAACGCTAGGATAAAGAGCTATGACAGAGCGATCCTCGATCTTGCTGGCATTTCCCTTCTTGTCGTAAATGATCCGCTTGCCGTATTCGGCGTCAAAGGCGACCGACTGGCGCGTTTGGCTGTTTGAAAGGCGGATGCGCGCGGCTGTTTGATCGAGATCAACCGGCTGATTGAATCGAAAATTGATCGGCTGATTATAAAGAACTTGATTTTTGTCGACCGAAATAAAACGCAAGGGACGGGTCGTGAATTCGTGGGTAAACGGCTTGACCGTCAAACCGTCGACGGATTTCAACCCGTCGACGATCTTAACCGTGTAATGAGCCGAAGCGACCAAACCTTTTTCGGGAATGAACTGCAGATTTCTTGTCGATATCCACTTCCATTTTCCGGCCGTAGGCGGCGTAATAGATACAGGCAGGTCCTTTTTCTCCAACTCCGATAACGTGGTCAAAGGAACCATCGGCCGATTGAAAACAATGGTAATCGAGGAGGCTTCATCGGCCTCGCTTCCCGAAACCGGCAGAATGCCGACAACGGACGGGTCCTCGTCGGCCAGGAAGTCTTTGGTCAGTCGCCCGCCCTTGCTCGAATAAGTCACCGAATAGTATTTGCCGACTTCCAGTTTTTTATCGGGCTGATAGACCATAACATCACGATCGGCGTTCGGCACCCACTCTCCGGAAATCGAAGGCTCAAAGCTGACACTGCTCTCGCCGCGGTCGAACTTCGGCAAATTTATCTGAATGGGGGCGCTCATCGATATCTTGTCATTGACCAGAGTGTAAATTTCCGGATATGTCGCCTTAATAGCACTTAACGGCCCTCCCTTGGCACTAAGCAAATAGAAAATGCCGATAACAACTGTCGCGCCTAATAGCAACAAGAGGATTTTTTTCTTAGAAAGACCGCTATGCGATGCCTGATAACTGGATGGGTTATCGTCTGCCATGATATTTTTGACATCCGCCTGCCAAAGCGGACAAAAGGATGCTAAATGGCACTTTATGTGCACACATAATAGCGCGTATATTCATGAAATAAAACCCCGCCCGCATTTGGGAAGTGAATGCTTCATTTACGCGATGGAGACAGTAAGGTCGAGTACTCCAACCGATTCCGATAAAGATTGGCTTGTCCCTGAATGCATAGACAGGCTATTAAAACGGCCTGCCTGCCGGTACCTATCAGAGCGCACACGTAAACAAGCAGGCAGGTTGGTAAGCCGTTCCTTGGGTTACCTACTGCGTAAGCCAAGGTCAAATTTCAATTTATCCGCGATCGCGGATAAATTGAAATTTGACGACAGAAGTAGGCGCCCACCAGTAAGGTGAGGAACCGGACATTGAGATACTGATGAATGCCGTAGAACTTTTGGCAGAAAAAAGACCCCAGATCCGTGGAGCCTTTGTGAGCCTGGCCAACGACGACGCAGTTCTATTCGAGAAGAGTTACGCGACTGACACAACTGTGTGTACCTTGTTTTTTTCCACCTTTACCCGCGACCGTATGGCTAAGGAGAAAAGGAGAAAACAACTGTACTGATGGGTGGCACGACTTATCCATCAAAACCTCGTCAACTTTGTTAGGGAAGACCCTGGTAATTACCGTTTCTTCGCCGCTTCGCGACCTCACTCTCTTTCCCTCGTACTTTTTGATGGTCGCTTTCAGCAAAGCGATTCGTTCAGATTCTGTGCCTGGACCCATCCCGTTATTATCTTTGATGAACCCGATAAATCGCGAACACATAGATTTATCGCGGGGTGGCGTAATTCCGCAAGATCGTAGGAATGCTACTTGCCGTGGAGTAGCTTTATTCATGCTCTCCTTTCAGCTAATTGTTTAGTGAATTAGGAAAAGGCTTCTGCCCCAACGTTAATATACATGTGTATATTAGGACTCATCTCAATAATAATGTTTAGCTGAAAGGCTCAAATTTCGTGCGAAAACAGCGAAGCTTGAGAAAGCATAGAAACCTCTGCTGACGAAAGATGAGCCATTTGCACTGGAATAGTCGTAGACTGCCGAAATTTGGGCTTTTCGGGAAAACAAGCGATGTTTTTGCTTGATTATTACGCATCATTTGAGCGGTTATTACTGAGGTGAGTTCCAGTCAATTTTCGGGCGCTTTGAAGCCGAGAAATGCCTTTCTGCCGCTTGGAGTGTTTCTTTAGTCCCAATATCGAACCAAACGCCAGGTAATCTCCAAGTATAGACCGGCACCCGCTCATATAACCACTGGATGAGCCGTCCGGGCTGGTCGGGATTATTCCCTTCCTCGACATATTGTTTGATATACGGGATGCATTCTTTTGGATAATAGTACAGTGCGATAGCGATCAAGCTCGTCTTGGGCTCTGGCGGCTTCTCGATAAATTTCAGCAGTTTGCCTTCCTCATCCACTTCGACATTACCGAATTTTTTCGCCTCTTCGAGTGAACCTACATCATAAAGCCCGACCACGGGCGTTCCGCGGCGCTTCGCGACAGTATAAAACTCATCGAGTTCTTCGGAGAAGATATTGTCGCCAGCCACCACAAGCAAGTCCCGATCGATGGAATGCTTATTCAGAACAAAATGGATGTCGCCGATAGCGCCAAGTTTATCGCTCTCGTTAACGGAACCGTCATTGACCAGAGATATGTCAGCCGCAAACGGCAGTTTATAATTCTCGCGCCAGTTTGAAAAATGATCGGCAAATTTATCATTAATGACCATGTATATCTGTTTTGTCTCGGGGTGCAGTCTCTCGATGATGTGTTCGATTATCGGCCGGCCGCTAACGGTAAGGAGCGGCTTCGGCCTATCCAAGGTCAACGGATAAAGGCGGGTGGCATAACCCGCCGCTAAAATTATGACGTGCGGAATCCCTTGCCCGCGTGAGTTCAATCTTGATTTTTTGCTCATGTTTTAAATTCTACCCGAATGTGTAGCTTTTGTATGAAGGGCTGGTGCAGTAATACTGTACTAAAGCGCGCCGAATGAAAAGGGCCGCGTAATTCTAAAACTGAGCAGCTGATTTAGGACGAAAGTAAGCTGACAAGATAGACAAGCACGTAAACACCAAGAAAATCCAAAGCGAAGGAAACAGGCACAAAGACACGCAGCCGCATGCGGGAGAGGCCCATCATAGCTAATCCTATTTCGTCTGGGAAAGGCGACGCGACAACAATCGCTCCGATAAAAGGCACAAACCAATGGAACAATTTACGCCTGAACAGGTAGAACAGCCTCCTGTGGCCCGTCTTTTTCATGACCCACTTTATATCCTCCGCCAGATGATCTTTCATAAACTGAAAAATGATGAGGTCCCCCATGAGGCCGCCCAACCCGCCGCCCAACGCCACGACCCATAAGGGCGTCGTCTGCGCTATCTCAAGAAGCGCAGCCGCCGCGGGCGCAGCGGTAAAAATCGAAACGTAGAACATGCCGGCTAAAATACTGCCCCAAAAACCTACATCGCGAACCCCCTCAAGAAGGTCGCTGATGTAGCCATTTTTTGTAAGCCATACCGCCGCTCCGACTGAAACAAATACAAAGAATAAGTCGCGCGTAAATTGTTCTTTCTTAGGTTCGTCCATTAAACAAGGCCGACATACTTAAGTATTATAAATACCGAAAAAACGAGGTAGAAAACCGAGCCGGCCAGCATGAAAAAATTCGTGATAATGCCCGGACGGAGTTCCTTCGGCAGCCTAAAGTTGTTCAAATAGAAAAGAACCGGCGTATAGATAGCCATCGTCAGACCGCCCAAAACGGCACTGATCGTGAGGAGCATAAGCGGCTGTTTGAACGGCAGAAATGCCGCACTGATAAAAACTATGCCGAGAATGAGTCCGTAGTAAAGATGACTGAGAGATATTTTACTGATCGGCGCGAGCCATTCCTTGAACGGACCGGTCTTGGAGTTGACGTAGAGAATATCGGAAACGATGCGAGTGAAAGCGTCAATGACGGTCCACATGACCGAAAAGAGCATAAGAAACGCCATGACGAGGAAAAGATTGAAGCCGAATACCCCCCAATTCTCAGCGAAAATATTGGCTTGGACCACGGCCACGTCCAACCCATCCGGCACAAGACCTTTAGGCGAAAGGACTGCGTAGGCGTTTAGACTAAGCAACGCCAAAGTAACTAGCCCGAGAAGCCAAAAAATGACGCCCTGATCAATGCGGATGAAGTGCATCCATTTCTTCCAACGCCTCATGTGCTCCGCCGTGGGTTCGAACTTATACCCTGTATAGGAGACTGATTCCACTTTGCCGGTGATAGGGTTGATAATGCGACCGACATATTTACCCATGCCCACTTGCTTATCCCGGTACCAAAGCGATACGCAGAGGTTCAACAGCCCGCCGGCTCCAGCAAACACTATCGCACCTAGAAGAACCTGGAGGTCGATATCGCTCGGCAAATAGCCGAAATTAAACAACCCGCTAAACAAGTCGCCTAGATCCTCGACAGACAGGGTCAAATAGCTAGACACTAAAAGCAGCACAAAAAAAGTCGGCACAGTTATCTTGAGCGACTTCTCCAAAAAAGAATACGCCACCTTGCCGCTGAACGTGAGCACCAAGACCAAAAGCAAGCTCATAGCCGCCCACCACAGATAATGGCCGAAACCGAACAGCTCCTTTAATGTCGTTCCGATGGCCGCGGCCCAACCCGGCCAAATGTATAGAAGTACGGCGGAAAGCATCCAGAACGGAGCGAACCACTTGAAAACGCGGGATGATGAAGTGAAAAAACTCTCCCCTGTCGCTAAGGCATGACGAGCGACTTCTTGGTTGATGAAATATTGGAAAGTGATGCCTAGGAGTGCTGTCCACATTATGCCCAAACCGTACTTGGTGATGAGATGCGGCCACATGATTAGTTCACCGGTACCGATCGCGAGGCCGGTAACGACCACGCCGACGCCAACGAACTTCCGAAGCGGGGGCGGCTCTGGCAATTCTCGAAGTTCTCTTTCTCCGTAATAGCTCATTTGAACATTATACCTGCAGAGCTCAAAAAAGACGAAGCCAAACAGCTCTGTCGAAATGGGTGCGAAAAAAAATTTACGCATTTACGCAGTTGTCTAAAGAGTTTGACTTAAAGCAGAGCTGGCTTAAGATGAAATAAGATACAACTTCTGTTCTCTATGAATATAAAAGAAGCGCTCAAAGCCGAGGTGTTCATCCGCCTTAAACACCGCATCCCCCTTTTCGATCGTCTTCCAGAGAACGGTCAGATCAGGATATCCGGCATCGACTGCGAAGTCGGTGTTGGCGAAGATAAGATTCATCCGGTCGATGTGAAATCTCTGCCGTTTCCCATGCTGACTTTAAACGGCGGCCAGCTCATCGTCGACATGGACCACCCCGAATACGGCACACCGGAATGCACGAACGCCGTCGAACTGACGGCCCACCAAGAGGCGATGAAGGTCATATTGAGAGGTGTGCGGAATCCGCCTCTTGCACTCGACCACAACAATCATGATTGGCAAAACGTCAGTTACGGTTGTCATGAGAGTTACAGCGTCAAATGCGAACGGGAAGTTTGGAGGAAACTCATCCCGTTCTTCGTAGCTCGAACGCTCATCGCAGGCAGTGGTTGCCAACGCTTAGATGGAATTTACGAATTGTCTCAGCGCGCCAGCTTTATGACCTCCGCCTGGGGCGAAGACACCACGAACGGCCGAAGCTACATCAGCGCGCGCCTCCAAACGCACACCACCCTTAAAGGTTGGGACAGGATGCACATCGTTTGCGGCGATTCTCACATGATCGACGTCAACGAACTCATGGTATATGCCCTGACCATAATGGGATTGCAACTCATGGAAGATAATGTCCTTCCATCTGTCGAATACGATCCGAACTGGGCCGTAGAGGACGGCAAGGCCATTTCACTCCGAACCGAGCCTCCCTGGCCAATGCAAGGCATTAAGAGCGGTCCCAAAGACGCGCTTCAATTGCTTCGGTTATACCTGGACGCAGCACGAGAAAACATAAAGCACCCGGATCATGCAACTCAAGTGCTTTATGTCTTGCTTGACGACACCTTCCGCAAGTTGGAAAGGAATCCTGACGAGCTCATCGGCAGGCTGGACTGGGTCACGAAGAAATTTCTGATCCGAATGCTGCTTGAGAGTTCCGACAAGGAATGCAGGAACATCCATCCTGCGGATGTAGACCTGTCATATCACAGCATGAGCACAGATCCAGATAAGAGCTGGTTCACCTACCTCAGAAGGCATGGCTATATCGAACGCGCCATCTCAAAAGATGTCCTCAAAATGGCGACATGCAACCCTCCGGCGCGCACAAGGGCTTTCGTCAGGGCAGCGGTTACAAGGATGATGAATTATTATTATGGCCGAAGATGGTGCCCGGCCAACACTAAGGGTGAATGTTGGACTGAACTTAATCTCCGCCACACGCCAACGCAGAATACCCTCCAATACGACATTGGAGACCAGTTCTGCACCTATGCCGAGGACATTCCCGAGCTCGAGCAAATGGTTAAGGATCTGGCAACCTGGTAAACACGAGACAGACAAACGTCTGTCTCTTTTATTTATAAAATCGCCGCCATTTGGAGGAAGTCGGTTGCTTTTTAATTTTTTTAAACTAGGCTGAGGTGAGTAGGTACACTGAACGAAAGGTTTGTATGAGCGAACTCATTGTGATCGCCGGACCGCAAGCTGCCGGAAAATCAACTGTTTTAGCAAACATTAAAAAGCAGTTCGATAGGATAGGGAGCAATCGCTCGCCGATCCTCTTTACGCTTCAAGAGAGTCGACAGATCATTGCCCACCGCGACATATCATTCGGAGCCATATTCATGACGCCCAAGCAAGAGTGCGATGCGGTCTCCTGTGATCTTGCCCGCATGGACCGCATCATCGAGCGTGGCCGGGACCGGGTGATATTCCTCGACGAGTGCAACATCTTCACAATGGCCCACGCCGAGGCTCATGGCATCAGAGACATGGCCATGTACTGGAACGACTACATCATGCGGCTCCAAAAGCTCAGAGCCAAGATCGTTTTCATCGATGTACCGCCCGAGCTGTCATGGGAAAGACGCTGTACCAGCTATTCCAAGCGGCTGGTCTATTTTCCCAAAAAAGATCACGATCTCATCATGAACACCTTCCGGCAATATCTCCACAGACTCCACCCGATGCTGATCAGACTATACGCCGAGCTACCATTTCAAAAGCGCCTGGTTGATGGCCTCGGCTCCCAAAAAAGCGTAGAAGCGCGCGTCATGAAAGCTCTGGCTGAACTCTCTCCAATGTTCAGATGAGCCTGACCGTACTCGGCCGGGCTTATTTTAATCATCTTGACCTAATCTATTTGGGGTGTAGTGTGAATTCAGGCACATAAACAACCCTATAAGGAGAACATATGCAAGGCGTAGAAATATCCCATCTCAACGCGGCTCTTTTAGCCGCCCTCAACGCGTACTACGACTTCCTATATTCCACGGTCGAAGACGCACTACGGCCCATAGCGGCCTACGGCAAGGGAGACACTCTCGGAATGGACGCGGGACCCGAGATTACCATTTGCGGCGTATTAGGGCGCTACGATGTCGGTGCCGTGATCGTTACCGAAGAGATCGGCTCGTCGAGCCAAAGGTCAAACGATACGTTCCTACATAACGACCCTCAAACGTTCCGGACGGTCTTTATCAGCGATCCCACCGACCGCTCGAACCAGCTCAAAGAATTTCTCACGAAATTCGACAGAAGCATGCGGATCCGGAAAATCCTCCAGGATCCGAGTTCTCTGGCGCTATGGGAGAAAAATTACGGTGCACCGGTTTCGATAAGCGGTGCCACCTCAGCTATCAGTTGCATTCGGCGAGGTATTCCCATCTTTTCCGTCATCGTCAATTACATCACCCAGGAACTGTTCGTCGCTTGCGCGGCGGGTAATCGGTTGATGAAACTGCCGCCGGAGAAGACCGATACAACCCTCGCCCAAGTACTAAAGCAAGGCCAGCCCGTTGTTTTTCCCACCCTCGACGGTGAATTCGGCAGTATGCGCCGTTTCGTCGCCTTCATGGGCGATGCGGGCAAAGCGGGATACTTCGAGAACATTCGCGACTCGAACATAATGAGCCCTGCGGATGTCAAAACCTTCAGCTATTCTAAGAAACCTGGCGGACCCTCCCGCATCCTTTACCTTTCGACGCTCCAACCCCGCAACAAGCCGATAGGTTTCATTCTCGCCAACGGTGAGAAAATCGGTGAATGGATCCATTGGCTCTCATTCGCCCGTTTTGTGAGAAGCCAAGGCGATGAGAGCCAGCCGGCGCTCATTATGTACGAAATGTTCCAGGAGCGGCCCTGGACCAAGGAAGGAGTGCTGATGTCAACGCCGCCTAACTATAGCGTATTCCGCGAATACAAGTCGAATCTTTTCATCGATACCAGCTGGCTTCTCCGAATGCCAAACCCGAGCCGCCTGCGTTCAATGGTGATGATCGCCCCTTACGATAACCGCTGGGCCGTGCGTTCCGCCAGCCAGTCGGGGTACCGAGAGATCAAATTCGAAAACAAGCCAGGATAGCCTCCCCGGTTTTTTATATGGCGCTAGCCCATGGGAAGCGCACGATTCGGCTCAAAAGCAGGCCAGTTCCAGCGGCCAAAATTCCTAAATTCACATAGCGCTTGCCATCGTTATCCTCGTTGTGCCAACGCTTGGCCCACTCCTCATACGTCAGATATGTCCGGTAGAGTGTCCAGGGATTGGCAAAATAGATTCGCTTGTCATCATAACCCGTAGCGACCACGTAATGGCCGTCAGTCCAATTGTTCACCCAATCAATGTCCGCCGTATCGCTCCAGGCTTGAAGTACAAGAATAACCGGCTGTTTTTTATCAATACGCGCTTTGACGTCATCGACACTGAGCTGGCCGGACTCCACTGCAAGGCCAAAATGTCGCAGAACCCTGACAACCCCCTTGATCGGAGTTCCTTTTTTCTTGTCCGTGCCGGCCATTTTAATTATTACATCTTCGCACACATCGAAACCGTAGTACGCCAAAACTGCCTGTGCCACCTTGGCGCCGCAATCGTAATCGAAAGTTTGCCGCAATTCAGGAAATCGAACCTCTCACATTGACTGCTATCTTAGAAGCTACTTGATCAATATCTCTATCTGTGAGGCAGTGCGAAGCTTCTCGACTTCGGCATTGACCAATTGCTGTTGTTTCTGGGCAATGATCTTTTGTTCAACCTGTGGCCGAACTTCCGAAAGCGGCTGGATTGACTTATCTACCGCCTTAGCCTGATCGTAGAGCGATTTAATTTCAGACTCGCTGGCATTGGCCGAACTCGTCGACACATGAGCAATTAGATACTGCTGGATAATATTCATTCGCGTAAGGAATTCCCTGAAGGTTTTTTCAGTGTAACCTTGCTTTTGGAGGGCCTCCTGATATTTGGCCTCGTCCGCAAAAGACGATCTCGACTGAGCTTGCTGAGTATTTATCTGGTCCTCATTGGCTTTGATGCCTTCCTTACCAGCCGCTTGAAGAACGAGTTCCTCATCGATGAGATTTTTTATCGTGTCGTTTTTCATCGCTGTCTGGACCTCTGTCGAAGTAGCCGAACCGCCTTGAGCGATTATTGTCGCCTCTAATCTGTCAAAACGCTCTTGGTATGCCGACATTGGGATTTTTATTCCATTCACTACAGCCATTGCTTCTCGGCTGCCCATTAAGGAATAAACCCCTCCGCCGATGAGCGCGAGCACGATGATAACGAGAACAATTTTCAAAAATCCACCGCCTCTTTTAGCCGATGCCGTGTTTTCGGCCGGCGCGCTTTCAGATGTCATTTCGTCAGTCATAATAATATTAACTACTTTATAAGTTTACGAATTCTATCACAACCTTGTGCATTATATAAGGCTAGCCTCAGAAAATCCATTGTGCATAAGTCTGTACCGTAAATGCCTATACAGAGGACAAGTTTTGCCGACTAATGCCCAAAAAGCTCTGGAATGGTTCAATTCCTTAAGGTGACAAAGCTCATGAACGATCAGGTAATCGGCAAGCTCGGCCGGCAAAAGAACGATTCTGTAGTTGAAGTTCAAATTACCGCGTTTCGAACAACTGCCCCAACGGCTCTTGTGATTCTTTATCGATACCCTGCCCCATTTAAAGCTGTAGAATTTATTAAAATGTTCGAGTCGGGCCAGAACTAGGTCGCGTGCCGTTTCTTTGTTTTTAAGGTAGGAAATCCGCCCCCGCCTTAAACGGGGGCCCGGCTTTCTGTAGGGCCCTTTATAATTTTTGAAGAATTTCAGTTTTTTCAGAACCCACGCCGTTTTTGATGCCAAGAAATCTTCCGCTCTCTGCCGAGGCGTATTTCTAGGTACGATCAGTCGGACCTCGCCGTTTCGGTTGACCTCGATCCGGATCCACTTGGCCCGAACGCTCTTCGAGGTTGTGTATGAAAAACCCATGCAACATTTCCACCCTTATCTCATTTTTACGTGGAACCTAAAAACGTAATCTTCCTTATTGATCTTTTTTGTGTACTCGGCGACAGGTATGACCTCTTTAAGTGTTATCTCCTCGGTTTCCGTCGTGAACGACTTCTCCGTCTCAAAAATAGTCGTCGAAGTTCCCATTCCGCTAACTACAGTCGTACGGACCCGGACCCGCCCGGCTTGAATACATTGAACATCAACCGGACATCGGCTATCCTCCAAAACTTCCGTCGGAATAAGGGTTGTGCCGAACATCGTGCCGCTCTTCCCAAGACCTATCGATATCCGCTCGCCGGTGTTGATCGCCTGTATCAAGGCTTCGACATTTTCTTTTGAGTCAGCCGGCATATTGAGCCTTTTCGAAACATTGACAAGCAATGTTTCGTAACCGGCGGAAGATATCATCCGCTCAGCTGACGAGACAGGCTCTGAGGCCTCTCTTACAAAAACCGCACTGCCTCCTTGAAGCAGATACTTGCCCTCTGACGTTTCGACGCCGTCGAAATCCGCCGCAACCAACCCAGGGTAGGCCGCCGTCAGCAAATCGCTGTCGAAACCTTCGATCGGCTGGCCGACGTCGGCCACAGCCCACTCGATCATCTTATCCTCGAAATATTCGCTAAGCGCATCGTTAGGTTCGACCGTTACCACATTTTTCCCATTACCGTTCCAAACGGCAAACACCCCGACCACGACTATCACTGCTACCAATATCCAAATCCATGTTCTATTCATAACTCTTCATTATTAAAATTAAATCAAAGGCTTTGGCATATTATACATAGAACCACTTGATCGGTGAAAATTCAGTGAGTCTTGGGGTTGTCTTTAATAAATCGATCCATTTATGTAATTTTCATCACTCGTCAGATGTTGTATACTAAGAACAACAAGATCTTATGAACTCCTTCTTCACGACCACACAAGACGGCTAAGCAACTTGCAATGAACGGAGGTGAATCCATATGCTAGTCCAAGAAGGTTTCCCCGGTCGCAGAATCGTCCAGATCAAAGGCAGAGGTACGGGCCGCAAAGCTGCAGTGGAGGAAGCCGATTTTATCACCGGCATGTGGTCCGTCACATTTGACGGCACCTCGGAACCCGCCACAGTTAACCCGGCTGACTTCAAAGCCGACCTGGAATGGTCTCAAGATAAGCGCCCAACGGGGAGCTAGTCCGCTCCCTATTTTTATTGGAAGCGGCCAGAATACCCCGCCCGCTCTGCGGCGGGGATGAATGGCCACATAATAGTTCGTGCGCCCGGTGGGCGACCTATATTTCTTGAGTGACATTGTTTGATTCATCAAACAAGAAGTACTCGTGTGGTGCGAAGCGATTAGAAATTGGAAGTCCCTTTAGGGGGCGCTCCTCGCCAACAAAGTTTTCCAGGCTGCTCGTCGCCTAATACCTTACAAGTACTGTCCACTCATTGGGTCTTTTGTTTCGCTTCGCCCACAAAACCCCTCAATGAGTCTTGCGGAAGCTCCAAGTATTCGCTTCCTCACCCCGCCGAGGTATTCCGAGGGAACCCCTTGGGGCGGGGATAGGACGAGGCAAATTTTATTTCGGAGCGGGCCCACCAGGACTCGAACCTGGAACCTCGGTTTTGGAGACCGATGTTTTACCATTGAAACTATAGGCCCCTTATCAATTTACTTACCG
>CAZYRJ010000007.1:20025-27655 GCA_964649625.1 uncultured Candidatus Saccharibacteria bacterium
GGTCTGGATTAATATTAGTAACTTTTGACGAAAAAGCAATCCGGCTGCTTATCGCGATAATTATGTAAATGAATACACAGCTCGAACTTCGACCCTAAAGTATAATTCCTGCGCAACAATGTTAACAACATTCTTATCAGCTTACGCATTAACAGTTCACACTCGATACGCAAGATACCTACGCATAACAAAAATCCGCTTTTTGAGCGGATTTTTGTTACTTCTTCGTCTCCTTATGCACTCTCTGAACTCTGCACCACTTGCAAAATTTCTTGACTTCGATTTTCCGTTCAACTTTTTTCTTATTTTTGCTGGACCAATAGTTAATTCTCTTGCACTTGCTACAGGCCAGTTTTATCAATCGCTCTTGAGACATAATTGGGTTTATTTAACTCAGAAATGAGTTGCCTCAGGATAACACAAGGGCCATTCTTTCGCAAATTGGCTTTAATTATAGGTATATTCGCCGAATGAGAGGATTTAGCCGAGTAATGAGCTCGTAATGCGACATATCGATGAGAGAGGCCAAACTCTGGCAAGACAATTCCGCCCCACCCTGTTTGCCCATAAGCACAACCTCTTCGTTAATGCCCACTTTGCCTTTGATATCTGTAAGATCGATGGCGATCATATCCATGGACACGCGTCCGAGCACCCGCGCTCGCTGGCCTTTAACCAAAACCGAAGCAATGGCGGAAAACGCCCGAGGATAGCCATGCCAATAGCCGATCGGGCAAATGCCGATCTTGGAATCTCGCTCCAACCTTTCCGTGCAGTCATATCCGACGCGGCCTCCTCTTGCCGCGTTTTTAACTTCGCCGACAACGGTTTTCCAGGTTAGGGCCGGCCGCAACTTTATCTTATGCCCGATAGCCGCCTCGGTCTCGTTTGACGGCCACATCCCGTAAAGACCGATGCCGATGCGCACCATATCAAAATGCGAAGCCGGATAAAGAAGCGCGCCGCCCGTCGCCGCGGCGTGGATGATCGGCTTTATTTCTTTTGACTCAAGAAATTTTATCCATTTATCGAAAGCGGCCAGCTGAGCTTTAACAAATTCCGGAAAGGCCGGATTTTTGGCCATCGCAAAATGCGTAAAAAGCCCTTCGATCTGCACGTGCGGTAGCGCCTCCAACGACCTTACGACTGCCGCCATATCCTTTTCCAAAAACCCTTGGCGATTCATCCCCGACTCTACCTTGAGATGCACCCTTATCGGCTGTGTTGTTTTTATCTTTTTTAAGGCCTTGACGTGGTCGGGACAGGAAATGGCAAAACTGACATTGTATTTCGCAAGTTCTCCCAGCATTTCCGGTAGCGTATAGCCAAGGATCAAAATGGGCGTGTTTATGCCGTTTTTTCGCAAAGCCAGAGCTTCCATAACCGAATCTACGCCGAGCCAATCAGCCCCGAGCGAAGTTATCTCCTTGGCAAAATCGATCAGGTTGTGGCCATAGGCATTCGACTTGACCACGGACATAAGTTTGGTCTTTTGCGGTATCAAATTACGAAAAACGCGATAGTTATGGGCTATCGCTTTCTTATCCACTTCTATCCAAGTCCTTAAACCGAGCGGCCGAGCCATTTTTGTATGTACAACGAATACTATAACCTCAGCCGTTTTAATTCAAGAAAAAAAGCGCTTATGGCGCTTTTCCGGAAATTGGCGGCACTTCGTCATTCGTAGCCAGTCCGCTTACGGCAAACCAGGACGGGTGGAGCTTGGGGTCCGGCGGAGGAGGGCCATCGAAATCCCTTCCTGTTTTTTCAAGGCAGGCCGAGCATAACCGGTCAGAGTTCCAGCCGATTTCTCGCCCGCACAGCCGACAGTTCAGTTTTATCGCGTACATTTGTGAGTCCTTTCTTCGCTGATTCTAGAGTAGAGTGTTTTAACGTTGTGTCAAGCCTTATCTAATATGCTAAATGATTTAAAATAGTCGAAATGGATAAACCTACCGCCCTCATGAAGCTCGAAGCAGAGATCCGTGCAAATACCGAACTTCCTTTGATCGAAGCAAACCTCGTATTCGGCGAAGGTAACCCCGACTGCGCGGTCATGTTTATCGGTGAAGCGCCCGGTTTCCATGAAGATAAGCTGGGCCGGCCTTTTGTCGGCAGGGCGGGCCAACTCCTCAACAAGCTTATCGCCGAGATAGGTTGGAAGCGCGAGGATGTCTATATTTCGAATATCGTCAAACGCCGGCCGCCGGAAAATCGTGACCCGATGCCGGAAGAAATCGAGGCCTACAAACCATACTTGGCCAAGCAAATAGAGATAATTAAACCGAAAGTCATTGCACCCCTCGGCCGGTTTTCCATGAACTATTTCCTGCCCTTTGCCAAAATAAGCCGCGACCACGGAACAGTGTTCGAAAAAGACGGGCTGGTGATCTATCCTCTCTACCATCCAGCCGCGGCGCTCCGCGCGACGGCAGTTTTGAAAGACCTTACAGCCGACTTCAAAAGATTGCCCGATGTAATTTCCGGGAACTATATAAAGCAGGACGCAAACGCTACGGCTCCGAATGAAGAACCGGCTAAAGTCTTGATTTCTCGGAAGAACCCCGCTACTCCCCAAGCTAAACTGTTTTAAAATAAAAATCCCCGTCGGGGATCATTGATCTTCAATCTGGCGAAGCGAAAAAATGACCGGAGCCTTGGTGATGCGGGAAAGCTCCCAGTCTGCCTCGACTTTATCGCCGATCGCGCAACCGTTCCAAAACGCGTCGGAAACTTTGACCGAGACATACTTGCCCTCGAGCTTCACATTGACGCGCCTTTCCTGCGGATAGTACGACATTACAGGCACCATTACTTTGCCGCCGATTATTGGAGTAGTCCTTGTCGTTGACGACACCACATAACGCTGGTTTATCACCCCAAGGGTCCGTCTCGACGGTTTCAGGCCGACGGTGTCAGCAATATGGAACAGCAGACACGACAGTAAAAATACAGTAAGGGTACCGCTGATCGCAAGCAATAGGTACAGGAACTTTCCCAAGGCGTCCACAGCCCTAAATTTATCGGTAAAATGGGTAATTAGCCACATATTCGTCCATGGTTTGAGGGAGCCGAACTACGGCAGTTATATCATAAGGTGATAACGTGTCAACGACGTTAAAAAAATACGTCATTGGAATTAGCGTAACCAACCGGCCGTTTCGCGCAAAAAACCGCAAACTCCCCAAACAAAACTCTCTTAACTAGCCGGGAAGCCAGCCGATCGCTCGGCCTATAGTGATGATGACGACCGCGCTTATGAAATACGTAAGCGGAAGAAGGATTATCGGCGCCAAGATCTTTTCCCACGCTCTGCCCTCCTTAACACTTGGCTCTACTTGATTTCTTATAAGGAGAAACGGTACAAAATTCATCGCCCAATAGTTCGACATGATGTATGGAATTAAAATCAACGTCGGTGGATTGGCAATAAAGAACGCGCCCCCGTCCCCAAGCGCTTGGCCGAGAGACATTACAAAGAAGAACGCGAATGCAGAATATCTGTAACGCTTGATCAAAAGCCATATGATCGTGAATATTATGATATATACCGGCGCTGTTAAAACAAGATCGATCAATATATTCTTACCCGCTTCCCAAAAAGGAGTATCGCGGGTAATGAGCAAGGACATGTCGAGCGGTCGAGACACCATATAGAAAAGCTCCATCGCCAGCGCACTCAGAGTGCAAAAAAGGATAAACGTTCTTCGGGGATTTTCGATCTTGGTAAATCTGCCCCACCCGTAATACCAACCGAGCTCGACCAAAAAGAACCCTATTATAAGGACTCTAGTTAAGCTCGCAGTACTCCAGCCTTCGTTCGAAAAAGACACTGCTAAAGTTCCCGCAAACCACAATCCGACAAATATAAAAAGATTTCTCTGGCTCATATGCGGATCTTCTCCAATATAGAATTGAAAAATTCGATCTTTTTTTCGTAGTACTGCCTGGTCGACGAACCTTGATATTCTTCTTTGAGCTTTTCGTAAGCTTCGAGATCTTCTTTGTGGCTTTTGAGGTAGGTCTCGAAAGCCAGACCCTCGAGCCAGCCTTTTGACTTTTCGTTGATGACGAAAATCTCGGCCTTGGTTTCGCCTACATAAGTCACGAATCTTATCCGTTCCCTGGGATATATGCTTTTTGCCGTACCGAACATCAGCTCGATGACCCCCGCTGTTTTGGCCATTTTCCCGACCGGGACCGGTATATAGATGTCCAATTCGCCCTGGCCCGAAATGCCGAGGCTTGTCGAACCGCGGTGGACTATCGGGACAGCGGAACCTAATGCTTCGCCGATGTCAGCGGCCAATTTTTTGAATACCTGTTTCGTCCTCGGGTCGAACGGCCTGATCTCGACGGAATTCGAGTTGTTCAAAGTGTTGAGCCAGGCTTTTTGTTTAACGGTGATGGTCATAGTTTGTTCTGTTTTAAAGCCTCGACGGCCAAAAGGTTTGCCGCGTCCTTCAAAAGACTCGCTGATTCCTCGAGAGTTACCCATCGGGTATCGTAGAATTCCTTTGGGTCAACATCGAAACCCGAACCGTCCGCTGGCATCAAAAACCAGGTGTCATAGTGAACCTTACAAAGAAGCGTGGGATTTTCTATCGGGGTTATAGAGATGAAAAATGGTTCCGGCAGCTTATTGTAGAAATCGACGACGCCTAGCTCCTCCCGTATTTCGCGGTTCAAGGTTGTCAAAAAATTTTCGCCTTTATCTATGTGGCCGCCAGGGGAAAGCCAAAGGTTAGCTTTTTTATGGTGGACAAGGAAGATTTTCTTCTCGGCCTCATTGTAGGGCAAAAAATAGGCGCAAAAATGGGTTTCTTTGTTCTCGTCGCGAGTCAATTCTCCAGCCGAAAGCCGCAATAAGAACTTCTGGCGTACGTCCGAAGAATAGCAGGGCGCTGTGGCTGCGATCTTCTTTATTTCATCTCTAAGCATCAGTTTAGTATAACCATTTGGCCCGAAATGCGCAGGCATTAAGCTTGTCTTGTGCACAGGGAAGGAATTTCTCCCTCGCCTCTCGTTCCACCGTCACGGAACTCGGACTGGGCACCAGCTTACATGTTTTGCCTGCTGGCAAAACACAGCTCCGCTGTTCTCATCCGGACGTAAGGCGCGCGCAAGCATTACTCCACCACCCTCACTTCGTTCGTGTGTGTCTTTACGACTTTGCTCGAACTACTTTATCAAAAATTCGTGATTGAAGCCACTGTGTACGCTCCGAGCAGGTGGTAGCTTGGAACTTAATCGTACGCTCGGATTACGCCCCGCCACCCGCCTCGCAAAGCCTCGGCGGGACTTCTGAACTCTTTGGCGGGGGCGGAATCCTGTAAAAACGGAACAAATCTTTTAACGGCTTCAACCAGTTTTCCTTTTTACTCTTTTCGGTTTTCTTTGCTGAATCAAGTCCCTTCCAACTTTTGTCCCTCTCATTCTTTCAACAATCTTCGACCATGTAGCAAGTTTCTCTTTGGAGAGTAGTCCAAGTATTTCTTCTTTTTGAAAATGCATATATTGTAACTCCTGAATTGCATTAACAGCGTCTCGTAGCATTTTCTCATAGAGAGCTTGGTCTACCCCATATTTTTTCGCGAAGCCGTAGTAATAGTAAACATCATCAAATATACTATTTACTCTGCCGTGCTCTGCAAAACGCGCCAAAATCTCATTCCTGGTTGCACGCTCTGCTTCTTCATCGAGGAGAATCCTGTCAATCGTAATCGCATCAAATTTTTTGTGCTGAATTTCGTGGCGAAAAATCGCCTCGGAATTAGGTTTATACCCCGAAGCGGTTATAGGATAACCGCCATTATAATAACTTAGTCCGTATGTGTTTTTGTAGTCTCCTTTCGCCTCTCCTTCATTGTTTGATACAAACAGGCGAAAATCTTCTTCAGTGTCAAAATCAAAATGTACTGAATAGGGAGTAACTTTGGCGTGATAGCCGCCTTTGATAAGAGGCAGAAAATCTGGATTTTTGATAAGCCGTTTGAGTAACTCCTGTTTCGGTAAATTATGGACTTCCTCCAATCTTTTATAATTGCGGCAAAAATAATAAAGCAGTTCATCAATTACTTTCCTGTCTTCAGCGGTAAAATTATACTCATCCGCTTTTGCGGTAATTTCTTTTTTTAACACTTCCGTATCTAAAGTTCCTGCTCTACTCAATTCATCTATCCTGTCAAAAAGCGCGGTTTGCATACCAGAGATTGAAAGATATCGTCTCGCGATTTTTTCACGCAAAGTCGCCAAACCTTCGCGCCTAATGCCTGTCGGCAAATGTAAAATGTCACGCGGAGTTTCAAGACGCGCAAACAGGTTTTCTCTCTCTTTATCTGTCACCACATCACATTCAGATTTTTCAGGGACTCCAACCACTTCAGGTTTGATACTACTTACCGGTGTAGGTCGCTTCTCAACTTCCGGCTCCAATTCTGTTAAACCCTCGTCAATTATTTTTGAGTTCTCCTGTCTATTAAATTGATGAAATTTTTCCTGCATTTCTAACATTGTAGCAAAAAATCTGAAAAACAGAAATGACAAAGCCCGCTTCGGAATTGAAGGCGGGCTTTCGCTGAAAGTTTTGTAGGCAACTTCCTTGCCTTGTAAAGAACAAACTTTTTCTGCAAAGACAACTGGATGAGAGCGGTGCGAGGATTGCTACCCCGCACCGCCGCGAACTTCCGCAATCGCGGATTCGTTTTTCTCCATTGCCTTTCGGCGCGCCCATCTCGCTTACGCGGGGACGGGCGAAATTTCGGCGGTTGCCTTCTTCACTCGACTGATGGCAACCTGGAGGATCTGGACATCGCGTCCAGTCCCCATTGAACTCAGGGTGAAGAAACAAGTCAGTGGTAAAGAACATTATTACACTTACTATCACTGCACGAAAAAACGGCGCGATATGAAATGTCCTGAGCCTTGTATTCGCCAAGAGGTTCTGGACGCGCAAATCTCATCACTGCTTCAAAAAGTTTCTATGCCGCAAGATTGGGCGGATTATCTAAACCAAAGACTTGAGAAAGACAAAACGGAATCCGCCCAGTCTATTTCTGTTTTTGTTCAAAAAAGTCAAAAAGAAATACAAGACATCGTGGTTAAGCTCCAGCGACTTCTTGACGGCTATTTGGAACAAGATGTGGAAAAAGAAGTGTATCGCACTGAAAAAGCAAAATTGCTTTCTGAAAAGAAGTCGCTGGAGGAGCAGATAACCAACGCTCTACAAAAGCAGAAACAGTGGCTCGAACCGATGGGAAAATGGATAACAGAGGCTACTGGTATGGAAAAAATCGCATTGGATAGCAACCTTTTGAATAAAAAGGTTGCTGCCAAAAAAGTCTTTGGCTCGAACCTCCTCCTCCAAAACAAAATGGTGAGCGCAAGCGCGCCGAATTTTCCGAATTTCCGCGCAGAATCAGGACAAACAGCATGGGACGCACTTCGTGCGTCCCATGCGTTAGTTGGTGTTTCTGACGAAAGTCAGATTATGGTGCGCCGGGCTGGACTCGAACCAGCGATGCCCGATGGGCGGGAGATTTACAGTCTCCTGCAATAGCCGCTATGCGACCGGCGCGTATTGACGTTTAAAAGAGTCTATCAGATTCATGATTTCTAACAAGAGCTTCCT
>CAZYRJ010000008.1:0-19413 GCA_964649625.1 uncultured Candidatus Saccharibacteria bacterium
CTTTTTTCGCATTTACCCCGTCACCGGCATTTTTTCGGTAACCGATTCGGTTCAAATTTTTTCTATGTGATAGACCTACCCAAGAACTTTCAGCGGCCTATGCCGCTCAGCCGGGCGGCAATGAGGCAAAAGCAAGCAGTCGAAAAAGATTTCGAGGCGATCTATGCTTTCCGCCGGGCTTATGCGGAATTTCGGACCTGGCTATCATCTAAAAAAAGTTTTACCGGGTATTGCGAAAATCTCAAATCTAGGGAACTGCCGACGGTTGCGGTCAACGGTAATTACCGTTGTGTGGACAACGGCTCTGCTTTCGCCATATCAGCCCAATTCGCCACTGGCACTTTTTACTGCATCGACAGCGCTGGCTTCGAGGATAAAGTGACCGGACTTCATTCCGGTACGACCTGCAAATAACTCTCATACTCCATCTTTTTTCCTGGACTAGCTCATCCGTTAGAGCTATCCTTCTCTTTAATAACCTCCTATGGCAAACTCAGAAATTATTACAGGGATTACGGGAACACTGGGAGCCGGCAAATCGACGGTCGCCAAATACTTGGCCGATAATCATGGCTTTAAATATTTCTCCGTCTTGCGATTTTTTCTGAATCTAAAAAAATGACCCCGAGCTACTCGAGGTCGAACTATTACCTGGAAAGAACTTCGAACGGTCCGAAAGAAATGTGCTTTTCTACCCGGCTTTCGAATTCGCGTCTGGCTCTTTTCAAAGCCCCAAGCGAATCAATGCCAGCCTCCAATTCAATAGCGAAATTATATTCGCCATTGCCAATGTGTACGGAGTGAATTTGGATGAGGTTTAGCCCTTCGTCGGCAAAAGGAGCCAAAGCCTTAACTAGCGAACCGGGTACATGAGCGGCCTTAAAGACAATAAGAATGCGATTATCTTCTCCGACAGAGACCGCGTGCTGAAGCGGCGTAATCAGAAAGAAGGTCGTAATGGCCTCCCTGTCCTCGTAACCTTCGGCCAGCACATTAAGACCGTATTTGTTCGCGGCCGAGAGAGGCCCGAGAGCGGCACAATTGCCATAATCTCCGCTTTCGGCAACTAAACGGGCCGCTTCCCCGTTGCTCGAAACCGCTATTGTCGGCAATCGTGTACTTTCGACGCGCGCTTTGCATGCTCCGAGTGCCTTCGGATGAGCGATGATCTTGTGTACAGAACTCATGGTGACTCCATTCTTCGTCATGAGACAAAAATGGATCTTCAGCCGAATCGCACCAGCAACGTGGAAAGGACAGCCGCTGCCGTTATACAACCCCAGCAATTCAATGAACGATTCCAGCGGCTCTCCCACCCGGCCCTCGGCCATGGTTTCCATAGCGATAGCGCCATAGCCGCCATGTTGGGCGATGAGCTTTAGGATCTCGCCGTTAGCGGAGGCGGGAGCGCAGTTCGCTTCAGGCCCATTTGCAACTACTTTCGGCGCACCATAGAGATCCGCCAATTTATCGTAAGCATCGTGGGAAAATGTGGCACCCACGGGTCCAAGGAACGTGATGTGTTTCATTTGTTATCGTATTTTGTTGTCAACGAACGCTCTAAAGGCAAAACCGCCTCCCGAAGGATAGCGGCTTTGTTTCAGTTTGATTTTGCAACGCTAATTTGCCCTTCGGCTTTCCGAATTTGCCAATCTAAACCAGAAGAATGAATTAACGTTTCTCACATTTAAAATGTAGCAGAAGGGCCGCATTTTCGCAAATTAACCTGAAGTATAGACGTCTCATACGTAAGAGATACTAAATTAGGATTGGCATTCTACGAACGGCCTCCTATACGTTAAAAGACGCATACACTAGACTTTTCCTATAGTGAATAATTAGTGTATGGGGGCATACAACTTAATGCGCAGGAAAAGTCTGGACATCTCATCTGTAAGCGATAAGATTTGCTGATGAGCCAGCCCATCATTATCGGCATAACGGGGACACTGGGAGCCGGCAAATCGACGGTCGCCAAATACTTGGCCGATAATCATGGCTTTAAATATTTCTCTGTCCGGGATTTTTTGACCGAGGAAGTGAACCGCCGGGAACTACCATTGAACCGCGATTCCCTGCTTTTGGTGGCTAACGATCTCCGCAAAACTTTCGGCGCATCTCATATCACCGAAAAAATCCTTGAAAAAGCCCGAAAAGAAAAGAAATCCTGTGTCATCGAATCAATAAGAGCTCTGCACGAAGCGCAATGTTTGAAGGCTTATGGTGGTAAACTCTGGGCAATAGACGCGGATATCAAGATACGTTACGAGCGCGTCTGCAGTAGACTTTCGTCAACGGATCGTGTTTCCTTTGAAAAGTTCCGCGCCGACGAAAAACGCGAATCCTCAAGCTCCGACCCCGCCCTTTCAAATGTAGCGGCCGCTATGACTATTGCCGATGTCCTTCTCGACAATAACGGCGATCAGGAAGACCTTTTCGAAAAAATTGACTCTATCGTGCTTGCCACGCATAAAAAAACAGCGCTGGCGCGCTGATAAGTGCTACTCGAACATTTCCCAGTTTGACTCTGCAAAGGGATGCATCGTTTTATACGCCAAGTAGAGTTTCTGCATGAATTCGGGCGACCGCCAGTCGCGACTTTGCCGCAATTCCGCGGCCAGTTTGCCGAATTCATCCGGCAAGGCCTCCATACACCTCTTGTAGCACTCGTTCCGACGATAGGCATCACCGGCCATGTTCTCGCCCGGATTACCGACGAAATGCAACACGAAGTTGTTCTTCTCATCCTGAAATCTCTGAAAGGTCAGCAAAGGGTCTTTATTTGCCATAATCGGTGCTGTTTGCTGCAACATTTCTATTCAAATAGCGACTTTTAGTCAACAGATGCGTTTAAGCCTTGAGTTGAACATCCCCCGTGCAAAAGCTATATTTGACCCATGATAATTGAACCTAAAAAGAGCGTCATTCGATGCCGGGGCATAATCATAAACGACGGTAAGTTGTTGACCGTTCGGCACTTCGGCGACACCAGTTATTCCGCATTGCCTGGCGGCCGCCTGGAATGGGGCGAGGATATTAAAGAAAGTCTAAGGCGTGAGATCGTCGAAGAGCTCGGGGTCGAGCCGAAAATCGGCCGCCTTTTATATGTACACAATTTTATAGACCGCCGTGATTTTCACTCTATCGAATTTCTTTTTGAAATAACCAACGGCGATAAGTATATCGAATGTGAGAAATTGGCGCGCACCCACGCTCATGAATTGGCCGACATCGCCTGGCTGGATCCGGTCAATACGGCCAATCTAAGACCGTTGTCAGTCGCCGAAGACTTCAAGGCCGGTAAACTCTTAGCGGATGAAACGCGCTTAATCCGAGACTGAACTATATGAAACTCGAAATTCTTTCGTGGAACATCTGGGAACGCTGTAAATTTGAACTCCTCAAAGAATTTTTGGCCGAATCGAAAGCCGATATTATCGGCCTTCAGGAAGTTTTGCTCGACGACCCCATACGCGACGTTGTCGGTTTTTTGACCGGACTCGGATATGAACATGCAATTGTCCCGAGCGTTCATTGGAAGGATGGCCTTCGTACCATTAATTTACACAATGCGATATTTTGTAGACACAAAATTGTCGAAAACCATCCGCATATTTTGGTCGAAGGCAAAATAGGTTCGGCTATTGAAGCCAAAATTCAGGTTGATAGCGAAACTTTAACCGTCTTCTCTACCCACCTCAAACACACACATCAAGAGCCGTCGGCATATCAACTTCAGCAGGCTGAAAACCTTTTGAAGCTTGTCCCCAAAGAAAAAGCCATCGTCATGGGCGATTTCAATGCCCTTCCGGAAAGCAACACCATAAAAAGAGTGCGGGGCGTTCTCGTGAATACCGACCCGAGCAATAAACCGACCTGGAATCTATATCCCGATTCCGACGACACTTGCCCCCCCGAATGTCACCCAAGACCGTTGATGGTTAGGCTGGATTACATTTTTACGACCAACGACATAAAGGTTAGTTCGGCCGAGGTCCTTTCATCCAAAGCTTCCGACCACCTTCCTATTTCCGTCGTTATCCAAGTCTAGGCGAGAAATTCTGCACTGATATCATTTTCCTTCATCGTCTCCGATCATTTTTAAATATTGCTCACGGGATAGACCTAGAATTTTCAAATTATTCAAAATGATAAATGCGGGCAAAGATGTATCGCGAAGAATAACCACAGGGCGTTTTAACCCCTTTTTCCAATAGACACGATGGTCACCTTTCTCCCTTTTGAACTCACATCCGATTTTGAGCAGGAACTTTTCAAACTCCTTCCAATGAACTGGGGAACTGATCGGATGCGAGGCATTTTGCAATTGTTACACTAGAGAAGGAACGCGAGTATCTATAAGATTTGATGAGACAACGGTCGGCGGATTCCACTTTTTCTGAACTTTTTTCCACCCGAGTTCGTATAACACATCATCCACGGTTCCCGCCTCAACTATTTCCTCCATAAATAAATTGACTAATTCTTCGAAACGGCTTTTTGCACCCTTTTCAGTTTTGTGAGCGGTTGAAATATCCAAAGCTGGCGAATATGCCACGAAACGCTTGTTTTGCTTGGTTATAACCACTGGCAACTTAAAAAACATATCGTTCAGCATTTAGTGATAATAATACCAATAACGCAATCTATCAAGTTAGTCACTTTCTTACTCACTGGACATCTCATCTTACATGTATCTTGTTCAGGACCAAAATTGAACCTCTGCGATGCCTAATAATAATCCCGGAGGCCATTCGTTTTTTCGGTAGCGATTTGTAATAGCTCATCGTCAACTTCTTCATTTACACATGATAACGGAGAAGTTGGCGATTTTCATCCGGTAAACTTCCTGACATATTTTTGGTTTCAAATACATTATTTGTATTTGACACTCCTCGAGACGAACTATAATCTGCGGATAGAGTTTAGATTTTTATGGAATCACTACTAGATGCCAACCAGGTCGCGGCTTTCAGCGAACACGTCCAAAACATCCTAGCGAAAGCTGCCGAGCTTAGAGCTGTCCGGCTCATTAAGAGGATGAGTAAACGGACAGCCGCGACAAATCAGGTGAAACTTTCATACGCTTTATCTCGTTTGCATGATCTCGTCGGCTGTTCAGAGGAGGTAAGAATGCAGGTCATGCTAACCATTAAAGCTGGCGACAAACTAAACTGGCGGGAAGAGACCCTTCTTTTCCTTGAGTCTCTGAACCCGAGTTTCTGGCCTCCACGCCACACGACAAAATAATGTCGTGTTTTTTAATAAAAACTGCAAACAAAAAAACGCCGAGATTAACGGCGTTTAATGGAAACCCTCGAAAGACAGTTCGCGGCCAATAACCTCCTGGTGCGTCAACTCTATTTGGACCCCGACGTGCCAACCGGCGGATTGGAATAGGTCGATAAGACCTGACATGTGAGCTTCGCCGTAGAACAGAAGGCCGAGACGAATTGCCTCGTCACAGATCTTGCGAATAACTGTCTCGACAATCCTTTGGTTCCGCAGATGGATAACGACATTCCGAAGACACTTCGGCATGTTATCGCAGACAGAACCGATAACGGCCGATGCATTGTCCCTTGCCATCAGTTCGGAGATCTGGCGGTGAAGCGCCTCTTTCATCGTATCATCCTTGAGCACCTGCCCTATTCGCCTGAAGTAGGCGGACCTGTGGAAGTTTCGTCGAGCCAGAGCACGGATGATCTCCGGAAAGGTCATATCGGCATTGACCGAATTTTCGGGATAATGTAGACCTGTGCACTGCGGGGCGAGCTCTTCCGTCTTCGACCACTCGGAGGATAGGCGTTTTTGAAGCGCCAAAAATGCGATGATGGCGCTTTGAGCATCCGTCGTGCAAAGCTCCTCATGACGTCCAAAACCATCGGCTCGTTCGTAAAAGACGCGACCGCCGGCTCTGACTCCGGATTCCATTTCGGTTTGGATCTTTTCGTAGAAAGGAGCGGGGGCATGGTGAGTCATACCCTGAAGGTACAGAGCACGCCCTTTCCTATGGAGAACAACAGTTGTTAATTTCATATGGGTGCAGGACTGTCTGAACGTTAGCAAAAGCTCAGCTATTTAGCAAAAAAGTCGAAATAACTTTTACAAAAGTTTAAAGATTCCTGAAATAAGTTATAGATCTTTCTGATACCAGATAGAAAATAGATATGGCAACATATACAAATCCACCACGGCCGTGGAGGATTTGTACACTAAAAAGTCTTGATTTTTCCAGGTGACGTGCAAGTAAGATGAACATTTAACTCTTAAATAAAACAGCCACAGTGATGACCGTCAAAATACATCGAGTAATCAACAGTTTTACTAGGCCGAATTCCGGCGAGCTGTTACGATTATTGGAGCAGAGTTATTTTTTACTCATAATCGAAAAAGTCATGGACGAGGATACGCAGAACCCGACACCGGACCAGAGTGAAACTCCCGAAGAACCGACGCCTGCCGAAGAAGAACCCCAATTGTAGCTATCTCACAAAATGCCCGCCAGGGCATTTTGTGTTTGTATTATGTTTTGAAATATTTAAGTTTTAAAACGGTTCAAGGAGTATGAAAATCGGAAAACAAATTTATTTCAAGAACAGACAAAAATGGCGGGCTTGGCTTAAGAAAAATCACACCTCGGCAAAGGAAATATGGCTAATCTACTATAAAAAAGGCTCCAGCAAACCCCGGATTTCCTACGATGACGCGGTCGAGGAAGCCCTGTGTTTCGGCTGGATAGACAGCACCGTAAAGAGCATTGGCTGACAGCAGATACGCGCAAAAATTTTCGCCCCGTAAAAAAACGAGCGTCCTGTCGGAACCCAATCGTCTAAGATTAAAAAAATTAATAGCCGAGGGTAAAATGACCAAGGCCGGACTTGATGCCGTCGCCCATGCTTTCAAGCCTGATAAAAAGAAATTCGTCGTGCCTTTGGACATACTCCGCGAGATAAAGAAGAACCGTGCCGCCTGGGATATTTTTAAAAAACTGCCCGAGGACTACAAACGGGTGCGAATTGCTTATATTGAAGATCGAAAACGCCATAGCCAGGAAATATACGACAAAGCTCTCGCATTTTTTATAAAAAAAACGGCCGCGAACAAACGTTTCGGCTTCGTTAACATCCGATAGGTTTGATAAAATACCGCATCACCATCGATTTTTTGAAGCTCTCTTTCTGGCACGGCGTATTGGCCATCCTCATCTGGCCTATTACATCGGCACGGCCGTGGCACTCATCAAATAAAAACACGTTCGGGATTACCTAACGTGTTTAAGGACAATTTCTGCAGCTTTAAAAACTATTCGCGCTTCGGCTGGAAGCTCGAGTTCGTTATTGATGCGCCAAGCATCTGCGGGAACTCGTGATCCTTCGCCAACAGCAAACATGCCACGGCGATTCTCAACTTCATTGAGGATGATGACGCCGCCATCCGGCAAAACCAAACCACAGCCGAAACCATCATTGAATTTGAACTTATCTCCGGGATTGTGCTAGAGCCATAATCGAGTCCTTTTCTGACCGGCCCTAAATTCTCCACATTTGTTATTCATTGTCAAATAAAAATCACTCGCGTGAGTGATTTAACTATCCTCTTGGGTAGGCCATCTTGGCGACCTCGCATGCCAGCCGCCATTGGAGCATTTCGTATGGCCGGACAATTTCCTCACCCTCAATCTCATGAACAGCATTCATGGCGAAATCCTTGAGAGTTTCGATCTGAACGCGATGCTCTACGGGTAAAACTCTTGCCGCCAAAGCTACGACGTCGTCATCAGGCTTGATATCGACATTCGCCTGTTTGAGGATTACCCCCCTATCGTAGAGGGGGTCCACTCGCTGAGCTACCGCGCGTGTCCAGAAGTCGCGATTTGTCATCCGCCGAAACAAAAGGATCGCTAGGTGGCAGACGCGGCCCCGCATTTTGTCGCCGCCGAAGTCGGGATTGCCTGGGCTCAAAACGCAAGGATGCTGATTGATTCCGCGACGATACGCGGCCAAAAAGTTCGGCGGAGTATGAGCAAGCCAGCCATATTGTCCAAAAAGTGTGACGCCGCGCTCGTTGCATTCTTTCTTCAATGCTTTGCCGAATTCCGCTGGCAACGTATATGCCCGAGGCCTCCTGACGATGACGTCCCTCTCTTTTAGAACTCCGAGCCTCAAAACATTTTCGATGCCGGCGGCCTTAGGGCTACTCGAGATCACTAAAACAGGTTCGATAAGATCGTTGAGTTCCCCGCCCGGTTTGCAGGCATTGATGATAGCGGTAGCCGTGGTTCCGCCGCCTGAAATGAATAGAGCTAATCTTTCCATAATTCCTTTCGACCAATTTCATGGTTTGTCTTTTTTGGATGCTATATTCAAAAAGCTCTGCTGTAAAGAACCCCTGAGCGGAAGAATCAATAATCCTAGGTACGTGCCTGGGCGGGTTTCCTCTAAAGCTGTTAAATAGAACAAGTGCAGGACTCTGTGATAACATCTGGATATGGACCAAATTTCATATGCCGACTTCGAAAAAGTCGACATCCGTTTGGGTAAGATAATAGACATCAGAGATTTTCCCGAGGCCAAAAAACCGGCCTATAAGCTTTGGATAGATTTGGGACAAGATGTCGGGATCAAGCAGTCCAGCGTCCAGGCTGTGGGCGCACACACCAAGGATGAACTGCTGAACTCGCTCGTCTGCTGTGTCGTCAATTTTCCCGCCAAACAGGTTGGGCCTTTCACATCGGAAGTCCTAACCCTCGGTTTCCGGAATAATACGGGCGACGGCTGGGTCCTCATCGGACCAAAAAAAGTTTCGGCCGACCTCGGCAGTAAATTGGCCTGAATTTAATCGGATTTGGCAAACTGTTAACGCCGGTATATTAGCGGTAGAATTATGAACGCGCTTTATTTTTTCTAACCTGTAAATTTTTCAAATTCACAATGTCAAAAAATAATTTTTCCGGCCGAGCGGCTTTAGTAGCCGCCTTGATCCTAGCGCCATTTGGAATGTCCGGTCAGAGCGCCGGCGGCACGACGGAGACCGCTTCTTCGGCGACCGACAGCCCGAGAACTATCTCAGCCCCCGCGGCCGACACTTCCACACCGAAAGCCACAGCACAAAGAAGAACACCGACTCTCTCGACCAGCACCCAAGCGATCAAAGCGACGACAACGGCCGCAACGAACACCCCACTTTTCGCTCCTGTACCAACCATACCCACTCCAGTCGGGATCGATCCGTTTTGGTACGTCGCGGTTGTGCCTTTCATTTTAGCTGTCGGTTATGTCTGGTATGCCCTGCGCCGAAGGAAACCTGCCCAACCGAAAACACATAAGAAAGAGCGGGAGGAAAAACGAGACTGCCCAACCCTAAAAAAACTGATGGGAGATAAGTTGAAAGAATTGACCGACGTTCGCAGCCAACTGAAAAGCGCAGTGGAAAGCAAACTGCGCGACAAGATCCGAGATTCGACCAAAGGAACGGAACGTTCTCTGGTATTGGCCAAGATCGAAAAAGCCGAACAGGAATACAAAAAACTAAAAGAACTTTTCGAAAAATGTCTTCTTTCCGACGAAAATATGAATTTTGTTACTTGCTACAGCAACCCGGACCTCGACGGTTATGCCTGCGCCATCGCCTACGCTGAATTCTTGAACAAAACCGGCAAAAAAGCGGCGCCTGTCATCTTTGGCACGCCACATATAGAAGCTCGATATTTAGTGGATAAGCTCAAATTCAAACACGAAAACGAGATAAGCAATCTCCGTGGCGCAAAAAATACTATTCTGGTCGACGCCAGCACAGTACGGGGCTTGGATAGATCCATAGAAACCGCTTCGGTTAAAGAGATCGTCGATCATCGCAAGGTCAACGATGGGCCACGGTTCAAGAATGCACAGCTTAACATCGAACTTGTCGGCGCCGCCGCCACATTGATAACCGAAAAGTTCTCGAAAGAGAACATCGGCATTTCGAAGCCAGCGGCGACTTTGCTCTACGGCGCAATAGTTTCGAACACCTTGAACTTCCGCGCAACGTTGACTACAGAACGGGATATCGAGACCGCCAAGTGGCTCGTCGAAAAAGCCGAGCCTTCCGATACTTTTGCCAAGGAAATGTTCCTCGCCAAGTCGGAGCTTTCCGGCAGTAAACTTAAAGAAACGCTTTGGGGCGACATCGCCCAGTTTTCGGCGGAGACTGCCGTTTTAGGCATCGCCCAGCTCGAAATAGTCGGCGCAAAAAAACTGCTCGAAACAAGACTCGATGAAATCCTGAAAGAATTGAGGGAAATAGCGGATGTGGAAGGTTTTGACCGGACTTTTCTGAATATCTTGGCTCTGGATGAGAACTGCAACTATTTCGTGGCCCTCGATGGGAAAACTGAAGAACTGCTCGGCCATGTGCTTGGCATCACGTTCGAAGGACACATTGCGAAAAAGAAAGGATTCCTAATGAGAAAACAGTTGATACCTATCCTTAAAGAGGCCATCGAAAAAGAACCCGACCTCATGGCATAAATTTGTTGGCTGAGTTGTTACGTTATGCCGATAAATCAGTAATATATATGCGTTAGCCCCCTTTATAGTTAATAAAATCAAAATGGACAAAAAAATCATCATTGCCGCCAGCGCGATCGCCGTCGTCGTCATCGCCGGCGTCGGACTTTGGCAGACGGCGCCTAAAATATCCCAGGCCATCAATTCATTCGATGAATGCGTTGCGGCCGGCAATCCGGTCATGGAGAGCTATCCGAGGCAATGCCGAGCCAACGGCAAAACTTTCGTAGAGGTTATTGACGAAACACCGACAGTTCCGGAGACCGTCGGGACGAATCCGCCGAATTCCGCCGAGGGAGCGCCGCCCGGCTCGATCCATAATTTACCTGTACCTCAAGCCGTTTCAAAAACCAAGACCTATGCCGCCAGACAATTCGGCGTAACCGAAGGCGAAGTACTCATCCTCACAGCTTTCGAAAAGGAATGGTCCGATGCTTGTCTCGGCGTCAGCAAAGAGGACACAATGTGTGCACAGGTCATCACTCCGGGCTGGGAAATCACCGTCATGGTCAAAGGCCAGGAGGTCGAATACCACACCAACGCAACCGGTTCGAGCATTGTAGAGGCGAATTAACGAACGAAATAAAAAATCCCGCGGATCAATCACTGCGGGTTTTTTGGTTGAGGCAAAACATCGATCTTGAAATCTCGGTATTCCACATCCATAAAATCACTGCGCAACCCGGCATGACCCGGCCTCGTAATGGCTGTGCCGGCAAAATTGCCGTCATCTAAGGCTTCTGCCGCCAATTGCCATTTATTGTCGGCATCCTTATCGACATATAGCCGAAGCCTCACTCCTTCTTTTTCGTTCAGAGTTTCGGCCTTGATGCCTATCCACTTCCCCTCCGGAATTAGATTGGGCGACCGCTCGCGGTCGTAGCGTCCTCGAAAGATGGCCTTCGGGTTGGCCAGCGTCGGGTACTTTCCACCGATTTTCTTTTTAATAACTGGACGGCCATCAACTCGGAGGCCGAGATAATATAATTCGTCGCCGTTCTGGTACCGGCTGAAAAACAAAACTCCGTTCGAAGCGTCTCTATTTTCGCTCGCGCTTTTATTGAGGGCAACTATCCGGAAGTAAACCTGTTCGGTAATATTGCCGAATTTCGCCATCGTGACAAAACGCGCGATATTCTGCGGCCGGTAACCCTCGTCGGTATCTTCCGGGTTAGACGACGCGTAAAGCCGCCGCCAGCGGTCCTTTTCCGGCAATTTGCCGGCAACCGTCCTACCAATGCCGTTCGAAACGCTCCAATAAGCGCCCGAATTGACCCACCAGTCCTTATCTTTGCTTTTCGACATGGGCGACGCTTCTTCGATCTTCCGATCGCTCCAGCCGTACTCGCTGGCTTGCACGATTTGGTATAGGAAAAGCGGCACAGCCGCGAACATTATCATTGTTTTCACTATGTACTCCGGTTTTTATGGTTGAACTGTCCGGTCGAATCTTAAACTCCGGCGCATGAAATCCGGGTGAAAGACGAACGGCCGCGCGTCAAAATCGAGGATTTTCTGAGATACTGAAGTTATGAAGAAAAGATGAGGGGGTGCCCCTTTGCCTTCCCTTCCCGGATTTAGTATCTTTCCAATTGAATGGAAGAAAAGAAAATACCGCTCATAAAGGGAATGTTCGTGAACAGCCACGTCAGACGGCTTAAGGCCGCGAAAGGCCAATTCGCGGTAAATGAATTGGCCGAACGATTTGGCAAGCTCGTCCAATTCAGGAACCTGGAGGAAGTCTCCATAAAGGATGAGGTCGCCATAATCGAGATCTGTCTCGACCTTATGTCCGAAAACACAATAGCGCCTAAAGACCGCGCCTTTGAAACCGGCAAACTTCACCTTCAGAATTTTCTTGGGACGCCATTCGGCCGGATCGTAGTGGCCTCTCAGCCGATAACGCCAAATGGATTTAAAAAATTATTCCTGAACGCCCGCCACATCGCTCGACACATCTTTAAAAATACCGACTTCACCGTTGTCGATTCGGGGAAATCTTCGATAAGGATTGTCATGTTGAACAGCAATTACCCGCTGGATCACTTCAAGGGATTGTTCTTCGAGTGGATGCTGTTTTGGCGTCTGGCCAGTCCGGAGATCACGGCCGAAGAGACCGCCGGTCGGCACGAATATAACCTTCGATGGAAATAAAAAACCCTTCAACGTCTTTAGTGCCAACGGCCGAGATATTACAGTACCGAGCCGAAGTAAAAAAGCGGCTCGAGGAACTTCGGCCGATATTTGCCGCGGCCGCGATCGGCAACTTTTCGCTAGATATAGAATTACCCGAACACGATGACGAATTCACCGAAACGTTCGTAGGCGTCCAGATCATGGTCGAAGTCGTAAGGGCCCAGTTGAACGACCTTCAAACTCTTAACGCTACACTCCAAAAAAGCGTCGCCGAGTTACAGGCCGCGATGGAAAAGCAACTTCAGGCGGACAAGGAGATGAATCAGTTCATCGCCGTACTCGCCCATGAATTACGCAATCCGCTAGCCCCGATCGTTTCGACGCTAGAATGGCTGGAAAATCAGGCAGAGCGGCCGGAATCTGTAAAGATGATACAGAACGCCGAATACCAAGCTTCCATGATGAAAAAGGTCCTTGATGACCTTTTGGACATTGCCCGCGTATCCCAAGACAAGTTCAAGCTGAACAAGGAGCACACCGACCTCGTCGCCGTAATCGACCATGCCATTCACGGTGCCTCTTTGTTCATTAAATTACGTGGACACGCCCTTATATCTCATTTGCCCCGCGAATGCATCTGCATCTACGGCGACGGTTTCCGCCTGACACAAGCCCTGAGCAATATTCTGTTCAACGCAGCCAAATATACAAATCCCGGCGGGCTGATCGAAGTATTTTGCGAAACAACCGGCGAAAATGCGATCATTAAAATCAAAGACAACGGGGTGGGCATCCCGAAGGAAATGCTCGGCCGAGTTTTTGACGCGTTCACTCAGGTCAAACCAGCGCCCCAAGTTGGATCCGGTTTAGGCATCGGCTTGGCTCTTACAAAACGCTTGATAGAAATGCACGGCGGAACGATCGAAGCCCAAAGCGAAGGCAAGGATACCGGCACAGTCTTCACTATCAACGTGCCTATCCTCAAGGTGGCGGTTAAACCGGAGAACCCGAAAGGCCGACCCATAAAAACGACGCGGCCTCTAAAGATCTTGTTGGTGGATGACAATGAGGCCGCCGCCCAAAGCCACGGCATGAGCCTTCAATATCATGGCCACGAGGTTGATCTCGCGTATAGCAGCAACGCCGCCATAAGCAAGATAGAAACCTTCCGGCCCAATGTCGTGCTGTTGGACATCGGATTGCCAGACAAGAACGGTTACGAGGTCATCGCGTTAATGAAACAAAAACCCCACTCTGCTCTGTTCGTGGCTCTTACCGGATTCGGCCAAGAAGAAGATAAGCGTAAATCCCGCGAGGCCGGTTTCCACCATCACCTAATCAAACCGATCGGTTATGCGGACCTCGAAAAAATTCTTAATGAGGTCAAAACGCTTTAGCTACTTCATTTATTAAATGCGGACCGATATAATAACCCCATGAAAACCATGAGTGAAGCGCTCGCCGAAAAGGGAACTGACAAAGCGGCGGCTTTTGCCGTGATAATTCGGGACGCCAAGATCCTGCTCGGATACCGCAATTACACTCCGGATAAGTGGAAAGCGATTTCGGTCTGGACCTGCCCTGGCGGGCGTTCCGATGCCGGAGAAATTCTCGAACAAACCCTGCGGCGGGAAGTGGCGGAAGAAACCGGTATAGACGACCTCGAGATCAAGAAATTCCTGGGTACCGTGCCCGGCGCAAAAGAGGGCGACATCACCAATTTTTTTGCCTGTGAGACGAAAAAGGAACCGGCTCTAATGGAGCCGGAGAAATTCTCGGAATGGAAGTGGTTCCCTTTGGCAGATTATGCGAGCGGCGAACTCGGAATTTTCAATCAAAAAGCCCACGACCTTATCGTGGAGCATATAAAAACATTATAAAAATGGTCAAAATAATCTTTGAGGCGCACAGCACGACAATCGATAATGAAAATCATATCGCTTCCGGCAACAGAGACGTCGCGCTCTCCCCTGCCGGCGTAATTCAATCGGAAGAATTGGGCCTCCGCTATAAGGCCGCCCATTTTGATGCGATCTTTTGCTCCGACCTAAGGCGGTCTTATGGAACCGCCGAATTGGCTTTCGGAGTGAAGTTTCCGGTCATCCGCGACAGGCGGCTGCGCGAAGTCGACTACGGACATTTTGAAGGAGAAAATAGTGAAGTCGTGCATTTGCAAAAACCGCGCCATGTCGTCGAGCCGTTTCCAAAAGGCGAGAGTTACGAACAATCGACCGCGCGGGTCAAAGAATTCCTCAAGGAACTGCTCGAAAAATATGACGGAAAAGAGATCATGATAATCGGCCACAGAGCAACGCAATACGCGCTGGAACACCTCGTTAAAGGCGTACCTCTTTATGACGCCGTCTCGGCCCCGTGGAAATGGCAACCGGGGTGGACTTATGAACTGAAAAACCTGCCGGCCTAACTAGTGTTTGAAACTTGAACCAGCCCGTTGTTAATAGACATAACCAAAAAAAGCCATATACCTGCATACACTAATTGTGCGCTATAGCGCACAATTAGTGTATGTAGATCACATTGATCTCGTTTGCGTCGACATGTATCCTCTCGAAAAGGAGATAGCGAGAGCTGGCAACGATCTTACATCAATCATTGAACTAACCGACATCGGCGGACCGACAATGCTCCGTTCAGCGGTCAAAGGCCAGCGTCCGGTCATCTGTGACCCGGCCGATCGGCAACTCGTATTGGACTGGATGAGCCAGGATCAACCAGATCACGATGAATTCGTCGAGACCCTCTGCGCAAAAGCCGAATTCGTGGTCGCCCGCTATGTCTTAGCATCGGCCACATATCGAGGCCGCGGCAAGTATGACGGATTGGTACTTGCTCGGTTGGCCGAATGAATGCAAATACGGCGAGACCGCCTGGCAAACCCTTCTTTCCATTCCCTGACGGGACGGAACTGTTAGCCAACAGGGGCGTCGCGACAATTCTCACCTCAAGCGGCAGTATCACGGGTGATGCGCCGACAATTGAGCTTTGCCGACAAAAGGGCGTGACTCTCTACATGATCCCTGATAAAGAGGGCCGAGGCTTCTTCGGCCACTAGACCAAGCTGCACAATGTTGTACGGCTTTTTTGTTGACAAAAGCTCTGCCATGCCTAATCTACTGATAGACAAACCCACAAACAGAAACGGAAAGCACTATGATAAAAAGGTACGCTGATAAATCCATAGACGAGCTTCACGAACTGTCGGCTAAATTCAACAGATGGCAGGAGGTCGAATTGGCGGTCATCGAAGCCTCTGAAAATCTCGCTTTGATCCCAAAGGCACTCATGCCGACATAAAAGACATCCTCGAACGCCACCCCATCAATGTCAAAAAGGTCCTGCGCCTCGAAGCCGAGCTGAACCATGATCTGGCGGCATTTCTGGAAGAGCGGAAGTTTTGGCTGCCGGCTCGCCTCCAAAAATATTTTCAAAGGCGCATGACCTCTTACGACACCGAGGAATCCGCTTTCGTCCAATCTCTTCGCTTATCGGCCAAGCGAGTTCTGGACGACATGGCGCCGCTCTTCCGTCAGATCGCTAATCTGGCGGTGCGCTACAAGTTCACCCCGATGAACGGCCGCACGCACGGGCAGGAGGCGGAAATGCAATCGTTCGGTAAACGTTGCCTCACTTGGTTTCACGACCTCGAAACGGCCAAGATCGGGATAAACGCTGCCGTAGCAAACCTTCGTTTTTCCAAGCTCTCCGGCGCCATCGGTACGAATAGCGGCATCGATCCCCAACTGGAAAAAGATGCGCTGACCATCCTCGGGTTCGAGCCCTACTTCGGGGCCACGCAGATCCTGCCTCGGGTGCTATTCGCCCCTCTTGCTAACGTCCTTGCCAATCTTGCCCTGGTTTTGAGCAAAGTCGCCGACGACACAAGACTCATGGGGGCGCAGCGGCCGGCCTCTCTGCCACGAACCGTTCGGAAAAAAACAAAAGGGCTCCTCGGCCATGCCGCAACCGTCGGGATCGACGAAATCGTCATCCGCCGCTACATTAAACATCAATACCGCCGTAATCAAGTCGACCAGCCCTCGCTATTTGAAAAACTGATTTCCTAAAAGCACTTGCCGCCCTGCCGGCGATTTAGCCGGCAAGACTAAAGCCACCGGACCTAAGTCCGGTGGTCGTTTACTTGCCAACTCGGCAAAAAAGGTAGTATCGCATCCAGTAACACTTTCAGTTCCGCTCAACAATAAACAAAAGGACTCGTCATGCCTCCGAAATATACGCCGGTTCTCAACCATCTACCCTTGATCTATCAGGGAAAAACCCGTGACACCTACCCAACAAAAAGTCCTGACGAACTATTGATAGTCGCTACCAACAGACTCGACTTATCACAGGGCAAAGCCTGGGCCACTTCCAAAGGCAACACCTGGATTGAAAGTCCGCCTGTCCACGCAACCATCCCACATGGGATGGTTTTTTTATTTATCGGTTGCCCTGATACGTACGGAAAAATCCGGCGCGTCGGCATATTTTAGAGCGCGGCCGTTGATAAGATATTTTGCCCTAGCCTCTTCGAACGGGAGTTCGGTATCAATGAGCCCGAGGTCATAAGCCAATTTATCCGAGTAGCCGGGCAAAAGTATCTTGAAACTGAACGGCACGCGCTTGGGCGAGATCTTATTGATGTGAGCGACGATCTTGGTCGTACAAGTATTGGTGAGCGTATTGTAGAACTCCGGATGATCCTTGAGGTAATTGATATGTTCCACCATATCCAGGAATAACGCCCGCTTCTTTTCGATGGAGGCTTTTGTGGGATAAACGTAAACTTTGTCCTTCCGGTAATTGGAACGAAGCTTAACAACATCCCTTTCGTCGCCCACCACATACATCATCTCGTACTGATTGAACATACCCTTGCTGGCCGCGAATTTTTCTCCTTTTTCTTTCCGGATCTCCACGGAAATAGAAACGAATTGATCGCCTTCGAATTCGAAGCTTAAAAAGGTGTGAGCGGAGCCGGCAAAGGTCGAGAAGGGTTCGACAATGTAAAAAACATTCTTCAGCTTGGAAACATCGAATGTCTTGTCGTAATAATGCGGAGTATAGTCGGTCGTGCTCCTGTATTCGAAATTCCTGATGTTCTTGAAGGACACAAGGTCTCCTTTGACCGAAGCCTCGGGCAATACCTCCTGATCCGGCGACCAATCACGGTCATTCGACGGTCTCATAAAAATATTCATCAGGATATACGCGGCGGCGATAACGAATATTATACCCAGGACAAATTTCATAGCGTTATTGTACTACAGCTCCGTGATTCTGGCTTAACGGCAATTTCATTTCCCAACTTGTAAACTTATCCGGATGAAAGGTCGCTTAGGCCACGCACGAGTTTCCCCCAAAAATGCCACGTTACAGCAAAAAAGCCGGCCAAAAGGTCAAAAAGACGGTCCACGAATATAAGCGCGGCCGGTTACGATCCGGAACCGGCAAAAAAGTGACCAGCCGCAAACAGGCCATTGCCATCGGCCTTTCAAAGGCGCGCCGAGCCGGCGCCAAAGTTCCGAAGAAACAAACGTGAAGCGTTACAAGCTTTAATGTCTATGAAATAATATGCTTTTTACCATCGCCGGTATCCTTCTCATACTGTGGTTTCTCGGGGTCATCGGTGTTTACACGGTCGGCTGGGCCATCCATATACTGCTCATCATCGCCATCATCGTTTTTATCGTCCGCTTGCTTCAGCCTCCCCCGGCCATTCGCTAACCGGCTCGTTCAGTTCGGTGAATACCACGAGACGTTGGTCGTAAGTTCTGTCTCTGGACAAAAAGTCGCCAACGCAAGTTATAAGATTGAGTTTGGCCGCGCCGGCTTTATCAAACACCAATTCAAGAGGAACCTCGCCATACGGATAGATCTTCTTCTCCTTGACCGAAAAATTGATGCCGCGGCCATCTTTAGTTTCCACAACGACCTCATCCCCGACCGCCAGCTCGTTTAAACGTTCAAAAACGCCCGGCAAGCCAAGCCCGTTATTGACGTGTCCATCTATGACCGCCGCGCCGGATTGGCCCGGCAAAGGCCCGTACTTGTACCAGCCAACGTCCGCGAAGTTCGTCGGGGCCGCCATATTCCCCTTCTCGTTTACACCGACATATTGAACAGCTGCCTTGATACCGAGGCGCGGGATTCGCAATCGGACCGGCGCCGAAAGATCATCGATTTTTTCGAGATGCGAAACTTCAATGCTCCGTGACAGGGCGACTTCCGTTTCCGGAGCGTAATAAAAAGCACGTACGGCCGTACCGGTCAAAACCGCAAGCGAAAGAGCGGCGATGATGCCCGCGATCCAAATTTTAAACCTACTTCTTTTCATCTAGAACTCATCTAAAAACCCTATCGCAATCCAAAGAAATGGCTTTGATTTAAAAGTGCCATGGTAGGTTTTGAGGTGAGTTCTAAGCAAAAACAGTCCGCCCGCCGCGCAGGCCAAGGCGGACTGTTTTGTTTGGTTTAAGCTGAAAAGACACGCTCTCTTTCCATATATCCCAATCCGCCAAGGAGGGCGAGCGATGATAAAACGAGCAACATTATATTTGCCGCCGCATCGCCACCCGCGCCCGTATTGGGCACACCAGGCGTTGTAGTCGTATCAGTTGAAGCCCCCGTATCTGGAGTGCCAGGGGTTCCCGTTGTACCGCCGGTTGTCCCCGTATCAGTGGTAGTGGTCGTGTTCGGGTCTAATGTG
>CAZYRJ010000008.1:19423-27341 GCA_964649625.1 uncultured Candidatus Saccharibacteria bacterium
TCAACCGTGCCAGTTTGACCGGTATCGTTTATGGTCGTGCCCGTGTAATCCGTAGTTTGACCGAACGCCGAACCGGCGGCCACTAAAGACATAATTACGGACGCGGCCGCGAGACTTGCAATATATTTACGCATAATGATTAACTCATTAACTGCTAATATGACGACCTTTCTATAAGAACAAAAAAATAGTGCCTTGTTACAGAAAAGCCGAGCGTTATCTCTACATCAAAAATTTATTGTTATATTTCGAGCGATAAATAATCCGCGCCATGGGTACGCCTAAGCAAGGACAGGGCGCAATTGTATACAGGTACTCCTTTTTGGGTCCTGCCTGATTGGGCGCCGTAATGGGCATGGCCGTGAAAAACGGCGTGAATGGAAAACCGGTCAATGGTCTCCGCCAAGCGAGAAGTCCCGAGAACGTTATAAAGCTCGGGCGGTTCCCCAAATATGGTGTCTGCCGTCGGTGAATAATGGAGCACTACGACATTCTTTTTTGTCTCAAGGGTCCGTAATAGATTTTCAAGTTTTAAATTTTCTTGGACAGACTCGCCGATGAATGCCTTGATGACATCCTCACCGAAAGATGTCAGCATGTGGTTGCCAAAGCCGCCGCCAAAGCCCTTGACCCCGGCAAAACCGTACTGATCAATCACTTCCGGCTCTTCATCGACGAACGTCATCTTAGCTTCGACCAAAACCTTTCGTATCTCCGATTGCCGCCCGGCATGATAGTCATGATTGCCAAGCACTCCCAGGACGGGGATTCGGCTCAAGGCCAGGTCCTCCGCCAAAACTTTGGCTTCATCGACAAGACCGAGGTCCGTAAGGTCGCCGCAAAGCAAGAGTGTTTCCGCCTCGTTGGATATGTTGGTAAAAAACTCCCGAAACATTCCATGCTGGCGTTCCCGTACATGCAAATCTCCGACGGCCGCGATTTTCATGTTAGGCCGTCAAATCTTTAAAACCCCATTCTTTGATATCGATCTCATAGTCGAGCCGGGAGACCAGTCGACCGCGGCATATTTTTTTATCGAGCGTCGGCAATTTCATTTGATGCTGTTGGCGCAAAAACAATTCGTCGACCAGCCAACGCGGGATCTTTTCCCTTTCCGAAGGGTAAACGAATCTGAAGTAAAGCACGATAATGAGGAGCATCTCCCAATACTGACCGACGTGGGAAAGCAGGCGTTTCCAGTCGATCGCCTTATGTTTGACCAAAATGATGTGCATGATATCCGCCATATCATTCTTATAGCGACCCTGGACTATCATTTTTGCCCAAACAAGCTCCGTCGGTGAAAGGATCGGAACCCTAAAATCGAACAGCTCGGCCGTTTGCGATTCCCTGAACCATTCGTCGTTGACCGGCATCATCGCGTTCGCCAGGCCAAAGATCAGATCGCAAGCGTGAGCTCCTTTTTTAATCTTCGCCAGCCACCGTTCATCAGGAACGCTCGTTTTGTATTCCTTACCCTTAAGGCTTTCCAATATTTTGATGTAATCTCCGGCGCGAACAAAAACGTCAATATCTTTGGTTGGCCGGATGACTCCCGTATGAGCCGTAACAGCATATGTACCGCCCACCTTGAAAGGTATCTTTGTGCTCATGATATGCCTAAGGAGTTCCGTGTAAAAATGGACCTTTGGCTTAGAGAAAGGTTTAGCAGTAACAGCTTTTTCCGGCATCGGCACTCCGGTTTTGTTTTGTTCTTCCTTATTTAAAGGTTTCATTTATTAGACCGAGTGCGCTCTAACATTGTTAATTAGAACTCATCTCAAAACCTAACCCATGATTAATTCAATGATTGTTTCGCATCGTGCCTGTGCGTTATCGCCTGACTGCGAGCACCATCGCTCAGGCAGGCACGCAGACAGGTCGCCGAGCCAAATTGAATACAATACTGCGTGGATTGCGATAGGTTTTGAGATGAGTTCTAGAGATTCCAAACTAACAACAGAATATCTGTTTCCGTGTGAAAAAACCATGATGCTTTGGAAAATTGAAATGCTATCACGCCGAGAATAATCCGACCGCGGAGCTATTCACCGAACATTCATGGCCGAGGTCTAAAATTTTTGCATGACCATACAAACAAAGACCGGTTTTATCGCGGTCATAATTATTGTGCTTGTCGCCGTTACGGCCGCGGTTCTCGGTATCCGTACCGTTGGCGCCCAGGTCTCCTATGACGACGCACTGGATACAAAGCGCGATCAGTCGAAAAGCGACCGACCGACCAACCAGAATAATGCGGTCTTGCCGGATAGCCTGTTATCCAACTCTTCTACGGAAAGCGATCCGGACGAGGCCTTCGAAGGCGGGTTCATAGACGCGACCAGCGAAAGTGAGGACGCCGCGCCTAAACCGGCCGACCTGCTTGAAAATGGTTCAGAGGCCGCGGCAACGGAGGAGAACTTTAACGACATTCCCGCCCTCATGGTCGGCGAACCGACGTCCGCGCCGAAACTCCTCAATATCAATGATGACGGGACGGCTACCATTCGCGGAGTGATCCTAGGCGGCGACGGAAAGAATCTCTTGGCCGTAAAGAGTTGGGGCGGAATTTGGAACATCCGCGTCGCGGACGATACTGCCCACGCCCCCGAAAGCGAAGGGTCCTTCGATATTGAAAATGTGCCGGTCGGGCACTTCATCGGCGTCGTCGGAATGATCGCCTGGGACGCTCCCTACACCATCAATGCCGCGTACATTCGCGACTGGAGCGTGACTCCGTCGGCCCCCGATATCCCGAATACCGGCATCGAAAACAACGCCGCGTCCGCCACGTCGACAATGCAAGCGACCCGATCCGACCAACAACTGTTCGTCGGAACGGCGAACGAGATCGGGCCAAACAGCTTCAGATTGACCAACGGCGATGGAGTTAACTACAGTGTAACGGTTACTCCCCTGACCATCATCTGGAGCGATGACCGCCGGAGCATTAATTTCCAGGATATTTCCGAAGGCGACGTCGTGCGAGTCGGCGGAACTATTTCCGGCGACGTCATCTTCCCTCTTATCATTAGAGATACCGCTATTTAAACCATAAACTAAGCCGAACGGGGGCTCTTCGGAAGTATCTCGATGAAATGTTATCATTGAGGCATGAGAGAGAACGTATCGCCTGGCGGGATATACTTTCGCGTCAATGAGTTCAATGCCGAACGGCCGACTGTCGTTTTTGTGCATGGCCTTTCCGGCAGCTCGTCTGCCTGGCGAGACTATGAGCTATACTTTAACAAAAAATATAATGTGGTCTCGTTCGACATCCGTGGCCACGGCCGCTCGGCCAAATGGCCGGCTTTTGCGGATTACGACATGAGCAAATTGGCAGCGGATGTCGAAGAACTCGCAAAATTGCTGGGGTTGCCGTCCTTTTTTCTCGTCGCTCATTCCTTCGGCGTTCCGATCGCGCTTGAATACGCCAGGGCTCATAAAAATAGGGTCATGGGCCTGATCTTCTTGACCCCGATCTTCACGGCCAAAAAAGTACGGTTCGCGACGATGGTTCTCGCGCCGCTCGATCTTTTATCCAGGCTCTTCGGCCGCTTGCCCTTTAAAAAAGAGCCGGGGGACGGACTGGATTACGACCGGTATGAAAATAGAGGCTTCTGGCAGTTCAAACGAGTACGGGACGACATTAAAAACACAACACCCCGAATATATTTATATTGCCTAAAACATATTTACCGCTATGACGGAGAGCGGATACTGCCGGAAATCACGGCCCCAACCCTTATTATCCACGGCTCGGCCGATAGTGTCGTACCGGCGGCGTATGTGAAAAGAACGGCGAGCTTGATTCCACATTCCAGACTCCGGCTTTTACCAGGAGCTAATCATCTGTTGATCCTTAATGCCGCAGACAGCGTGAAAAACGAAGTTGAGGCTTTCGTTTCTGAAAATTATCGAGAGGTCAGTTCGAAAATACAGGCAGTGACAATTTGATCATGGAACAAATTATCCAACTTTTAGAACAATACGGTTATCTTATATTGTTTCCCATCGCCGCGGTCGAAGGACCTATCGTTGCCTTGCTCGTAGGCTTTTTGATCTTTCTCGGCATCTTCCAGCTAGTGCCCTCTATGATCATTCTGGTCCTTGGCGACCTCATCCCTGACATCGTTTATTACTCCATCGGCAAATTCGGCAACAAACAGGATTTCGTCAAGAAATACAGCGCAAAGGTCAGATTCATATCCGACAATTTCCATATCGTGGAAGACCTTTGGCACAAGCACACAAAGAAAACAATGATGGTGAGCAAGCTCGCGTACGGTTTAAGCACGCCGCTTTTGATCTCCGCAGGATTGGTCAATGTGAAATTCTTCAAATTCGTAACGATGTCATTCGTCCAAAGTGTCATTCAATATGCCGTTATAATCAGCCTCGGTTACACCCTCGGCCATTCGTATCAATTGGCGGCGCCTTATGTTAAGAATGCCGGTGTGATCATCGCGATCGGCATTATCTTTTTCGCCGCCGTATATATAGTCATCGCCCGTAAGGCCCGCAATAAAATCCTGGAATTTAAGGCAAGCGATAACCCGCCAACATGAGAATAGCAATTTTTTCGGACAATTTTTACCCGGAACTTTCTGGCATCACTGACGCGATTTTGCTCCTCGGTAAAGCCCTCGAGGAACGCGGCCACACAATCCTTTTTGTCGGGCCATATTACGGAAAGAAAAATTACGCGAAAGCGAACTTACCCGAGGAACTGCTTTTCATTTCCGATACAAACATCGGCGTAAAGAGACTGCTGTCATTTTCTATGCTTTCCTCGCCGACCGGCCAATCGCGGATCGTCGTGCCTTTGGGAAAAAGCATCTATCTCATGAAAAAATTCAAGCCGGATATCATTTACACCAATTCTCCGTTCGGTGTCGGCTGGGAAGCGCTCATAGCGGCCAAACTGCTCGGTATTCCGCTAGTCGGCACAAACCATACGCCAATCGGAGAATTCATGGCGTATTCTCCGATTCGGTTTAAATGGCTAACCCGCTTAGCGCTCGGCTATTTTTCGTGGTACTACAACCGCTGCGACTACGTAACCGCTCCTTGCGAATCACTTCTTAACGAAATGAAGGAGTACGGATTTCATGGACCGAACCAAAAATTGCCTAATGCGGTCGAACTGGGCCGCTTTACGCCGCCAACGCCCGAAGAACGAACGGCTCTCCGCAAACAATTCGGCTTTGACGAACCGGTCATCCTCTACACTGGCCGCCTGGCGCCCGAGAAGAACATTGACGTCATCATCAAAGCAGTCGGCCTGGTTAAAAAAACGGTACCCGATATTAAATTTATCATAACCGGACACGGCAGCGCCGAACTGCCATTGAAAAAGCTGGCCGGAGAGCTCGGCCTTCTGAAAAACATCGGATTTATGGGCTTCCTCGACGAAGCAAGCTTCCCGCTGATCTATAAGGCCTCGGACATATTCGTCATAATGAGCCGCGCCGAATCCCAAAGTTTGAGCCTGATGCAAGCCATGGCCTCAGGCCTTGCCGTCATCGGCGCCCGAGCCAGAGCTTTACCCGAGTACATTGATGCCAATTCCGGAATTATCGTCGAGTTGAACGACTACGAGCAATTGGCCGAGAAGATCCTCCAAATATTAGGCGACGACGAGCTAAAGCGCCGCCTCTCTGGCGGCGGCCAAAAATCAGTGTTAAATTATACTCCTCAAAATATCGCCGAGCTCTGGGAATCGGTTTATGCAGATACAATTGCTAGAACCCATCTCAATAATAACCGCTAAAATGATGCGTAATAATCAAGCAAAAACATCGCTTGTTTGCCGAAAAGCCCAAATTTCGGCTAAACATTATTATTGAGATAAGTTCTAGAAAAAATACGTCATATGCAAAAGCCAAAGATTAGCCTTATCATTCCCGCTTATAATGAGGAAAAATATATCAAGCCGGCCCTTGAGGCGGCTTTAAGGAACGGCGCCGAAAGCTTTCACGAAATTTTGGTCGTCGATAATAACAGCTCGGACAGGACCTTTGAGATCGCATCGTCCATACCGCGCGTCCGCGTAGTTAAAGAAAGGCAGAAAGGATTGACGAGGGCAAGACAGCGCGGCTTTCTGGAAGCAAAGGGGAATATTTTAGCGTACATTGACGCGGACACGCTTATGCCAGAGGGCTGGGCCCCCAATATCAAAAAAGAATTCGCGGCCGATCAAAATCTGGCTTGTTTAAGCGGCCCCTACACATATTACGATGTTCCTTTGTGGCAAGGCTGGTTAATCGGACTATATTGGCACTTTATGGCGCTTCCGTCGTACTGGGCGGTCGGTTACATGACGGTAGGCGGAAATTTTGCTATAAAAAAAGAGGTCGTGGAAAAAATGGGAGGGTTTGACACAACGATCGAGTTCTACGGCGAGGACACCAACATCGCGCGGCGAGCCTCGGCCCATGGCAAGGTCAAGTTCTCCCCCGCTCACGTCATGCCTACTTCCGGCAGGCGATTCCATAACCAGGGCTTAATCTGGACCGGCATTGTTTATATGATCAATTTTCTCTCGGAAGTAGTAAGAAAAAAGCCAGCCACTAGATCTTACGAGGACTTCCGGTAAAAAAATGGCGACCCTCGGAAACACACTGAGTGCGCATCTTCATCATAAGGCCTTCGTTAAGACGGCGGCCTGGGGCCTTTTTTTCTTGGTCATGAGCCTGGTCATTAACTACGGTGCGGGTCTATACGCAACAAACAGAGCCAGTAATTTCGTCGAAGATATAATCCTGAGCAATATTCCGGTCTACAACGTCGACGGCCTTTTTATTTACGGACCGTTCGTATTCTGGCTGTCGGTCGTATATCTTTGTCTTCTCGAGCCGAAACGGATTCCCTTCATCTTGAAAAGCACCGCGCTGTTCATCGTTACCCGTTCTTTTTTCGTGATCCTGACCCACATCGGCCCCTTCCCCCTTCAGGCGGAACTCGACGCCGGTCCAAACCTATTGAAAATGTTCACTTCAGGAAACGACTTGTTTTTTTCGGGACATACGGGATTACCATTTTTAATGGCTTTGGTTTTCTGGCAAAACCGCCGGATTGCCGCCGCATACATTTGCACGGCCATTTTCTTCGGAGCGGTGGTCCTCATGGCCCACTATCATTATTCGATCGATGTCCTCGCGGCATTCTTTATCACCTACACTATCTACCATCTGTCGCAACTATTCTTCCGAAAAGACAGGCTCATGTTCGAGAAGGGCATCGAATGACTCGCCTGAAATAAAAAACAGCCGCTCGCGATTACGAACGGCCGCTTTTTGAGGAACCTACCACATGAACCGAAAAGCTGCCAGCCACAAAGCGGCTACTTCGACCGCGACCTGGAGAATGACCGGCTTCTCGAAGTGCCATCTTGGACTCCACTTGATAACGCCCATTACAAAAAGAACGGTCAACAAACTGGATACGAGAACGACGTCCAGCATATCTTGTTTCGACCGAACGGGCGTGAAATAAAACATCAGGGATACCCATATGAGTCCGAGGGCGAACAGAGCGTGCACCCAGCCGGCAGGGGTCGTAGAGCCGTCATGCGTGTGCGCTTCCGGAGTACGAAGGCCTCCCTTCTTGTAAACATTGAGGGCGATGCCGACGATCATGGACGAAAACGACGAGGGCGACTATGCCCGGCCACTCGAAAAAAGGCAGACAGAATTTGGAAACGACGAAGGCGAAAACCCGGCGCACCCACCATCACATCCGCGTACATTCCTCCGTGCTGAAGGAATGACCAACCTGGTCTGCCCGGATGTTCCCGGATCATCTGTTCCTCGGAAAAATAGCCGTCGAGCGAAGCCATAATAGCCTGCATTACGACCAACCGAACAGCGCTGAAGTAAAGAATCATGAAGAGATGCACCTTTTCCCTTTTCGTTTT
>CAZYRJ010000009.1:0-27099 GCA_964649625.1 uncultured Candidatus Saccharibacteria bacterium
GCTTCGCCTTCAAACGTACACTCCGGCTAAAGCCGGAGGTTTTTGGTTGTAACAAAAAACCGAATCGCAAAGGGCGATTCGGCGGTCAAAACCTGCCTTGGAGAAATGGAATGATCTCGATCGGCGTCCTGTCACCCCGCTTCGTTTCCCATACGAAATAAATGGGCTTAGCGTACTTCCGATCGGGAAGATAGCATTTGAGTCCACCGTAGAGCGGAACGTGCATGATGGGCTTCCCTGCCGCCAAGTTGAATCTGCTCTGCCGCCTGACGAATGCGCTTTGAAGAGCACCTGCCTGACCTTCGAACAGGAAGAGTATCAACCCGATTGGCCGCAACTCCTGAAATTGCGGCACAACATGCGTCATGTCCGGCCGGTCCATCGAAGTGCCAAAACCTATGAGCCAGGCGCAGTTGAATTTCTTGCATGAGCGCGGCCGGCTTTCGTAGATCTTGCAACCGTTACCAACTAGGCAATGCGGACACCATTGCCCACCCGGCTTCTTGAACTCCTTTATCCCGTGCGTAAAACAGCAAAGCGTACAGCCGCCGCATCCGCGTTTAAAATCCATATCTTGTCTCCTTCTTGACCCAGTCTAACCGTGGAACCTAAAAAAAACAACGACCCCGACAAACTGATTCGCAGCCCAAAAAAGGGGAGCCCTTTACAGGACTCCCCTTTTTTTACAATTTTTCACAATGGCGCAGGCTAAACCTTTGCAGTTACCGCAACATTCATTGACTCAGTTACGGTAGCCGGCGGCACATCAACCGCCACGCCGTTCTCGTATACGATCATGCCTTTTTTTCGTAATTCGCTAAAAAATTCCATTGTTGGCACCGCATTGTCAGGCGCAAAACTACCTCGAACGGATACCCGCCCGTCGAAGATCATTTGCGCGATAATCGAGGCAGGTAATCCCGTGTCTATATTGCATCCGGCATCTACCCAGCCAGGCAAAGTCGAAACTAGACATTCCATTTTGACCAGCTTGATGCTCCCTTCCGCGTCCTTGCCGGAAACCTCCACCCACAAATTCTCCCTCTCGTTGTAACCGTCCGGCCTTGGAAGCCGCGTCAGGATGCGCGAGAGCGCATCGACCGGCCTGATCTCCGTTTGTTCGAAAGATAGCAGTTTCTTTTCGCCGAGTCCCAATTCAATGAGATGTTTGAGCATATCGAGCGAATGAGCGGGGAATCCGGCATAGAAACGAATGTTCTGGACACCGAACAGTTTATAATCGACCGAAAAAGTGTATGTTTCCGGATGACGAACCAAGTAACATTTTTGCGATCCGATTTCCCTGAATTCCCGGATGACCTCGGTTTCCATCGGCCGCTTCTCTACCCATGCGCCATTTTCGAAAACAGGCGCGGGGTCGGTCAATTCTTCGACGATGCTCTCTATCGAAAACGGGACAACGAATTTTTTTACATTGGAATCCCAGGCGAAGCCAATCTCTATCGTGTCGATAGTTTTGAAGCGAGAAGCAGCGAATTTCATCATCACGTTGTTGATGCCGGGGGTAGAACCGCAGCCGGTAATGGCGACGAGTCCCCTGTCCCGGAATTTCTTGGACAGAGCGAGCTGCGATTTTGTCATGGGTACTTCCGAACCCAAATCGATAATATTGCGCCCAACTTCGAGTGCCGCCCGATAGACATCCAGGTTCCAATCGCCTTCCGCACAGTTGACGATAACTTTGGCGTCAACCCTGGTGATGAACTGTTTAAAATCCTCGATTTCCCGAAGATCGATGTATTCAAAGCGCGTGCCCGGATGATTGGCAAGATTTTCTTCCGAACCATCCCTATAGAGGTCAGCGCAAAACACATTAAAACCGGAATCGAGAAGATCTTTCGTAACGATTCTTCCCTGCATTCCGCTCGAGCCGATGATCAGAAAATCTGTTTTCACAACATTATCTTATCAGAATAAAGCTGATGTGAACATCTTGAGTCTTCTCCTTGAGTCTTCTCTTGAGTCTCGTGGCACAATTGCCTAAATTCTTTCTTCTTCTACGGCTTCATATTTTTCTGATTCACCAATTGCAGGCTTTGATTTTTCATTTCCACGGAAACGACCAGTTCCGCGAGAAGAAAAAGAACAAAAATCGTAATTTCCGATTTTTCCAGCACTGGCTTCGCCGAGTGCTTTGCGAACAATGTCAGCGTGAGAAAGTGGAACAAAAACAATAAGTTTTACATTTTTTGTATTCATAGCTGTCTTTTGTAATTTTTACCAAACGAATTCCACGGTAACTTAACTTTGAATTCTGGAAAATTATTGAGAATCCATTGTGCATAAGTATTACTGTTCGGTCCGCTCAAAAAATATTTATGACAATAAGGATATTGTGTTGGAGAATCTTTTATAAATTCAGCCATTCGTTTTGCAATATCACCTTCAATTTGTCCCAACAACTCTCCTTTCCAAAAATATTTTTGAGAAAATGGGAGTATCTCAATTCCCTGAAAGAATGGGAAAATATTCATATACAAGTGTCCCCATCCCGTTTTGTGCTGAATTTTTCTAAAAAGAACTTCCCATCTTGAAACCAATCCTTGTTTGTTGATGACGAACCACGGATGCGAACCAAAACTAAAAGGCATATTCCCGGGACAAACAAAAATAAAAACTTGATACTTTTCTTTGTCTATTAAAAGTTGAAATTTATTTTCCATATCATTTAATCAAATCCTCAATTGCGACATTAAGGGCTTTTGCGATTTTGCTCACTACAAAAACGGACGGCTTCTTGATAACTCCAGTTTCAATCTTGGTAAGCGTTGTGTAGGCAACATCTGCCTTACGAGCAAAATCGTCTTGCGAAAGCCCTAATTTCTGTCGCAATTTCCTTATCTTTATTCCCAGTTGACTACTTTCCATATATTGATAACATAATACTGTTGCTTGTTTTTACTTGCAGTATTATAATAACAAATATGAGAGTATTATTCAATAATTTTGTAGCTGCCGAATTTCCGAAAACCCCCAGTCCGAATCCCGCCCGCATTCATTCCCCAGACCCAGTATGAGAGAAACTGGGTTCTTTTGTATTAGAGTGTAGAGGCGAGGTTTAGCATTTCATTCCCAAACCCTGTCGCTCTGAAAGGAGTAAGACGCATGTGTCCGTGTTGCGGTCGAACGCGCGCTTGTACTTATACCCGTAGAAAAATCCGGTAATAATGAGCGCGATTCCAGCCGCGAGCGGGACACCAACCAAGCAGTACACTAATCCGAACTTGACCGACTGCTTGATGATAGAACCCCATTCGTCGTAACCCTTGCGGAAACTTCTTTCCTCGGATCTCGCCAAGAAAGGAAACACAAGCATGAGGGCGAAGAAGAAGAGGGGCACCATCAGTCGAATCGAGATGCTCGTGGATTGAGAGCCATCGGTGATCGGCTTGACGAGCATGTTGCCACCTCCGCCGAAAAAGAGGTTGATCCAACCGTACTTCATGCCTGGCACTTCCCACAAAGCGACTGTGGTAGCAATCGTTAGCAGGAGAATACCAAACACCTGAACGAACATCGTGATTCGAAACCGCTTCCACACTTGCCAAACGAATTCGTAGTTTCGCCTATTGTATTGAAAAATCATAGCATTATCACAGGGCCCTTTGCACTGCCCAATGGAAAATAGTAATCTCTTGCTCAGCCTATGAAGTACCCGCACTGGCTCAAGGAATGGGCTAAAGACATATCCTTGCTCGAATTGATTGCCTTCGCGGCCTTTATCGTTATCCTTTTCTACAAAGTGTACGCGAATTGGCCGCTCATTCTGATCGCCCACTGACCGCCCACTCTCGGCGGCTTCCTATACGGAACAGAAAAATCCCTCCGCGTTGGCGGAGGAATTTGCGTTCTAAAGAAAATTCAGCGAATCTTGCGTCGTTCCCGATACAGTTGCCTTGTCTCGCTTGATCTGCCAACCTCCGCCGTTTAAGTCGCCGACCTCATGGATGTGTATCTCGGCGGCGCTAATTGAGAAACCGATGCCTTCTTTGGGCACAAAACAGCTTATCCCCATCGGCTGGCCCACCGGAACATCGTCGTCACGAACGCCATGCCTCAATGGGACAAACAAGGAAAGATACACGAATTCTTTCTGCATCATAATCCATCATAATCCCAGAGAAATCCGGAATCCGGAGAAACAGTAAGCAACCACGGCCATGCGTCTCACTGCCTTAAATACGTATTTCACGTAATTGATGTGCAGAAGCAAGCTTGCGCCGGCGCAAGTTTTTTTATTGGCCAGTCGCCATGAATAGGTGTCCGGGCTAATTTGTATCGTATGCGACAACCGGAGAATTGATACTTTTTTCTTTGGCTCTTATGCGATTCTCGATAACGTAGTACAAAAGCGGGAACCAAAGCGGGAACCAAACGAAAGGATATAGCAGGCTGTAACCATTGATCGAATATATATAAAGACCAAGAGGCAAGATCCAATAGATCAAACCGAGAAAGATCCTGGCTGGGAAAGTCTTCAACGCCAGCCTAACGCCTGTTTTGTCCTTTTCAGCCATTTTTCCCGATAAAAAACCAATACCTATGGCAATATAAACCCAGATAAACATGAACACGCCAAACGCAATAATTACCGAATGTATCCCGATGAATACGATCGGCGCCACCACCCCCGGGAATAGCCAGTTCAAGAGCTGATATAGGCCGGAGAGAACATAGCTGATTATGGCCGAACCTCTGTTAGTTTTTTTGTGCGCTTCCATGAAGATTATCGAGCCAATATTTTTTGAAGAAAGGCATTGCAAAAGTCTAGAGCACGAAACCGAGCGTCGGTACGATGGCGGTCACGAACGGCTTTTGCAATTCGGCAAAATAGAAAAAGACAACGATAAGGTGAGTACGGAGATGATATCTTTTAGCGTCCAGCTTATTTCCCAGGCTTTATCGGCCTCGACTTTGGCATTGCGCTTTTTAATCTCCTCAATCTCGGAGTTCAATATGGCGATGTCATCCATGAATGACAAAAGTATAGCACTAATTGGAGCTACTTCAATCGTCGGAGCGAACTACCTTAACTGAACGACCCTCGCCTGTAAGACGAGGGGGTTCGCGATTATCGAGAGTCTGAGTCAATTTGAAATTGACTGTCGCCTTCGATCGGCTCCCCTTCTTGTTCCTTTGTGTAATCATCTTGCTGACGTCAAAATTCGGGCGGTACGATATGTGAACGTGGACATGGTCGCGTGATACCTTGCCGGACAAGATGCGAATCTCATGCTCCATGCATATCTGACGTATGATATCGCGCGCACGAATTGCCACTTCTCCCGTGGGCTTAGTCCGCCTGACGGCGGAGGGTTTCGACCATCCCCTGGGGACACTAATTAAAAACCACGGGGATTTGGAGTGCATCGTCATTTTCCGGCAAGCCGGATGGATTATCTTTTCTAAGCACGAGTGTGCCTTTACTGCCGGAGACAACTTTATATGGATCGAACTTAAGCGGGGCCTCGAACGGAACGAAATCTTCCGTCATCCATTCGCCTTTGGCCGTCGCGATGCTAAGCGCGATGCGCTCGCCATTAGAATTAAATAATTCGACAGGAAAACTGGCTTCAAAAAACCAGGTGCCCCGCGCCTCTCCTTTGACCACGAACGGACTTGAAATGGCGCCGTTGGGCGATGGCGACATAACGCGTATCAGATTTGACTTCGCTTCAGCGTTGCCGGCATCTTCGATAAAAGTCTTATTGTTCGCCCGGCATTGCCGCGGCGAACTTTCGATTATTAGATTGCCCGCGGCGGCGCATTCATCGAAATTGGTGATCTTAACCGCCTCGGATTTCTTATTGAGTAGCCCGATGGAACTTACGCCAAAAATAACAGCTACTATTATTATCATCCCCAATATTTGTTTCATACACTCTTATGACGAACGGGGTGCGCAATTATTACACGGCCAAGGCCGCCAAAATATCCCGCAGCTGTTGTCAAAGGCGGGACCGAAGGGCCAGCAAGAAGCTACCGTCCTATTAGTTACCAAATAGATTCTAATGCTTACCAACCGCCAGACGCACCGCCGCCGCCCGAACGACCGCCGCCAAATCCGCCGAAACCTCCGCCCCCTCCAAAACCGCCGCCGTGATGTCCTCCCCAACTCGAACCACCGACCCACCATGGCGCTCTCCTCCCCACACTCCGCGCATATTCCCTCGAAACGATAAAATCAAACATCAATCCGACCGGAACAAGGACGATGGTAGCCGCTAAGCCCATATAAAAGAATCCGAAAAAGTAAGAGAGGATACCGCCCAAGACGAGACCGAGCGCTCCGCCGCCCCACCAAGATTTTGACCGGCCGAGGATGCCGCCGATGACGCTACACATCCACATGAGAAGAAACAAACCTATCGCCAAAATGTCAAAACTTTTCGGCAGATAATCTTCCAAATTGCACTCGTACGGGCGTCGGTGAGGTGCGGTTCAAGGCCATAGCCGACCTCAATGCGAACCTTGCGATCATCTTTTGAGATTAAGAAGAGCACGCCGTTGTCCATCTTGAACTGCCCTATGCCCCACTCCGCAAATAGTTCGACGGCAAAATTCTCGATGGTATCCCCCTCGAGACTCTTTATGGTTACAACCGCGATCTCACTGCCCGTCGCCCTTTGAAATTCCGCCAATTTATCTTCGAGCGATATCCGCTGTTCGAGCGTGAACATACCGGCAAAATCGCTCACGAAGCCCTTGGGCACACCCTGGCTTACATAGCCGAAAGCTAGAAACGGCAGGAGAAAAAATGCTATGCCGACCCACTTCCTCATTTTAGAATTCTACTTTTGGCGCCGATTCGGCTCCCGAGACTGATTCGAAATACGCACGCTCGCCGAAACCGAAAGCCCGCGCGAAAAGTGATTTAGGAAAAGTCTTGACCATGAGATTGTATGAACGCACTTCGTTATTGAAGCGCTTCCGCTCGACGCTCACTCGGTTTTCCGTCCCTTCAAGCTGAGACATGAGCGTTTGAACCTGCTCCGAAGACTTGAGTTCGGGATAGTTCTCAGTAATGACAAGCAACCGACCGAGAGCGCTCTCGACTTCTCCGGCAGCGGCCGCCTTTGCGTCGATCGTGGTCGCACCGGCATATTTCGTCCGAGCCTCGGCGATAGCTGTGAAAACCGCCTGCTCTTGCTTCATTATGCCCTTTACGGACTCCACCAAGTTCGGAATAAGGTCGAATCGGCGCTGATATTGGGTCTCTACTTGAGCCCACTGGTTATTAACCGCCTCATTAGCGCCGATGAACCGGTTGAATGTTATTCCGCCATAAATACCGGCGATGACGATTAGAACAATAAGAACGGCGAGAAGTTTTTTCATACAAAAGAATTAGAGTATTAATGAATGCAAATTTTATCACAACTTAAGGTTTTTATCATAATAGCCTTAAATTATAAGCCTTTTTGAAATTCATGTTTTTTTCATGATTTGGGTTTAAAGTAACAAGCACAGATGGAAGTGTACATAGCCTATATAAAAGTGGCCTATTTACGAAAACATGTCCTTCCGATAGCTCTAGCTTTCGCCCTTATTCTCGGCGTTCTAAAGCTCAACCAATACATATTTTACAGCTACAACACCAGTCCAACTGTCATTTTGAGCCCTGTCGGGATCGGCTTGGCTTTCACCTACTTATTCGGTTACAGGATGGCCATCGCCTCAGCTTTGGCTTGGTTCATCAGCATTTGGACAAGCCCAGCCGGTTACCCATGGGTCGTGCCTATCACAGCCGCTATCGGTTATCCTGCCCAGATAATTCTCGGAGCATACCTCCTTAAACGGTTTAGATTTTTGGGTAACCTGGCCATGACCCGCTGTGCTCTCATCCTGATAGGCGTCGCTCTTTTTACCCCTATCATCGGTCCGATGCTGACAACATCGGCAAAAGTGTTTACCGGAACACTTCAAATTCCCTTCTGGGAATCCTTAAGCCGCGCCTGGGCCGGAGGAATATTCAGCGTCATGGTCTTTACTCCCCTCATAACAACAATGTTCCGGACTCCGCCGATACAGATAAAGAGAAAACATTGGGAAGTCGCGGCCGCCCTCGGCCTCTTGATTACAGCTGTGTATTTAACTTTTTGGACGGATCTGCCTCGGGCCAACATATTTCTGGTGCTATATTTTTTGTTCGGATCGATGTTCTGGGTTGGCCTTCGAATGTCGCCGCGGATCATGGCACAGGGCGTCGCTCTAGTCGCGTTCTTCGGCATGGCTGGAAGCATCATTGCGGAGCCGACCAGTACCCCGCTCAACGAACAGCTTTTTGCTGATGAGCTTTTTATCGTACTCTTTGCTCCGTTCTTCTATATACTGACCGCACTTGTTGAGGAAAGACGCGTCAATGAAAAGATGGCTAAACAAAAAGCGGTAGAGCTGGAACTGATCAATAAAACATTGGAAGAAGCGGACCGCACAAAGAACGAATTTTTGGCAACGCTCGCCCATGAGCTTCGGAACCCTTTGGCGCCGGTCGTCAGTTCCCTTGAGTTGCTCCGGATGCGATCGGAAGAAACGCATAATCGGGAGTTCATCGAGATAATAGATATCGCCGAATCGCACAACAGCACATTGGCCCACCTCTTGAACGACCTTCTCGACATTTCCCGCATCACCCAAAATAAGTTTCAGCTCGGCAAAGAAACGATAAGTCTTAAGAACGTGATAGGCCGTTCCATTCGAACAGTGAACGGCATCTACAAGATGCGCCGCCATACTCTTAATGTGCTTCTGCCGGAACAAGATATATGGATCGAGGCTGACCCTGTCCGAATAGAGCAAATTCTCGTGAATATCCTCACAAACGCCGCCAAATACACGGACATTGGCGGCTCTATTGTTCTCAAAGCTGAAGTCGCGGGTGGCAAACTGAAAATCTGGGTCAAAGACAACGGCGTCGGAATAGTGCCTGAGATGCTCGAGAAAATTTTCGACCCGTTCGTCCAGGTAAAATACAACTTCAATCGCACGGCCGGACTCGGCATCGGTTTATCGCTTACAAAAAGACTCGTCGAACTTCACGGCGGCCGGATCCGCGCCGAAAGTCCAGGGCAGAATCTCGGCAGTATCTTCATGGTCGAATTCCCGCCCGTGATGGTCGTAAATGCGCCACCTTCTGTGCCGTCATCGTCTGCCAAAATGAATGATCGGGAACAAGCAAACAAACCTGCGGCGAAAAAGATACTGGTAATCGATGACAACAAGCAGGCAGCTATCGGATTGGTACGTATCCTTGAGCGAAAAGGCCACCAGGTATCGGTTGCCTTTGAAGGCAATTACGCGCTCGAAGAACTTCGTCTTAACAGGCCAGACGTCGTGCTCCTCGATATCGGCATGCCTGGTATGGACGGATACGAAGTGGCTAAGCAGATCCGAAAAGAGTATCGAGACTCTCCTCTTTTGATAGCCGTTACCGGATATGGCCAGGAGTCGGACAAAGACAAAGCGCGCCAATCCGGATTCGACCACCATCTAACTAAACCGGTCCGGATCGCTGAGATAGAATCGCTACTATCGAACAAAAGCGAGCCGGCAATTCTTGCGGCGTAATTTCGGATATAAAAATGCCTAAGGTTGTTGGAAGGGTAAACAAATCAGCTCTCCAACCAAGGTCTAACTTTTTCTGCCGTCAAAAATGGCCGGCGAACCGATTTGTTGTGCCTCATACTGTACTTCACTTTGAAATTCAAGTGGAGATCAAATCAGTGTGTATAAAAAACAAGGGGGTAGACTCTGTCTTATTGGTTATTCTTTTTGGTCCAGCCACCTGAACCGACTAAGGCTGTGGTGACAACTCGGCGATGCCGGCCATGTCGCCCTGGGTACGCAATGCATCAAGCACGGGCTTGTCGATCTGCTCCGAGGCAACCAGGCATCTTCTGAGGTTGCGGATACTTCGTTCGACGGTCACTGCCTGCTGGTCTTCCCTGTCCGTGAAAAGGGGTTGAACATCGATCCCGACAACTCCACCCCACCCAATCTCTTTCAGGGTGTAGACCGTTTCGAGGGCCAACTCCATATTGAAGTCGCCGAAGGCGCCGTCCACATCCAACATGGGATATTCAGGAGCGCCGTTCAGAAGGACATGGAACAGAGATCCGAGTGCCGCCGCCAATCCGAGCTCCGCGGGGTAATTAACTCCGGCCATGCAGGCATGACCGACTTCAGGATTTACTCCGACGAAGTCCTGAATGTCTCTCGGCATGAGCGAACGGATCGCCAGAGCTTCACCGATGTTGGCCGGCAGACTCCAAGCCCTCGGTTCGTTCGGCTAATAAAAACCTAGCTGATAAATCCAAAACAAAATAGAGTTGGATACCTCTACTACGCGCTTTTTCACAAGAAGTAACGGAGATTATCGATCGGGAAACGCCGCGTCTTCCGAGACGGTAAATGGCACACTGTACGGTTTTCCGGCATCGTTAGCCGCTGTGCCGCCATTCCCTACGGGTTTGGCGCCGGCTTCCGGATAGAGCACCGCGTGATAAGTCTTTCCGTCTTCCATCCGGCGGGACAATTCGATCCGCACAGTTTCGATCCTGCCAGTAGGCAATGGATCGCTTTTTCCGATGATCTCGCCGGGTTCGCCGTCTCTATCCGCATGAATAGCTACATAGGAAGGACTGCCCCAGGTCACGGAAGTGATGATAACAACATTGCCCGGCTTTTGCGTTACCACATCTATTCCCGGGCTCGCACGATTAGTCATTAAGGACGGCGCGGGCGCGCCGGAGGCCGGAGCCGATTCCATCGTCCTATACAGATCGGGCGCCTGACCTGGGATAACTTCAGGATTGCCAAATGGACCGATAAGGAGGAAAAGAACGGCGATAGCCCCGATGGGCGCGAGATGGACCATCCACCAATTGAAATTATGTCCGACTTTCCTGCCGGAGACGGCCACCTGGCTCATAATCTGAGCCCGCAATTTTTGAACAAAGTTCTCATCCAATTTGACCTGCGGACGGGACTCCAAAAGTGCCGCTACTATACCGCGAATATCACCGACGTCCTTAAGTGACGGATCGATCTCGTAAAGTTCCCGTATTATTTTTTCCGTATCGTTGTTCATCATATGTAGTACGAGTAAACCATAGGCATGTAACTATATCGCATCTCCAAACCACTAGGGTAAACGGCAGATTAGAAGTAAAGCTAGCGCGGCCGGACCGAATTTCTCTTTTATGTCTTTGACCGCTCTTGAGAAAGCCATCTTGGCGCTCGCTTCCGTTCCGCCGATTATGAGGGCAATCTCCTTGTAGGGCAGTTCCTGCCAGACCCGGAGAGTTACAACCTCGCGCTGTTTCGGCGATAAAGTCTTCAAATATTCGGAGACTTTGCTGAGCGTCTCCTTGGCGTCCAGAGCTTCGACGGTCCGGTCATCTTCACCGAGGTCGAAATAGTCCTCGATATCATCCGAGCGTTTGACCGTACGGTAATGGTCGATAACCGCGTTCCTCGCAATAGTGTAAAGCCAGGCCGAAAACGGTCCTTTCGCCTGGTCATAAGAATTGATGCGCTCGAAAGCCTTGAAAAAAACGTCGCTTAGGATATCTTCGGCTGTTTCTTTGCTGAAAACTTTGTAGTAAACGAAACTGTAAATCTTCTGCACATAAAAATCATACAGCTTGCCGCAGGCATCTCGCTCCCCTTTTTGACACCTTTCAATGTGTTTTTGCTCGTCGGCCATAGCTGCCACAACATTATCACATCGATCCTGAAGTGACCACCTCCTGATTTACTATCAATTTTATCAAATCGTATACAGATCTAATTTGGCAATTTGGCGATCATGAGCAGCTTGTCGAATGGAAATTCTTTTCCTTGAACCGGCCGTTTACGGTCCAAAGCAATGACTTCAAAACCAGCCTGCTCCAGTATCCTCCTGAGAAGCACTTCGTTGTAGAGATGAATATAAATGGATTTATTCGGCACCAAAAGTTCGGGCTGTTCGACTTCCCCTTGGCCTTCCTGGACCACAAGTCCGAGCACGCCGCCCGGCTTTAGATACGATTTGATCTGCAGTAAAGTCATCTCGAAATCCGCCTGGCGTCAGCCGGTCTTTCCGGTCGGTATTCCCGCATATCCGCTACGGAAAACTTGATCTTCGGATGATTTCTTTTGGCCACCGCGATTATACCTTTGGACAGGCCGACCCCCTCAACAGTCATACCCTTCTTGCCGAAATACCCTGCCGAAAAGCCGGTGCCGCAGCCGAGATCAACGACATGCGAGTGTGGTTCAAGGTGAGACAAAAATGCGTTGAGGTATAACAGGTCGGATTCCGAAGCGAAACCGTCAAAATTCTTGGCGTATTCCTCGGCTATTTCATCGTATATCTCGATCGCTTTTTTATTTTTGTTATTCATAAACGCTGTGAAGCAGGCAGCCTAGGAAATGATCCGGCTGGCACTTCTTTAATTCTATAAAAAATCACAAAAGCGATGACGAAAAACGGTATCAGCGCCGCCATTGCCCACCGCTGATTTCCTGTTGCAACAGAGATCGCACCAAATAGAACAGGGCCGGTAGTTGCCGCTATCTTGCTCGCAAAACCGTTAAAACCAAAAAACTCAAATCTCTTTTCCTCTGGAACCAGTTTGCTCAACCAAGAACGTGCTATCGCCTGGCTAGAACCAATAACCAGAGCGGTCATAAGAGCCAGTATATAAAACATGGTTTTTGTTGTCGCGACGGCTAGCAGCGCCACAATCAGAGCCCACGTCGCTATAGTGAACAAGAGTATCTTCCTTGAACCCTTTTTGTCGCTCAGCAAACCGAAAAGCGTTGCCGCCGGGAAAGCGGCGACCTGAACGATCAAGAGAAGCGTTAGGATCTCTTTGAAGTCCATTCCGAAAGTAGATCGGGCATAAATAGGAGTGAATGAAAATATGGTTACCAAAGCGTCGTTTATAAAATAAAAACCCACCAAGAACCATCCGATGTCTTTGTGTTGCTTCAAATTTCTAATGGTCCCGATCACGCTCTGTACACCATGTCTTATCAGAGCCCAAAGCGATTGACTGCTCTTACCTAAAGAACCGTCTTTGACAAATAAGAACGACGGGAATGCAAATAGGAAAAAGAACAGCGCAGTCAAGGGAAACACCAGCTTGTATCCGAATTCAAAATCCCCGGAATATCCGTTCTCGAACAATGGCTTTAAAAGCAAGATGGCCGCGACACCGCCAATATATCCTAGCCCCCAAGCAAGGCCTGATATTCTGCCCACAGTTTCTTTCGTCGAGACACGCGCGAGAAAAGAGTCGTACAGGGTTTGTGCAAGTTCAAAAGAAGTATTTGCAAGAATAAAGATCGCCGACGTGATGAGCAGTTTATTTGAGCCAGTAAAATACAGCAACGCAGTGCCCGCCATTGAAACAACCGCAAACGTGACAAATTTTACTTTCTTTCGTGAATCGAAATCTGCTATCGCGCCTACCACGGGCGCCAGTACACCTCCGAGAAGTATTGAGATACTGACAAGCAAACCCCAATAAAAGTCGCCTTTTTCAACACCGGCAACTAGCTCTTTGAAGTAAATTGGAAAAACAAAACTTAAAATGAGAACTGTATAGGCAGAATTGGCAAAATCATAAAACGCCCATGAAATGGCCTCCTTTTTATTTGCGTTCTGAAAGAATCTGTTGAGTATTTTCATTCAAGTTGATTATTTTCCTTATTGAGGCAAAAGATATGAAGGCGGGGCTAAGCTCGTTCGTCAAAATTCTTTCGGCTATTTCAGCGTATATCTCGATCGATTTTTTGTTTCTATTTTTCATACAACCGGGCTTTTACCTCTTTAAGTATAAAGAGATCCCTGATCCGGATGAACCTGCCTTCGTAATCTTCAATATCGGTTTCCTTTTCCAAGATCCCGATAGCCTCGTCCAAATCAAGCCATACGGTCTCGAAGCCATCCGCTATCTCGTCCTCTTCTAAATCAGGTGAACCTTTGGACCCGGCAAGATCTGCCAAGAAGCAGTGTGAGAGCTGTCGAAGATTAAACTTGTTCCGGAACTCTTCAACGATACCTAACTCTCTGACATTAGTTACAGCGCATCCTATCTCCTCAAGTAATTCTCGCTCAAGTGCCGCCTCGATACTTTCTCCGGCTTCGACTCCCCCTCCCGGTAATTTGTGAAAGTGCTTTTTCGAGGCGTGCAGTAAGGCAACCTGACCGGCGTCGTCAAAAACAACGGCTCTGGCGGCCACGCGTTCTTTGTACGCAGCCGTTACTTCGTTGTTTGAACCCGTATCTTCCTCTCGGATTGTTTTTATAGTGCGCATGAGCTTGGAGGTGATGTAAATCATGCTATCACCCTCCCTCTCGAATGCAAACAAAAAAGAGCCTACGAGTGTAGGCTCTGCCAGTGGCACTTAATTCCAAATCGACCGGTTTCGGCTCAGACGCAGGCGACCGCCGAATCTTAAACGATTTCGCGGAACCGGCTTCTTCAGCGACGTTTCTGGCGGGGGCGCACCTCTTTCGGAACAGGGACCTCCCCCGCCACCGCCGCTTTCAGTGTCACTCGCGGCCGCACCAAGGAACAGCAACTGCCCGAGGACGAATCCGAAATTGTACGGGAAACCCGTATTATAGACTTCGTACATCGTGAACTTCGAACTGAAAAGCGAGCCGATGAGCGAAAAAACGAATGTGAATCCGTGCAAAATCCCTCCAAAGAAGCCCGCCACCGACTGAGGTCCGTGGCCATGGCCTTTCAGGGGATTTGGATGGGCGCACCCGACGAAGACGAAACAGACAAGCGTGAGTAATGCTAGAGTCCACAGCGTTTTGGTTTTGATAGATACCTCCGGTTTGAAGTTGACCGCGATTTCCGAATACGAAATTAACACTCAGACAGTACCATGTCAACCTAATGAAAAACTGCTGAACCTGATCGGTTCAGCAGTCATGTTAGGAGCCAGCCTCAATTCGCGCGTCGGCTATTTCAACACCAGTTGACCGCGAGTCGAAACCGGCGGCCGTTTATAGGCCTTGCCTTCTTCGAGTACGACAGCGTTACTGTCCGCCGTCTTGAAACGAATTGGCAGGGTTTCCCTTTGTTTCCCGTCACGCGCTTTGAACACGGCGAAATGAAGATGCGGACCGGTCGAGTGACCGGTATTGCCCGAGAGGCCGATAAGATCGCCTTCTTCGACGCGGTCACCAACCTTTAGGAAGGAATCCCCCTTCATGAGGTGGACGTACTGGCCCAAAGTTCCATCCGAGTGTTTGATGAGAACATAGTTGGCGTCCCAATCATATTTCGGATCATCTCCCCCTTTGTCGGAATCAGTCTTGATGCCGACAACTGTGCCGCCTCGAGCGGCATGAACCGGAGTGCCCAAAGGCATCCGCCAATCGGTCGCGAACTGGTCCGCCCCAAAGTGGCTATAGTGACCATTGTTACCCTGGCTGACGCGGTATGATCTGCCGGGACCGTAAGGCAACGAGTAAACATGGTCGTCGTGTTTGGCAGTGGTGCTGCCGAAGGTCGAGAAGTAGGTGTATGTCCAGCTCCAACCTCGCGTCGCGTCTATCGGGGTCATGGTGAACCAGGCACGCTTCTGTTGGCCAGTTAGCGTTATGGTATCGGGCAGAGCCACATCAGAGATGAGATTGGTCAGCAGCATTTCGATGGAAACCGTCACGTCAGCATGCTGAACATTCTCGACGAAGAGCCGCGTAATGCCTCCCTCCCTATGCGGCGTGATGCGTATCAAGGTTTCCCTTGAAAAAGTTTTACCGACGGGCTCTTCCCCATGTGTTTGGCTCGTGACAACGAGCAGGAGTAAAAGGGTAAATTGCGCGATGGCTCGGCAACTTTCCCTAAAATAGGTATTCATTGCCGTTCCTTTCAGCCTTTCAGAGTGTGGAATTGCTGAGTTCTATTCTGATTTTGCGGCCAAGCCCCTAGTGTGTCAATCGTTATGAAGTTTATAACCAAAATCACCCACGGATGTTATTCAGAAAAATCCGCCATCTACCAAATTCCACTTGACGTTAATAGGGTTTCTTCCTCAACGAGAGCATCTTGCATGTTTTGTTTATTCTCTTGGCGCGCATATCCGAGCCTTCGGCTTTGTTGATCCAGTCGGTAAAGTCGCGGCGCTCATCCGGATCGAGTTTTTTCCACTCGGCTTTGGCCTTGGAAACGATCGCTAGGGCTTTATACAAGTTCATCGGTACAAGCGCGTAACAGCAAGGGCGGCGCTTACCCGAAGCCAGCCTGGACGGGGCGCTCTCTATCCTGCGTCTTCGAGTTTCCGGCTGTTTGGCCGACTCAATCCAGCTAATGAAGTCGCGACGTCCTATGGGCGTAAGGCTCTCCCATTTGGCCTTCGCCTTAGGTTCGGCCACAAGAAGCTTCCGAAGTTCCGGCGGCATGCTGGGTTTTAAAATCGGCAGGATTTTCGTCATATTCTATAGAACATTTCAATGACATCATCGGTCACTTCTAAATGCGTTTCTTAATGTGAATAGCTTTCTTCACCATTTGCCCAAATCGCCGGTCCTTCTGCTTTCTTTCGAGTTCTGTCATTTCGAAATGCACGGCTTCCTTTTTGAGATTGGTATAGTTCGAATATTGTTCCGGATCGAGCTTGCCGGAATTCAATGCCGTCAACACCGCGCAGTCGGGCTCGTGCGTGTGAGTGCAATCTCGGAATTCGCATTGTTCGGACAACGAGATTATTTCGTCGAATGATTCGCTGATCCCCGCCTCGGCATCCGTCAGTCCGACCTGCCGCATTCCTGGGTTGTCGATAACGATCCCGCCATTATCCATAAAATACATTTCTCTCGCAGTTGTTGTGTGCTTGCCTCTGCCATCGCCCGAGCCGATGCCGCCGGTTTTTATCGTTTCCTGCCGAATCAATTTGTTTATCAGCGACGACTTTCCAACGCCCGAAGAACCGAGGAAACAATATGTTTTCCCTTTTTGGATATGCGCCCGTAACACCTCGAGGACCTCATCGCTTACGGCACTCGTTGGAATAACCTCTATGCCGTTGAACCGGTTTTTGAGCTCGGCCAATTTTGCCTCGAGCTCTTTCGGAGTGAGCAAGTCTATTTTGTTTAGTACCAAAACCGGCGTTACTCCACCGTCTTTCGCCAATGCTAAATATCTCTCAAAACGGTTGAGGCTAAAATCTCGGTCGATAGATTCTACGATAAATGCGACATCGATATTCGCGGCTATGACCTGTATCTCGGTTTTCTCGCCCGTCCGGCTTCTGTCGTCGCGTTTTCTCTTTATTATCGTCCTTCTCGGCAAAATGCCATGTATCGTCGCGTGTTTGCCGTCCAAGTCCGTCATCGCCACCCAATCGCCGACAGCCGGGTAATCCTCGCGCGAGGAAGCGCTCTGCATCTGCTTGCCCGTTATTTTTGCCGAATATTCGCCTTTTTCGTTTCGGATTTTATACGAGCCCCTGTATTCGGCGAGGACGCGGGCCACGCCAAAACCGTCCAACTTTAATTTCTTGCGATTAGACTCGAAAAAATCATCGTAAGCCAGATCTTCCAATGTCAGCTTCATATACACCTTAGTAGTTTATACGGTCATAGCGGAAACTACTACTCAGCGCTTTTTCAACTTCCTCATGCGCTGCCAAAACATCTCATGGAAATAATATGCCGCGGTTAAAATAACCGCTGCCGTAATTGTTATTTGCTCGCTTCCTCGAATTCTCCGGTGTAAATATAGGCCACCATTCCTGTGATGAGTGTGGCCAATGTGCGCCACATGATGGTCTTTGCGATGGCCCGCTTTTCGGAATTGCGAGCGCGATATCATTTCATTGCGGAACGGTTATAAAGAAGTCTTGGTTGTTTTATAATATTCACGAATTGAGCCGAACTTGTCTCCCCTGACGCCGAAGATGGCGACCTCATCCATTTTTATCCGTAAGTTTCTTTTTGTGTCGGTAAATTCTGCGTGCCATTCGGCTATGACATTATCACCGTCAACCCAAACATTCTTCAGATCAAAACTAATATCGGACTGCTCTCCAACCACTTTTTTCTGCCAATAAGACCGGACAGCCTCTCGGCCCACGTTCAATGGCTCGCAGGGGTCGTCGCAAGTAACCTCCGCCGTAAATATTGACACGATCAAATCTGGGTCTTGAGCGACCCAGGATTTGCCGTATGTATTTATTAGACTCGTCGCCTCCGATTTGGTCACTTAGTCATTATAACCCAGGAAAAATACTCCGGCCTAAATCGAAATTCATTTATGCTAATTCGACTGACTTGAAGAAAAATAACGGTTCTGTTAGTTTAATTCTGGACCGTACAACCAAAGAAAGGTTATTTATGAGTCTAAAGAATCGCGAAGCGCGCAGACGGGCGCAGATGGAAACTAAGACGGCGGCAAGAAACTCGCGCATGCATAACCCAGGCGGTCAAAGCCGCTATGCCACGAAAATCCGCTGTAAAGGCCGTACTTACGGCCAAATACCGGAACCGCCAGCCGCACCGACTCCGCCGCCGCCCGAGCCGTCAGTCACGCCTGCACCACGTGCATACGAACGGCCGCCTCGGCGATCGATCTTCTCGCCATACTTTTAAAGGGCGAGCGGAACGGCTGAGTTTGAGTGATATCGCGCGGAAGCAAGAAGCTTCCGCGCTTTTTACGGTTTCCAATAGGCATCATCGGAAATCTCTACTTTTTATAAAGTAGATGTGCAATAGCCCAATATGTCTTGGTGGTGCTGACTTTTGTTCGTTTCGATGTAAACCGCTAATTCGTCCGGTCTGAAGTCTGCAAATTGTGGTGTTAACAGTCCGACTGTCCTCTTACGAAAAACGGCTCATCCAGGCGACAATTACCAAAGGTCAGCTGTATGTGTTAATAGTCCGACTATCTTCCTGCTGCCGTAATATTACGGCATTCTCACATGGGCCCAGATCGACTAAGCCGAAATGCTGGAGATTTAGGAAGTGTTGTCGACCTAATGGATCAAAAGTATTGATTGAGATTCGTACCTTCGGACAACTTTTCAGAAATTCTCCGAACGAAAAGTTTTTGCTAATGATTCTATGTTCTCAAGCCAAGCTCGACAACCACAGTCAGGTATCTTAACGAACGACATATGGATCGGAAGTGCCAAGCGATAATTGATCCTGAAAGGGGACCAATAATCAAAAAGTGTTTGAACAAGTGGCTTATGAAAATGGGGTGGTCAAAAAGTATTCAGTTGGCTTAAGTTTGATCTAAATTTCAAGAGCGTTACAGGCAATAAAGGGCTAACGCTCAGCAATATCTATTTGATTTTGCAGAACTCTTTTTATTACGGAGTATGTGAATATCAGGGTCAAAAGCGGTAACTGGTATACACCAAAAACACACACCACTGATTATCAAAGAACTATTTGATATGGTTCAGCAGCAAGTTAAGGCTCAATTTGTGAGAGTGGAGAATAAGGAGTTTGCATTTACTAAACTGATGACTTGTGGTTTGTGCGGATCAGAAATAAGTGCAGACGAGAAGTTTAAGAAATTAAAAAGCGGTAGTGTGATTCGAGGACTTAAGCAGTTCGAGGAATTGATGAATAAAAGAGATATAGACGAAACCGGTATGAACAAAAAGATCAAGGAGGAAGTTGGTCGAAGTAACAAGTTTCAGCAAATACTTTTGGGTAATAAAGAAAAGATTGCGGTTGCTGATATTGATATTAGAAATTACGGGAAGTATATCTTACGTGAGGGTAAAGATGTCGATAAAGGGGTTTGCTCGGTTGTCTAAAAAGCAGAATACTGATTAAAGAAGGGGAACGATTTTTAGAAAATACATAAACACAACTTCTAAACCCAAAGGAGGTTTTTTTCACCTTTCGCTGGTTTCTGCATTCATTTCTAAGGGCGTATTTAACTTCATCGTTTGTTATTTTACTATTTCGTTCTTGTTATCTCGTAGAGCTTAAAAACTACATCTGAGTGTTCTCTGGGTGCGCTTCCAGTTGCTGCCAGTTATAGATATGGCTTATGCCTGTTCCGGATGGGCTTCTTTTTTATGCTCTTCCATATTACTGACTTCCATATTGCATATTGAGCATTTTTCACTTGCCTTTTCATTTTTATGAGCCTCTTTCTTATGCTGTTCCATATCGCTAACTTCCATATTGCATATTGGGCATTTCAATTTTTTAAATACATACTATTAATTGTGATGATGAGAATTCGACTGCATCCTTATGGCTAATATTGCATAAATTATCTGAAGAAAGTCTGAGAGCATTAAAACATTAAAGATAATTGCCAGCGTTACGGTTACAGTCGGCCAGAAAATAAAGCTAATTACGACAAATAACGCCACCCACTGCCCTGCGCACCAAGGACAGGTCATGAATTCTCCGATTGCCCGCTTTAAACCACTACCTCGCGCGGTCTCATTGACCGAGGCTCCCGGAGTCGACCAGCCAATAAATTTAACGAAAGGCGCCCGAATAAAACTGGTAACGACGTCTTTAGTTATTAACCACGAGATTTTATGAACGGCGATTCCCAGGATTAGCATGTCGAGTAAGCTAATACGCTTACTCGGATCTATACCGAGCCGAAATGTCAGCCAAAAGAACCCAATGGCAATAATTATAAATAAGAATGTCAAAAAAGCATAAGCCCTTAAGGGGGCCCCAGTTCTGCCATAGGCTTCATCTTTATTATCAAATCCTTGAGTATTCATAATATGTCCATCCCTTCCCACATATGATGACATAAACAATATTATGAGCGGCAAATTAACAAAGGATGAACTTTTTAAAAAAACTGTCGTTATCACGGGCGCTTCAGCCGGTATCGGCAGAGCGACCGCGCTTCTATTTGCCAAGGCGGGCGTTCAACTGACCTTGATTTCAAGAAATATGGACCGTCTTAAAAAAGTGAAAGAAGAAGTAGAAATGTTAGGCTGTGAATGTTTAATAGTATCAGCTGATGTCGCCAATTACCCGTCGATTGATGAGGCCGCGGCAAAAACCGAGAAACTTTTCGGCCCAATTGATATTTGGATTAATAATGCCATGGTTTCAGTATTTTCTCCGATCCGAGAAATGCAGGTTGAAGAATTTCATCGGGTGACCGATGTTACCTATTTAGGCGTAGTCCATGGAACAATGGCTGCGCTAAAAAGAATGTTGCCGCGTAATCGTGGCGTTATTGTGCAAGTAGGGTCGGCTTTGGCTTACAGAGGCATTCCGCTCCAGGCGGCATATTGTGCGGCCAAACATGCTGCAGAAGGATTCCACGAATCTCTGCTCTCCGAATTGGCCCATGATAAAAGCAACGTCAAAGTTAGTATGGTCCAGCTACCTGCACACAACACACCTCAATTTGATTGGGTCAAATCAACTCTACCTTATAAAGCCAAACCCGTTCCCCCGATTTTCCAACCGGAAGTTGCCGCGAGAGCGATTTTTCATGCTGCGTATAATCCGCGACGGGAATACATTGTGGCTTGGCCGGCCATTAAAGCCGTCTGGGCCAATAAATTTATACCCGGAATACTGGATAGATATCTGGGCCGGATCGGTTATATGTCCCAGCAAACACAAGAGCGAAAAGATCCGAACCAAGCCTCGAATTTGTATCAAACCGTCAATGGCAATTTTGGCGCGCACGGCAGATTCGATAACGAAGCTATAGATAAGAAAGTTTGGGTCGCTACCGATCAAACCCTTTTAGGTTTGAGCGTTGCCGTCCTTCTTATCTTGGCGCTTATTATAGCGGCAATTATTTTGTCTATTTGGAAATAATCTTATGAGAGATAAAGAGTTGTTCGAAAAAGTCAGAGAATTAATGTATCGAAATATCAGCCGGGGTTTTTCGAAGCTTTTAAATAAAGAGTACTGCTATGTTATGCCTGCACCGGATAACTATCCATTTCAGTGGTTTTGGGACACATGTTTTCATGTCTTTATTCTTTGCGCTTTAGGCGAATATGAATTAGCTAAGCGCAACATGATCAGTTTATTCGCCATGCAGGAGGAAAATGGCTTTGTCGGCCACATGATTTTTTGGAAACAAACATTGCCGGTCCACATTTTCGATATCACACAAGCGAGACCGACGTTAGGGCGCCTTAGGCCTCACATGAGTGCGCTTATTCAACCCTCATTTGTAGCTCAAGCAATTTTACGAATCTACAGCGAAACTAATGATATTATTTTTTTAAATGAAATGCTGCCTAAACTTAAGAAATATCATAACTGGTTGATTCAGAACCGCGCGCCGGATACGGATGGTCTAATCGTAATCATTACACCTTATGAGTCCGGCCTGGACTCTAAACCGAGTTACGATCCGGTCATTGGCGTTAAAGGAAAAGGAGACTGGTTATTAGGTATAAAAGCCCGTTGGCACGATTGGCGGAATTTTATGTACGGCTATGATTTGAAAAGAATATTAAAGTCAGAACATTTTTACGTAAAAGACGTCCTTGTAAATACCGTTTATGCTTTGGACTTGGAAGCCATGTCGAAAATTTGCAGTTTGGGCGGTGATACGGACGGCAACACATATTATTCTGATAGGGCAAAATTCATCGGCAAAAGCATTTTTGAACAGATGTATGATAAAAACGATTATGCATTTTATGATACCGTTGGACGGAAAAATCAAAAACTTCCTGTTAAGACTTTTTCGATTTTTCTGCCGTGCATGCTTGAGGCAATACCACCCGAAATTTCAACCGCTGTTTTTAAAAAACACTTATTCAATAAGGAAGAATTTGATTTGCCATACCCTATTCCTTCAGTGGCTAAACATGAACTTTCGTTTGATCCGCTTGGTTCCCGATGGTTATGGCGGGGACCAACCTGGGTTGTCGGCAATTGGCTAATGCACCGTTGCTTAAAACAATGTGGCTTAATAGAAAAGGCTGAAAAACTGCATCAAACAATAAGGGCACTAATAGAAAAAAGCGGTTTTAGGGAATACTACAACCCTTTTACCGGAGAAGGCTACGGCGCTCACGACTTCACCTGGTCGGGTCTAATTATTGACATGATAAATAGCGATCACTTGGCTTCAAAACCCAATTGACCCGCCACCTTTTGTTAAAATAAAAAGATTAGCCGTTAAAAGGATGAGGTCAAATTCCCAGCCGGTTTTGTCATGGGCTGAAAACGGTACGCTCCATTTGAATAATTTAAAGTAAATAGCACCAACCATAACCATGGCGAGCAGAAATGCTGCGACCTGAATATAAAATCCGAGAATCATGCCAATGGAAGACAAAAATTCTACGAGCCCCAGCGTGAAAATCATGCCGGAGGGCATACCCATCGCTTGACCCATGGAAGATGGGTTTTTCAGTTTAGGCAGAGCATGGTAAATAAAAATTGCCGCTATGACTAAACGCATGATCAATAGGGCTATTTCATTATATTGGCGAAATTCGAATAACATATCGTTGGAAAATTCGAATAACATATCGTTGGAAATGATTTAGCCGGTTCTTCTTTGTCCTGACCTTTGTAAAAATTATAGACTTGTATAAAGTAAAATGAATGAAGATTTGCTCCCGATTTCTTCAGAAAGGTTTTCCGGCATGTGCAAAGCTTTTAGCTCTTCGGCAACGTGCAGCATGGACCTGCTCAGCTCTCTACTTTGGTTTATTCTCCTCCGCATAAGCTATGATACCGAGATTGCAGCTGTGATGCTCCTCGCACCACGCTTGGCATTTCTTTGCGGTGTTTTCAGCGCGATAGTGAAGACCACATTCGGGGCAAATAAATAACATGCTCGAATTTGTGGGCAGCGGTTCATAGTTATCAAGCGGACCGCCCTGGTTAGGTGAGTGAGTTCTCATCATAGTTTTGATTCTTTTATTTTATCAGAAATTAGCGCGATGATGTCAACTCGCTGTTGTTGCGGCATTGTCCCTTTTGCAGCGCCTCCTCTCTGGTTTTATACGGTCCTCCGACAATTTCTCTGGCTTTAGAGAAAGCACGCAATATCCGTCTTTACGTTTTTTAATCATGTTTTTGGTTTTGGAGTTTTTTTTATCGGGTTCATCTTTGCATTCTTAACATTTCCCTCAAGCCTGGGGGGAGTTGTCAGATGATCCACTTCACGAAGCAATTTCTTTTTATTTATTGGATTTTGTGTTTTTGATTTGCTCATATTCACGTTCTGCTTTTTTAAAAATTCGATTACCTTTTTGTCAGTTATTTGCGGAGAATCGTGATACCAGCATCCGATTGCCATGAAATTATTCACTTCGCTCACGCAGACGAGCGTCTCGACAGGATCTCGCACAGAGTTGGCACCATCGCGATCGCCAACAGGGCAAGCAAAGATAATTTTCTTTGGCTTTTGTAATATCTTAGCCGATTCAATTGCAGCTCGTGTGGACACTCCTGTTGCCAATCCATCATCAAAGATAATGATCATATCCGGTCCTGTCATTAACAATAACTGGCGTATCCACATCGTAATTTATTTGTCGTACAGAGCGCGTAACTCGTCCTTTGCTCGACTCAATCTTTGTTTCTGGCTTTGCGCCAAATGCTTTCCCGCGCGGTTGATATAAAAGTTGAGCATGGACATCGCCGATTGATACGGCGTGCCTTTCCGTCGATGGCTTTGCTCCGCCGAACGCTTGAGCGATACGGCTAGTTTCTTGGGATCAGTATGCTTAAACACGCCTTTTTCCAAATCGAGAGCGTTGCTCCGCTTTGTTACAGAACCTGACCATTTGTTCTGAACCATGACTATCTGTGGCGTGCAGCCTGAGCTTTCTTGATATTGCGCTGCTGCGCTCTGCGTTGCGCCGGGGTTGGCTTCTCGCGCTCGGGCACGTTGCGGCGCGGGATTGCACTGTATACGTCGCCTTTTACATGCTCGATTTTTCCTCTGATTTGCTTAAGAGCGGTGCGAGCCTTGAGATCATCGATAACAAGCTTGTCGCCTTCGGGATGTGCGTCTTCTTTGCTTACGAGCCATGTTTGCGTATCCCAGCTACCGCTTGAACGTTTACCGGCGATGCGTTCAACACCGCCGGGTTTACCGACGTCCTGCGTGCGAAAAGTCACGAATTCCTGCTTAGGGCGTACTTCAATGCGATAGAAGTTACCGCGACCGCCTGTACCTGGGCGTTTGCGACCTCGACCCTCGGGTTGTGCAATGCTATGCTGTCTCTTACTCATGCTACGCCATGTCGCTTGAGCTTTTTTAATATTTTGTTTAGAGGCAGTCCGTTGTTTTGTCGCTGTCATACTTACTGTTTCTCAATATTAATCTTCTTTCGTTTCTCTTCCTCGAGCTTTGGTAGGGTGACCGTAAGGACACCATCTTTGCAGAAAGCTTTTATCTGATCTTCTTTCACTTTTGCCGGAAGAGAAAACTCCCTCTGGAATGATCCGTAGGTGCGCTCGTAGCGGTAGGGTTTTTCATCATCCTTGGACTCCCGCTCCCGCTCCGTTTTGCCGCTCAGGCGCATACGGTTGTCACGCACGTCAATTTCGATATTGTCGGGGTCAACTCCCGGCACATCCGCAACCACCTTAACTTCCGTACTCGTCTCGCTCATATCGACTCTCGGGAAGAACGAGCGATCAAATCGGCCGAGCATTCGTGGCGGACGAAAGAAATCGAGCGGTTCCATCCATGTACGGTCATCTAAGAATCGGTCGAACATGTCCCTAAGTGGCGTGTCACCCCAGCGCGTGGGATATTGATCTGCTTTATTCTCATCTTTTTTGTTTTCTTTTGCCATTCGCTTTGTAATAACTTATAAATCCTTACATGTCTCAGCGCATTTTTTGCAGGCTTTGATGCAGCGCTTCATTTCGTCATCAAGCCCAACCGCTTCACAGCTTTTGGCGCATGTATCGCAAATTGCGGCGCAAATGGAGCCGAGTTTTTTGGAATATTCCGAATTACGCATCAGAAAGTCGGCCATAGTGAGACAAATCTTCGCGCAATCCATCATCAGGTTGAGGTGCTTTTGTTCGACATGCTTACCGCCCATCTTTAAGCAGTGTTGAATGGTCTCGGTGCAGACGTGATAACAGTCTAGTGTATTTTGTACTTCAGTTCGCATATATTAACAATTGTAAATGTTTCTTGATTAAAAAGGCATGAATCTATTCATATCCTTTTAATCAAGAATGTTTAATATTTGCGGCATGACACAAACACAAATCGATTCTTTTGATTCAACTTTGCAGAAGACAACCACAATGATCAAAGCGATACAGGACCGTTTTGAGTGGGTGGATCGCAATCAAGCCTATGTAGCTTTACGATCTGTCCTGCAAACGCTACGCGATAGACTCACGGTCGAGCATGCCGCTGGGTTAGGGGCGCAGCTTCCCATGCTCGTCCGCGGCTTCTATTTCGAGGGTTGGAAGCCGTCTCAGGTACCACTTAAAATGAATAAAGACGAATTCGTCGGTGAGGTCGAACGGCAGATCGACCCGCTTTCATACGACATACCGACCGAAGAAATGATCAAAGGTATCGTCGCCATCGTGCAGGACTACACAGATCCGAACGAGATGCGGAAGATCAAGAAAACGCTGCCGAACGATATTCAAGACATGCTCGACGGCTATTAACTGACACGTATTCTTCACCGCTCACCTGCAATGCCTTTTCAACTAACCGCATATTGAACCAAAAACTCTTTGTGGACTTCTTCATTGTGGTACTTGCAGGATAATGGTCACGGCAGAAGATAAAGTAAAAAGGTGTAAAAATGGCAACGTCCATAAGTATATCTATTATCACTGCACGCATAAATCCAAAACGATCAAATGTAATATGATGAGCCGTGTGTGCGAAAGGAGGATTTGGCGGAACAGCTTTCAGAAATTCTTTCAAATTACGCCATGCCTTCGCCGTGGGTGAAAGAGTTTGGAATATTGATAAAAGAGGATGAGAAAAAGGCCGACCGCGAATCGTCAGCAACAATTGCCGACTTACAAAACAAAGTTTATTCGCTTTCAGAAAAAATCCAAAGACTTCTCGATGTCTATCTCGCTCAAGATATAGACCGAGAAACTTATCTAAAAGAACGAAACAAACTTTTTTCCGAAAAGGAATC
>CAZYRJ010000010.1:0-22681 GCA_964649625.1 uncultured Candidatus Saccharibacteria bacterium
TGGGGAGATAGCGTTCCGCGTGTATATACTACAAACGGTACGGTAGCTTCTCCTTCAGTTCAACAGACTTCCACATTCACTCACAGTTATTCTTCGGCCGGAACATACACAGTGAAATTTACGGTAACGGATGACAAAGGACTTGTAGCCAATACTTCCTCAACTGTACAAGTCAGCACACCGTCGCTTACGGAAGCAGAAATTATTCTAAATATTGCGGGGGTGGTAAAGAAATGCGTAGGCTTTGTTTCCCATTGTCTTGACTTTGATGTCAACGGTAATGGAGCAATAACAGGTGCGGATTACTTGCTTGTTCAGCAAATGGCAACAATAGATGACGCGAGATTCATAACACTGCGCGATAAACTGTTCACTGCCATTGGAAACAGGCTGTATAAAAACACAGGCGATGAATTATACGAACCGCTATTCGATTTGGATGCAAACGGAAATGTATCCAACGCGGACTTATGGAAATTAAAAAATGCGATTGTAAATTCGCATCCTTTACCGACAGCTTCCATAACCGTCCTTAGTCCGAATGGGGGAGAAAATTGGTCATTGGGACAATCTCAAACTATCCGGTGGAATTCGTCATCTCTTACAGGAAATATTACAGTATATGTTAGATATCAAGACGGAGACGGGGGTGTCTGTCGCGTCGGTACGGTTCCGGTCAGCTATGGAAGCTTCACATTTACACCCGCGTCCAATACACCTTGTTCGTCTGGTATATCACAACTTGTCCCCGGGCAGTACAAAGTACGCTTAATTGGTGAGGGACAGAGTTCAACATCCGATTTGGGTATTTACGATGATAGCAACACGAATTTCACCATCACCTCGGCGACTGGCCAACCCACACTATCCGCCTCGCTCCAAAACACCTTCACCGACCGCGCGGGGGCGTGGGGGAATTTCGGGCCGGGCGCCGGCTACGGCAACAAAAATACCTACGATTGGAACTGGAGCGCGACCCTGACAACGCCGTCTCAAAAAACTATCAAGTCCATCAGCGTCAAACACAACAACGGCTACGAGGCCTGGTCAACCGCTTCGGATAATATTTACGGTAAACAGCCGTACCCGCTCGTAGTGGTGGAAGACGGGGCGCAGCTTAATACCGCTTATAATCAAATGATTCCTCAAAGTGGCACGCGGACATTAAGCCTTTATGGCCAAATTGAAACGGAAACTTTCTCCGGCGGGACGCTTGCAGTTGTCTTCGACGACGGTGCGAGTGTCAGCACACAGATTCCGGCGTCAAGTTTAAGGCCAATCTCTCCTTATTCCACATCAAGCTTAGGAGCGAGTGTTCTTGATGCTCTGCGGCTTATCAACCCGGCGCTTTACAGATAGGAGAGTGGCGAAGCATACCCTAACCGGCCGGGCTACTAGCCCGGCCGGTTTTGCGTGTGAGTATAGAAATAGTCTAGGTTTAATGCGACAATTCAAGTAAACAGCTAATTTAAGCAACGTGAAAAAGATTTTAGCGATAGCTTTTCTCTCTCTGTTTCTTCTGTGGGGAGGCAACGCATATGCGGCGACTCTAACAGCCGATCAGATCGGCTCAATTGTTTCGCTGCTACGTTCATTCGGAGCCGATACCGAAACAATCAGTCAGGTCGAGGTCGTTTTAGCCGGCAAAGCGGGAGGGTCCGTTTCCAGCCGGTGTCATACTTTTGAAAAAGATTTAAAGATAAGCGATTCAGGTTACGAAGTCGCGGAGTTGCTTCGGGTTTTGGCCAAAGAAGGTTTGCTCCAATTCAAAACGGATACAAATAATTTCAACGAGGAGGTGGCGGCCGCGGTCGTTAAGCTCCAAGCGAGGTACGGAGTCATACAGACCGGCTATTTCGGACCTTTGACCCGTGGGAAGATCAATTCAATTCACGGATGTAAAACGGCGGCGTGGGCAACTATTACGAGCCCGACTCGTACGGATTCCCTTACGCCGACTATTTACGGAACGGCTAAATCTATTAGCCAGGTGGGTATCGTTCTTAAGAGTTCCTCAGGCGACAAGGCTTATGGCAGCGGCAACATCGCGGTCACGAACGGGAAGTGGTCTGTGACTGTTTCTCCCGCTATCTGGCCGGGGATTTACAGTGTTTATGTATATGACGGAGCGAGCCGGTTGCTGACTTCCGCCAAACTGGAAATTTCCAAAGAAAGTCAGGCCTCGATCAGGCTGGAAAGCCCGAACGGCGGCGAAAACTGGGGAATCGGAACAAAGCAGATCCTTAAATGGAATGCCGACTCGAATGTGGCCGTGAATGTATATCTGGTGCGTAATGTTTCAGGTTGTTTCAACCTCAAGCCCGATATGGGGTGTCTTGCGGTAATGGACCCAATGTATACCCTTGCCAAAGGCATCTCGGGAGGTTCAGACGGCTGGAAGGTCGGGGATTTTAGTTCGGTCGAATATGGCGGTGAGTCAATATCGTCGGGCAAATATTATGTTCGGGTATGTAATGCTGCCAAACCGGAGGTTTGCGACTCAAGCGATAATTTGTTCTCGATCACGTCAGGACCTTCAACCTATGCCTCAGTCACTGTGTTGGCGCCAAATGGCGGCCAGACCTGGGCAAAAGGCACTATGCAGATGATCAATTGGACTGACACCCGTCCCATCGGGTGTGCTTACTCCTCGGAGTCCGCGGCTGTGATGGGCTGTGCCGCGGAATCGCGTCTTTACGATATAACGCTCCTATCTTATTCCGCGCCCTGTACCACTGGTATATGTCCAATGAGCCCGGTCAGAATGCCTTACACAATTGCGACCGGTCGGCCCGGCCATTCTTACTATTGGAAGGTTGGTCAAGTGGCAGATCTATATGACGCTTATGTCGGAGACGGTGCCTATACTATTCAAGTCTGCGAGACGGGTACGAGCGTTTGTGATTGGAGCGATTCGTATTTCAAGATATCGGGTTCAAGCACAACGAATAAACCGCCAGTCCTCGATGGATTGACGGCTCCGACTGCGCTAGCCATAGGCGAGGCGGGTAAGTGGATGGTCAAAGCGCATGACCCTGAAGGCGGTTCGCTTTCCTATAGCGTGGATTGGGGAGACAGTGTCTACGCTAGCCCGAGTTCGGGGGCGGCATATATGCCTTATTCTGAACAGACATCGACTTTTACTCACAGTTTTTCCTACCCAGGCACTTACAAGGTGACGTTTCGAGTTAAAGATTCTTCCGGGTTATCGGCCGAGACAACAGCCACCGTTAGCGTATCGGGCTATTCCGCCGGCAGATCGAAGACCAATCAATAGCGTACTAAAGATCAAATGCATGATGAGGCCCGCCCTCCGCTAGGAGGGCGGGTTTAATCTGATCAACACGTTTCTATAATAGATTTCGAAAGGCGGACTGAACAGATAAGGCTTATTTGTTTGACCTCTTTTAGTCCTTCTGCTATTATCGTTTAATCGCATTTCGCGCGCTTTTTGTTCTGCTACCTCGAATGGCTAGGTCGCTTAGTTCGAGAACGGCGGGTAAAAGCTAATTATTAAGTTATTTAAAACAGCGGTTAGCGTATAGCGTATAGCGTTCAGAAATTTTTTCTGGCTAAACGCTTCACGCTAAACGCTTTACGCTTATACATGGCAGAATTTAATCGTACGAAGCCGCACGTTAACGTTGGTACAATTGGCCACGTTGACCACGGCAAGACGACTTTAACCACGGCTATCTTGGCAACGCAGGCTCGTGACGGTCTTGCAAAAGACAAGTCATACGCCGACATCGCCAAAGGCGGCACTGTTCGCGACGATTCAAAGATCGTTACGATCTCGTTGGCGCACGTCGAATACGAGTCGGACCAGAGGCACTATGCTCACATCGATGCCCCGGGACACGCGGACTACATTAAGAACATGATCACCGGCGCCGCCCAAATGGACGGTGCGATCTTGGTCGTTGCTGCGACTGACGGCGTCATGCCACAAACCAGAGAGCACATTCTCTTGGCCTGGCAGGTAGGCGTTCGAAAGGTCATAGTTTTCCTCAACAAGTGCGATCTGGTGCCTGAGAAGGACTTGATCGACCTCGTCGAGGAAGAAGTTCGCGACCTCCTGACCAAGTACGGCTTTGACGGAAAAAATACCCCTGTCATCCGCGGTTCAGCCCTGAAAGCTTTGGAAGCCAAGGATAATACGGACGAATGGGCCAAGAAAGTCAAAGAATTGATGACCGCGCTCGACAGCTACATCCCGTTGCCTGTCCGCGAAGTCGATAAGCCCTTCCTCATGCCGATCGAAGACATCTTCTCGATTGAAGGACGCGGAACGGTTGTTACAGGCCGTATCGAGAGAGGGAAGACCAAAGTTGGAGATGAAGTCGAGATCGTCGGTTTTGCTCCGACTGCCAAGACGACTATTACCGGTATCGAAATGTTCAACAAGCAGCTTCAGGAAGGAATGGCCGGCGATAACGCCGGAGTCCTTCTCCGAGGTACCAAAAAGGAAGACGTGCACCGCGGTCAGGTTTTGTCCCGGCCCGGCAGTGTTACGCCTCACACCGAATTCGAATCTGAGGTTTACATTCTGAAGAAAGAGGAAGGCGGCCGACACACCCCATTCTTTACCGGCTACAAGCCTCAGTTCTACATCCGAACGACCGACGTTACCGGCGAAGTGACACTGCCTGAGAAAACCGAAATGGTCATGCCAGGTGATACCATCACTTTTAAGGTCAAATTGGTGGCCCCGGTTGCAATGGAGGAGAAAATGCGCTTTGCTATCCGCGAAGGCGGCAAGACCGTTGGCGCCGGCGTCGTAACGAAGATAGTAGCTTAATGCAAAATGTAAATATCAAAATGAAAAATGACAATGCAAAATTTCAAAATGTAATTTCTGATAATTGTTCTTAAATTTTGTATTTTCAACTGTAATTTTTAATTTTGATTTTTTAATTTTAAATTTGAAACGTGCCAGCCAAAGCGACAACAGAAAAAATGGAAAAACCAACCGAAAAAAAAGCAGCGCCTCGTAAGCGTGCCACGGCCGCGAAGCCTGCGGTCAAGGCCGATGTTGTTCAGAAGCTCCGCATTCGCGTCCGGGCCTATGAACACAAAGTCCTCGATGCGTCCGTCAAACAGATCATCGATACCGCTTTGCGCTACGATGCCAAGATTGTTGGACCGGTTCCCTTGCCGACCGAGATCAAGAAATATACGGTCAATCGTTCGTCTTTCGTCTACAAAAATGCGCGAGAACAGTTTGAGATGAGAGTTCACCGACGCTTGATCGATATAATCAATCCGAACGCCAAGGTCATCGAAGCCTTGACCAACATGTCGCTTCCTTCCGGTGTGAACATAGATGTGAAGATGTTGTAATCGAAACTTTAAACAAAAACAGCCCCTGCGGGGGCTGTTTTTGTGTTTTCACCATGGATATTCTGGGCCGTAATCAGGGTAGCATTGTATTTTAGCTGAACCGAAATTTGTGATTCCGTAGTGGTCTGTGTAATTTTCTTCATCTTTTTCATCCCAAACAAACTCTTTTCCGATGGGAATTTTAAGAGGTTCACCCTGAAATTCTACATTTAAGTCGTTTCCCGAAAGCCCAACAATGGATGCCTTACTCGAAACCTCTGCTTTGCCGATAAGACTTTTCCACAACATGGGACCGGAGTAGGAACCATATGCTCCAAGAACGATGAACGATGTATCATCTAAGTCTCTGCACGGGATATTCGTTACGATCACTTCTTTATTGGGAGCAACATAATACTTTGCTTTAACCGCTGGAATTCCCGGGTAAATCCTATCATCATTTGCGTCCATAACCATCCAAGTTGATATTAGTGGTCGAGTCGGCCAGTTAGCGATTTGCGACAGATAATTTTTGCCTTCAAAATATTTGTAGCTCTCAGATCTTTCATTAAAGTCAATATTTCTTAAATGCGGGCTAGAATTTTGGCTTATTATGTAATAAAACACTAATATAGCTGAGAGACTAATAAGGAGTAGAACGGAAACCCAAATAGTTTTTTTCATAATTATATTATGGCCCGAAGCAATTTTTTGAGCAATTTGAGCTTCGACTGAGCGGGAGCGAGGAAGTACTGAGGCCAGCAGGACGAACGTATCTTCATGAGCTTTGTAATCAAAGCGAAGGGGTAGAGCAAACCAGTTCCCGTATTTCCATGAGCGCTTGTAATCAAGAGCGAATGATTTAAGCGAGCCTGTGGCCCGGGAAAACATTGCGCAGGCCGCGTGTGAGCGACCGAGCGAGAGCGAGGAAGTACTGAGGCCAGTAGGCCGAACGTGCATAGCGATTCGCCTCAAAGCGAATACGCGCGTTTTCCAAAAGCAAAGCACAGGCGAGCAACGTTGCCTAATCGTATCATTATGATACGATTAGCTCGCATTCGTGATACGAAACCACCATGGTTCATCTCAACCGGAGACAAAACAAGACCATTGAAATCCTTCTTAAGCGCAGGAATGCGCGTTCTTCTGACGTGCACAGAGACTTAACGGCTGCCGGGGATGCCATCTCCTTGGTTACGGCCAAGCGCGTGCTCTCCGAACTCCTCTCTTTTGGTGCGCTGACAACTCTAGGTTCCGGCCGCTCCACCGCCTATTCGGTCTCGGCTTACGGCCGGCTCATTTTCGACGTCGATGCTCACGAATACTGTGCGGCCGATCCAGACAAGCGCCACGGTGCGACCGGTTACAATTTCGGACTGTTTGACGCGCTTTCGTTCGATCCGTTCACAGCCGAGGAGCACGCGCAGTTTGATACCATCACCCGCGCTTACGCCCTGCGCACCCGCGACCTCCCACCCGCCATTCTGGAGAAAGAGCTCGAACGCTTCATCATCGAACTGTCGTGGAAATCCTCACGCATCGAAGGCAACACCTACACTTTGCTCGACACCGAACGGCTTATCGCCCGGGGCATCGAAGCCCCCGGTCATGACCGAAACGAGGCTGTGATGATTCTCAACCACAAGGAAGCGTTCAAGTTCGTGCGCAAACAGGCGGGTTCGTTTTCGAAGCTCACCCGCCAGAATCTTGAGGAGGTCCACCGCCTTCTGGTCAAAGACATGGCGGTCAATTACGGTTTGCGCAGTAAACCGGTCGGCGTGATCGGCTCGACCTATCGACCTCTCGACAACATCCACCAGATCAAAGAGGCGGTGGACGCATTGTGCCGCGCGGTCTCCCGCATCCAGAGCCCCCAGGGCAAAGCGCTTGTGGCGCTTCTCGGCTTGAGCTACACCCAACCCTTTGAGGACGGCAATAAACGGACGGCCCGGCTCATAGCGAATGCCCTTTTGCTCGCCGGTGGTTGCGCTCCCCTGTCATACCGCAGCGTTGACGAAAACGCTTACCGTGAAGCGATGCTCGTTTTCTACGAACTGAATTCCTTGATTCCCTTCAAAAAGATCTTCGTCGAACAATACTGTTTCGCCGCCGAAACCTACCTCGTCTCCTTATGATCAAGCGTTGCAATTGATTGTTGAACTTGGGGTTACGTTGGGTTACGAGGTTTGGGACGAGGTTTTGACATTTTATGGGCTTTTTGTTACCTTAATGACCACTTATTTAATGAGTCGAAAGACTCATTTTTGAACGGTTAACCAAGATGAAATTCATCGTCGGCAAAAAACTTAATATGAGCCAGAATTTTAAAGCGGACGGCGCTGTTGTGCCGGTGACCGCGATCGTTGCCGAGCCGATGACTGTTACCCAGGTCAAATCCAAAGCGACCGATGGTTATGACGCCATCCAGGTCGGCTACGGCCTTACCAAAGAATCCAAGATAAACAAAGCTCAAAAGGGCCACGCCAAGGGTTTGGGCAATTTCGGCCACTACAAGGAATTTCGGGTTGCGGATGTCAGCACGTATAAAGTGGGCGATCGGATAACTGTGGCCAATTTCGAACTCGGAGAAAAAGTCCGCGTCTCGGGCAAATCGAAGGGCAAGGGTTTCCAGGGCGGTGTGAAAAGACACGGTTTCAAAGGGGGCAGCCGAACTCACGGCCAGAAGCATTCGGAGCGTGAGCCGGGAGCTATTGGCGGCGGCGGGCGCGCCGGTGGACGGGTCGTGAAGGGTATGCGCATGGCTGGAAGAATGGGAAGCGACCGCATCACCATCGACAATTTGCATATCGAAGCGGTGCTTCCCGACCAGAACGTCTTGTTGTTGTCAGGCGCAGTGCCAGGCACGAGAGGGAGTTCGTTGGAAATTATTGGAAAGTAGTGATTTATAATTAACCTAATTGACCTAATTTTTTAATTGACCTAAACAAATTCCAAGCACCAAATATCAAAAATTATGATGGGTATTTAGGATTTGTTTATAAATTAGACCAATTGGAAATTAGAAATTTAGTTTCATGGACTCTACCGTTTACAATCAGAAGGGAGAATCGGTCGGCAAGGTCAAACTGCCGGAATCGCTTTTTGGCGTCAAGTGGAACGCTGATATGGTTCACCAGGTGGTGACCTCGATGCTAATGAGCCGTCGCAACAACGTCGCTCACGCCAAAACTCGCGGTGAGGTTTCGGGTGGAGGCAAGAAGCCCTGGAGACAGAAGGGTACGGGCCGCGCCCGACACGGTTCTATACGCTCACCGATCTGGGTTGGTGGCGGAACAACGCATGGACCAAGAAACGACAAGAATTACCACCGCAAGGTCAACAAATCCGAGGCTTCGAAAGCCCTTGCGTCGCTGCTTTCAAGAAAGCTTAAGGACGGTGAGGTTTTGCTCATAGATTCCGTCACATTAGCCGAGAAGAAGACGAAACAGGCCGCCCTGGTTCTCAAATCGTTCGCCACCATCAAGGGATTCGAAACCCTCTCGAAGAAGAAAACTAACGCGCTTTATCTCGCGATACCCCAAAACGACGAGGCCCTGAAGAGGAGTTTCCGCAACATTCCTAGCATTGAAATTGCCGAAGTCCGCAATATGAACGTTGTCGACGTCCTCTCTCGGAAGTACGTCGCTTTCATTTCACCGGAAGAGTCGTTTAAAGTCTTATCCGCCCGTATTGGTAAGTAATGCAAATTAAATATCAAACGGCAAAATGACGATGAAAAATTATCCAGATGGGAAACTAGAAAACGTAGAGTTCAAAATGATTTCAATTTTCTGTACTTTAAACTGTAATTTTTAATTTTGATTTTTAAATTTTAAATTTGAAACATGGCATTATTCGGCGCCAAAAAAACAAAGAAGGCGGAGACTCCGAAAGAAGCGGGTGTGTCTGTTGCGACCCACGTCGGCACCCAGGTCATCGTTCGACCTAGAATTACTGAAAAATCGCACACTATGGCCGAAGGTCACAACGTTTTCGTTTTTGATGTTGCCTCCGGCGCAACGAAAGGCAAAGTCGCCGACGCGATCCAGGAGCTGTATAAGGTCACCCCTATCAAGGTCTCGGTTGTGCCGGTGCCAAGAAAACAAAGGATGATCCGCGGCCGTATCGGTTACACCAATGCGGGCAGGAAAGCCTACGTTTACCTCAAGAAGGGCGACAAGATCGAGATAGTTTAATGAAGCGTCAAGCGTGCAGCGTATAGTTGAGAAAAACTAAACGCTAAACGCTAAAAACCCTATGAAATCATACAAACCATTCACACCATCAAGGAGACAGATGACCGGCATAGACTGGTCGAAGCTGTTGAGTCATGGCGCCAGACCGAAGAAGTCATTGACTTCGGGCCTTAACAAGCGCGGCGGCCGCAATTCCTTCGGCCGCGTCACGATGAATTACCAGGGCGGCGGTCACAAGAGAAAGTTCCGCGACATCGATTTTATCTACGACAAAAAGAACATTCCGGCCAAGGTGGAGAGCATCGAATACGATCCGAACAGGACCGGCCTTATCGGCCTTGTCTGTTACATGGACGGCGAACGCCGCTACGTGCTCCTGCCTCAGAACGTCAAAGTAGGTGACACGATCGTTGCGTCGGAAAAAGCCGAGATCAAGCCTGGTAATCGTCTGCCGCTTCGCGAAATTCCCATCGGCGCATTTGTATACAATGTTGAATTGACTGTTTTGGGCGGCGCCAAGATCGCGAGAAGCGCTGGCAATTATGTCCAGGTCATCGCGCAGGATGCCGGTTTTACTCATCTTAAGATGCCCTCGACCGAAATCCGAAAGGTTAAGAGCGACTGCTGGGCTTCCATTGGTTCCGTTTCGAACGAAGAGAATTGGCTCATCAATATCGGCAAGGCTGGCCGCAATCGCTGGCTCGGCAAGAAGCCGAAGGTCCGCGCCTCAGCCCGTAACCCAGTGGACCATCCCTACGGCGGCGGTGAAGGAAAGCAGGGACGAGGCCGGAGACGCGCCATCACGAGAACCGGTTTACCGGTCGGCAAGGGCCAAAAGTCTCGCCGCGCCAAAAAGTACTCGAACATCTTCATCGTCTCAAGAAGGAGAGTGGGTGATAAAGGCGGAGAGACTCAGTTAGCGTAAAGCGTTTAGCGTCAAGCGTTCAGAAAAATTAAAAAAGAAAAAAACTGCTGGCCTATGGCTGGCAGTTTTGATTGGGCGCGGAACGACACAACTCGTCCAGTTCTCGCAGTAGGGTATCTCGGCGGGCCTGTCTTTTTTTAGACTTACGTTGCTGGATCAAGCCCTCCAATTCGTTTATGACGAGGTCTATTGAAGATTTATCAGGCACCTTCGGCTCTGGTTTTTTCATAGTCAACAGGGTTGATTCTCAAACCATTATATCACACTCGGGCGGTTGACTTGATTAAGTCTGTAAGTTGTTGTAGGTTAACTTAACAATGAAAAAACGCCTTATTACAGCCTTATTTGTAGGGATTTCTGCTTTGCCGGCGGTTTTGTTTGCCCAGATACGTTATGTGCCGCCTTACCCGATATTTCATCAAATGTCGTCTGTTCAAAGTGGCACCGGCTATCCCATAATGCTTTCGCCAAACGGCGGCGAGTTCTGGCGCATCGGCGAAACGCGCCTGCTTAGCTGGTCCGCGAACGGTTGCAACACTTTTTACGGTTCTTGCAGTTATGACCTCTATCTCATTTCTTCGGGCTGTTACGATGTCGCGAATTGCGGCGTAAACCCGATCCCGCTTGAGCGCAACATAAAAACTGTGGCTGGCAACTGGAAGGTCGGCATGACGATCGACGGTTCGTACGTTCAGGGCGTCTACAAAATGGCCGTTTGTGCCTCCGGCTCTTACATTCTTTGCGATGTGTCAGATGGTACGTTTACTGTGAACGGGCCGGTTAGTGGCGGTGGCGGTACTGGCGGGGGAGGTGGGGGTGGCGGAAGCGGAAGCTCCTCGACCATTACTTATCTTTCTCCGGCGTCGGGCTCGACCATTCCCGTAGCCGAGCAGTTATTTACCTGGAACAGTGTCTCTGGCGCGAGTGAATATTGGGTCCAGTTCGGCACGTCGCAGGGCGGCAATGACATCTACAGCAACACGACGGGTAGTAACACCAGCATTCGTTTGTACCGTTTCCCGACCAATGTCAGCAAGATGCATCTGCGTCTGTGGTACCGAGTGAACAATACCTGGGCATATCGTGATTTTTTCTATTACCTAAGCAACCTTTCCGGCGGCACGGGCAACCAGGGTGGAAATCCTTGGGGGACCGCCGGCTCTATTTCTTACGTTTACCCGACGGCCGGCTCCACCCTGCCGTCATCGAACGTGCTTTTTGTGTGGAATTCGGTGCCCTACGCAAGCTCCTATAGGGTTCAGTTGGGCGCGAGCAAAGGAAGCGGCGAAACATTCGACCGTAACGTCGGCAATGCCCTTTTTGCCAACGTTTCCGGCCTCCCAACCGACGGCAGAACTGTTTACATGAGGATCTCCTATCTAGTTTTCGACAATTGGTATTACAACGATTTCACGTATCAGGCGTCTAATGTTCAAAACGCTCTCTCGATCATTTTGCGCACGACCATTTCGGTCGGACAGCCGGTAACCGCGCCGGCGACGATACCCCTTGAAGCCAATGTCGTAAGCAATAATGCCGTTTCTTATGTAGACTTCTTCGACGGCGATTATCACTTGGGTCAGGACACGACGGCTCCATATAGTCTTACGGCCGCGAACGTCGGTGCCGGCACCCATATATTTACTGCCGTCGTGACCGATAGCCGAAGTCAAAGATTAACCTCTGCTCCGCTTTATGTTTATGTCGGCGCTCTAAATACCCTTAACCCGATACTTCAGATAACGCCGCAGACCAATTTTTACCGCGCACCCGCCATGGTGGTCTTGAGCCTCAATAACAATTTCGACCCCAATCTCGTGGGGAAGGTCATTTTCTATCAGAACGGCGCCGCCGTGGATGAAGACCGGACCTACCCTTACCAATACGTCAATTCCTTAGGCGCGGGCAACTACAATTTCGCAGCCAATGTTTACAACGCGGCCGGTACCCTTCTCGGCACTTCGAACCAGGTCTCGATAACTGTTGCCTATTAAAAAACCGCTTTGAACAAGTCAAGGGCGGTTTGCGTTGCTGTGATTTTGCTATCGGCGGATGATCCGGCCGACCTTTGCGAGGAGAAAGCCGATGCCGGCCTCAAGCAATAGGTCAATGGGGGCTCCAGAGAGCCATTCCCGCCGAAACAGGAATATAAGGGCAAAGCTTAGTGTCCAGGCGCCGCCTCCAATAAGGAGCGTCTTGGCCAGCACTTTTTCGGCGATGGCGAGTGGCGACTCGCTTGTGATGATCGTTCCGTTGCCGTTTTGGTGTTCTGCCGGGAAGTCGACTGTGAGCGGGTGGGATATGAGACGGTTTGACATAGTGTTGTGTGGCGCTGTTCTTTCTTAAGTGTCCATTTTTTTATCAATGAGTCAATGCCGAGGGATTATGTTAAGCTTTCATTGGACTTATGAATACCCAAGACTCGCTCCAATTGGAGTTCGATTTCAAGGAGAAGGATCAAGCCGCCGAGTAAAAGACCCCGTATCGGGATTGACCCTGGCGCAAAGGGATTCGTTTGAAAGCTTCATCTATGGTCCTGGATGGGACCGAGATCCACTCCGCCGTTATATTCGCTCGAATGGGGGACATTGTTCAGGCGGGGCGGGACCCTGCTAGAAATTTTTGCCGGTTTTGACCGGTTTTTTGTTGTGTTTTGTTGGGTGTTGACATAAGGAGCGTGCTTCTGCTAGGATGTTGACCACAGCCTATTACCAGGGCTAGAAGGGCCAACAACATAATAACTGTAACCTAGCGGATGGCCGCAGTATTGCAGTATGTCGTTGTTGTCTTTTTTATTAGTGTTGAAGTAATTCAAAATTCAAAAATCAAAATTTAAAATGAAAATCTAAAGTGTTTAAATTTTCATTTTACATTGTCATTTTACATTTTGATATTTACATTTTCAATTTGACCCAATGACCCGATCGCTCCAAAAAGGACCATACATATACGACAGGCTTCTTCGGAAAATTGCCGGGAAGCGTCCTGAAACGTCGGCCCCGATAAAGACCTGGGCGCGCGACAGCCAGATCTCTCCCGAAATGGTGGGTTTTAAGTTTTTGGTCCATAACGGTAAGGATTTCATAGAGGTTTTAATCGCCGAGGAGATGGTCGGACACAGACTGGGAGAGTTTGCGTTGACCCGCAAGTTCGTCAAGCACGGCGGTAAGATGCAGAAGGAATTGGAAATGAAGAAGAAAGAGTCCGAGATCGCGGCCGCTTCAGCCGCTAAGGCGCCGGCCGCCGAAGCCAAGAAGTAATGCATTTTTAATTTGAAATTTGAAAAATGAAGGCTTCTCTTAATAATTACAGACAGTCTCCCCGAAAGGTTCGCTTAGTCGCGAATCTTATTAAAGGAAAGAAGGTTTCCGACGCGCTCATCATCCTGAAGCATACGCCCAAAGAAGCCACGATCGCCCTTGAAAAACTTTTGAGGAGCGCCATTTCAAACGCCAAAAACCAGGGCAAAGACGAAAAAGGCCTTATTGTCAGCCGCTTAAACGTAGATGGCGGCGTCGTCATGAAACGCATGATGCCGCGCGCAAGAGGGAGCGCCTATCGCATCAAAAAGCGCACTTCGCAGGTATTATTGGAGCTTAGCGACGGACAAATGCAAAATGCAAAAAATCAAGATTAAAAATGACAATGTTAAATCTTAAAATTCTTTAATTTTGAATTGTGACTTTACATTTTGATTTTTAAATTTTTAATTTATTATCGTGCCACACAACGTACATCCATATGCCCACCGAATAGGAATTCTCCGCGACTGGAAAAGCCGCTGGTTTGGCATGAAAGCCCAGTACGTAAATTTCTTGAAATGCGATGTTTTGATACGTGAATTTTTGGAAAAGCGCCTTCGTGGCCTTTTGATCGCCGGCGTTGAGATTGAGCGCGGCCGAAAATCGCTCCGGATCCTTGTGAGGACCGCTCGGCCGGGAATGTTGATCGGCAAAAGCGGTGAGGGAGCGGTCAAGTTGAAGAACGAGATAGTCGGATTTCTCAAAAAGCATAACTTGATCGGTCAGGAAGAGCTTAAGCTCGATATCGAAGAGGTTAAATCTCCGGAGTCTCAGGCCGCCATTGTTGCTCAGATGATCGCGGAAAGCCTCGAGAAGCGCATGCCATTCCGACGCGTCATGAAGCAAACCCTCGATAAGACGATGGCCAACCGCGACGTCAAAGGCATCAAGGTCTATCTTGGCGGACGTTTGGGCGGGGCGGAGATCGCCCGTTCCGAAGAGATGAAAAAAGGCCGCGTACCCCTTCAGACTTTTCGCGCTGACATCGATTTTTCGAGAGAGCGCGCCCATATGACGTATGGCGATATCGGGATTAAGGTGTGGATATACAAGGGAGAAGTATTCGACAAAGTCATAAAAAAATAGCTTCAAAAGCTGCGTAAGCTTCGTAAGCGGCCCAAGCTTAAGAAGCTCATGAAGCTAGAGAAGCTTAAGAAACACAATCATGTTATTGCCCAAGAAAGTAAAATATCGCAAGTGGCAGACCCAGCGCCGCAACTTGAAGTATCCCATCCTCGAAACCCGAGGTACGACTTTGAGCTTCGGTTCATACGGTTTGAAGGCCGTAACACTTGAACGCGTGCGCTCAAATCAGATCGAAGCGGCCCGAAAAGTTCTGGTCCGCGGCGCCGGCAAAGCAGGCAAGATCTGGATCCGAGTTTTTCCCGACAGACCGTACACCCAAAAAGCGCCGGAAGTACCGATGGGCAGCGGCAAGGGTGATCCCCAGGGTTATTGCGTCGAAGTGAAGCCCGGCAGGATACTTTTCGAAGTTGACGGTCTTACTCCCGAAGTGGCGGCTGAGACTTTGCGCAAGGCCGGCACCAAACTGCCGTTAAAGACGAAGATCATAAGCAGAGCATAATTTTTTACCATGGAAGAGATTTCAAAGAAAAATCCGGTTGAATTGCAGAAGCTCTTGGGCGAAAAGAGGGCAGAGTTGATGAAGTTCAGATTCGAGATGAGCGGCGGCAAAGTTAAAAATGTAAAGCAAGGCCAAGCGGCAAAGAAAGACATTGCCAGAATTTTAACCGCACTTAAAATGGCCAAATAAAAAAATCAGGGCGCAAGTGTCTAACCCAGAGCCTAGGGCCTGAAGTCTAGAGCCTAATTAATCAACATGACGGAAAAAACCAAAACAAAAGCCCAAATAATGAACGGCACGGTCGTGAAAAGCTCGAATCACACGACGATCGTTGCGATAGAGAGATTGGTCAAACATCCGAAATACGGTAAGTTCATCCAGCACCGCACCAAGTACAAAGCGGAGGATGCCTCTCTGAAGAGAGAGACTGGCGAGAAAGTTTCGATCGTCGCCTGCCCGCCCCATTCAAGGGATAAGCGCTTCAAGGTAATTTAAATAACAGGCATTAGGCGCTAGGCTCTAGGCGCTAGGAATTCACTTCCTACCTAGAGCCTAGGGCCTAAAGCCTAGAGCTTAACAAAATGATTCAACCCAGAACCATCGTAAAAATAGCGGATAACTCCGGAGCGAAGATCGGCAGGATATTCAAGGTACTCGGCGGTTCCAAGAAGCGCTACGCCGAGTTGGGCGAGATTGTCGTTCTTTCCGTTCAAAAAGCCGAACCCCGAAAGGCCGTCAAGAAAAAGGACGTCGTTAGAGCGGTGGTCGTCCGACAGAGGAAACCTTACAGGAGAACGGACGGTTCCTACATTCGTTTCGACGAAAATGCCGTTGTATTGATCGATAAGGCGAAGGGCGAGCCGTTGGGCGGCAGAATTTTCGGTCCGATCCCCCGTGAGATCGCCGAGGCCGGATTTCAGTCGATCGCTTCCAAAGCGGCGGAAATAGTATAAAGCCATGAATATAAAAACCGGAGACAGCATCATAGTGATAAGCGGAGCCGATAAAGGGAAGACCGGCAAGGTCGCGAAAGCCTACCCGAAGGAGGGCATGGTCCTTATCGAGGGCGTCAATGTGAAAAAGCGCCATCAGCGCCGCCAGCAGAACCGCAAGGGTCAGATTGTCGATAAGGCGATGCCGCTTAAAGTTTCGAAGGTCATGCTTTTGGATTCGGCGGGGAAGCGTACCCGGGTCGGCCATAAGGATATCGGCGGAAAAAAAGTCCGCGTAGGAAGAGGAGGTAAAGAGATATAAAGTGAGTAGCTGATTAGCTTGTAGGGAAGACCTCTGGCTAAAAGTTAAGAAGCCACAAGTAAGAAGCAAACAAACATGAAATCCGTCAAAGAATTGGAAAAAACAATATTCGAGAGTCTGAAAAAGGACTTCGGCTACACTAACACTATGCAGGCTCCGAAGTTGGTTAAGGTCGTGCTTTCCGCGGGCGTCGGCTCATTCAAGGACAAGAAGAAACACGAGATCGTTGCGGACCGCTTGGCCAAAATTTCCGGACAAAAAGCGGCTTCAAGAGGTGCCAAGAAATCGATCGCCTCGTATAAGACCAGGCAGGGCGACATTGTCGGCTATCAGGTCACTCTCCACGGCCCTCGAATGTACGGTTTTCTGGATAAGTTTTTCAATGCCGCCCTGCCGCGAACCAAAGATTTTCGCGGTGTTCCGGATTCCGCCGTCGATGACATGGGCAATCTGACTTTGGGGCTTCGCGAGCACACGATTTTCCCAGAAACCGGCGACGAGGAGCTTAAGGATGTTTTCGGTTTCGCCGTTACGGTCGTGACATCCGCGAAAACGAAAAAAGAATCGGTGGCGGCACTCAAGGTCCTCGGCGCGCCTTTTAGAAAAGCTTAGTTTGACGCCGAATTAACGTTCACTTAGGATAACCTTTCAAGATAAAATGGCCAAAACATCAGTAATAGCTAGAGCCAATAAGAAACCGAAATTCTCGACCCGAATAGTTCGACGCTGTTTCAGGTGCGGCAGGAAGCATGGCTTCATGCGTGATTTCGGGCTCTGCAGGATCTGTTTCAGAGAATTCGCCAATGAAGGTATGATCCCGGGCATTAGAAAATCGTCATGGTAGTAATAAATGCAAAATGCAAATATCAAAATGAAAAATGACCTGTCTGCGTGCGTACACGCACAGGCAAACAATGTAAAATTAATAAATTTTAGAATAATCCCTTTTTTGGGGGTTAGAATTTAATTTTTAATTTTGATTTTTTAACTTTAAATTTTAAACGTGGATTATATCAGCGACATTTTAATAAAAATCAAGAACGCCAACGCCGCTTACAAGCCGACCGTGGCTTATCCTTATTCATCGCTCGGGCTTTCGATCGCGGAAGCTTTGGCCAAAGCGGGTTACGTAGGGGCACCTTCGAGGAAAGTCAAGAGGCTCAAGTTCATCGAAATGCCGCTTGTTTATGAGAACGACCAACCGAAGATCGTCGGTATAAAAAGGCTTTCTAAGGAATCGAAGAGGATGTACACCGGGACCAAAGGCGTCAGACCGGTTCGCAATGGTTACGGCAAGGTTCTCATATCGACGTCCAAGGGTATTATGACCGGCGAGGAAGCCAGAAAAGAAAAGATCGGCGGAGAATTACTCTTTGAGATTTGGTAGAGAAAAATATATTTTTCCTACCCCGTTAAGTGATTTCAAAGAGAATGTAAAATGCAAATATCAAAATGAAAAATTACAGTTCAAAGTCCGAAAATATTAGAATTTCTACATTGTTTGCCTGTGCGTGTACGCACGCAGACAGGTCATTTTGCATTTTGATTTTTTAATTTTTAATTTGAAACATGTCACGACTAACAAAAAAACCGATCAAATTGCCTCAAGGGACGGAAGTCAATGTTTCCGGCTCGACGGTTACCGTAAAAGGGCCTTTGGGCACGTTGACCAGGACTATGCATCCGAACATCACGGCCAAGGTTGCTGCCGGCGAGGTTTTGGTTTTGCCCGTGCGCGACACGACCGATGCTTCCGTCATGGGCGGTACTTGGGCTTCGCACATTTCGAACATGGTTCAGGGTGTTAACAAGGCTTTTGAAAAGAAATTGCTGATCGAAGGTGTCGGATTCAAGGCTGACGTCAAAGGCAGCGAAGTGGTTCTTTCGGTTGGTTTTTCGCATCAGGTCCATCTCAAGATTCCGGCCAGCCTTAAGGTCGTTTCGGATAAGAATGGTATTTCGATCTCCGGTCCCGACATCGAGATGATCGGCGATTTTGCGGCCAAGATGAGGGCTGTTAAGAAGCCTGAGCCTTATAAGGGCAAGGGCATTCGTTATGCCGACGAGGTTATAAGAAGGAAGCAGGGCAAGAAGACCGCCTAAAAACATGACAAATACTTTGAACAAATCGGAAAAAAGGGATAGGCGCCACCGCAGAGTGCGTGCCAAGGTGAAGGGTACGGCAGCTAGGCCGAGGCTTTCGGTATTTCGCTCGAACAAAGCGCTCTATGCGGAGCTTATCGACGACGTCAAAGGTGCGACGGTCGCGTCAGCTTCTTCCGCGTCGATCAAGGACAAGAAAATGATGGAGAAGGCTGTGATTGTTGGCGAGTTGATCGCCAAAGCGGCCAAGGCTAAGAAGATAAATAAGGTCGTTTTCGACAGAGGCGGTTATGTTTATACCGGCCGCATCAAAGCTCTGGCCGATGCTGCGAGAAATGCCGGCTTAATTTTTTAAAGTATGGATTCCATAGTACAAAATGGCTTTGGGTTAATAACATTGAATAACATGAACCAGCGGAATCTTACGATTACATTATTGGTAAATACAAAAATGACCGAAGCTCGGTAGAGCAAAGCCATTTTTCACTACGGGATGGAAGAAAATAAGGCACAACCTAATAGAACGGATATGCGTCCTCGGGAGCAGGGCTTCGGCTCGCAGCAGGGAGGCCGCGGACGCGGCCCCCGCGGCAGGCGAGGGGACGACCGACCTCGCTCGGAATTCGATCAAAAGACCCTTCAGGTTAGGAGGGTTACCCGTGTTACCTCAGGAGGCAAGCGTTTCAATATCAGCATCGTACTGGCCATAGGCAACCATCGCGGATCGGTGGGAGTCGGCACGGGCAAAGGATTGGATACCGCTCTGGCCCTCGACAAGGCTTTGAAGAGCGCCAAGAAGAATATGATTTCCATCCCGGTCACAAAGACTATGTCGATCCCTCACAGGGTCGAAGCCAAGTACGGAAGTGCGAGAGTGATGATCATGCCGGCGCCTCGAAGGGGTAATATTGCCGGTTCGGCTGTTCGAAGCATTTTTTGGTTGGCAGGTCTTAAAGATGTGAATGCCAAGATCCTCTCGGGCAGCAAGAACAAATTGAATATTGCCAGAGCATCCATTGATGCGCTCCGACAGTTGAAACCAGCCAAAGTGCAAAACGCGAATATAAAAGCGCAAACTGACAGCGCAAAATTACAAAACGCCGGCGTTATTTAAAGTATTTTTATTTTAGGTTTCGAATTGCCTTTTAAATTATTACCATGCAGTCAAACACTCTAAAAAGAATCCACAAACTGAGAAAGCCGGCCCCGGTCGGCCGCGGTTCTAAGCGCGGCAAGACCTCAGGCCGCGGTACTAAAGGCCAGAAGGCCCGAGCCGGCCGCAAACTACGACCAGAGATCCGCGACGTTATTATGCGTTTGCCGAAATTGCGCGGCCGCGGAACGAATGCGTTCGTTTCGAGGTTCGGCCGCCCGGCGGAAGTAAAACTCGGCATTTTGAACGCTCATTTCGAAGCGGGAGAGACGGTTAACAAGGAGGTTCTCCTTAAAAAGGGCCTGGTAGGAACAGTTGACGCGAAAAGCGGAATCAAGATCTTGGGAACCGGCAAACTCGATAAAGCACTCAAAGTCGAAGGCTGTGGGACGACCAAATCGGCCAAGGCAGCGATCGAAAAGGCCGGCGGCACCGTACAATAAGCCACAGGCGCTAGGTTAGGAAAAACTTTCCTCCCTAGAGCCTAGCGTCTAAAACATGAAAAATTTTCTATCTAAAATCAGTCTGGCCTTCAAAGACCCAATGCTTAGGGTTCGCATGCTTTTCGTCGCGGCGGCTTTGATCGTCTTCAGATTATTCTCTGCCATCCCCATCCCGGGTATCGATACCGATAAGCTCCAGGAACTTTTCAGCAACAACCAACTCCTGGGACTGCTGGATATTTTTTCGGGTGGCGGTTTGGCCAATCTCTCCGTTGTCATGTTAGGCGTCGGCCCTTACATCACGGGTTCCATCATCATGCAGCTTTTGACGATGATATTTCCAAAACTCAAAGCCCTTTACCATGAAGAGGGCGAAGCCGGTCGCAAACGTTTCAGCCAGTATTCGAGGCTTCTCACCGTTCCTCTGGCGATTCTTCAGGGTATCGGATTCCTGATACTGTTTGAGCGCCAGGGCGTTCTGCCGAACCTTTCCCAATTCGATCTGGCCACGAACGTTATCATTGTTACCGCCGGTTCCGTGCTTCTCATGTGGCTCGGCGAATTGATGACGGAATTCGGCATCGGAAACGGCGTATCGCTAATCATCTTCGCCGGCATCGTCGCTCAGATACCGAACGGCTTGCGGCAGTTTGCCCTCACGTTCGATCCGGCCCAGATACCGCTCTATCTCTTCTCCGGCATCGCGGCCGTCGCCGTGGTTTACGGTGTTGTCTACGTCACGGAAGCGGAAAGACCTGTACCAGTTACTTACGCCAAACGAGTGCGCGGTAACAAAGTTTACGGCGGCGTCTCTACCTATCTGCCGCTTCGCGTCAACCAGGCCGGCGTTATTCCCATAATCTTCGCACTTTCGCTTCTCTTGTTCCCTCAGATGGTCTTTAACTTCTTCACCACGTCTTCGATCGAATGGCTCCAAAGCGCCGCCAGTTTTTTCCTCAGGATATTTACCAACGGCTGGTTCTATTCAACATTCTATTTCTTGCTGGTATTTCTGTTCACCTATTTCTATACGGCCGTCACTTTCGACCCTGAAGCTATCTCGACCAATTTGCAAAAAAGCGGCGCTTTTATCCCGGGCGTACGGCCAGGACCGGCAACAGCCGAACACTTGGGCCGGGTGGTCACAAGGATCACTTTGGTTGGCGCCGTGTTCCTGGGCCTCATCGCCGTATTGCCGTATATCATGCAGGCTGTCACCCAGAACGCGACTCTCGCAATCGGAGGCACCGCCCTTCTCATCGTCGTTTCGGTGGTTGTCGACCTGTTCAAGAAGATCGAAGCCCAGGTCTCGATGAGGGAGTATTGAGCAAAACAAGGTGCCGTAACCGGCGACTATGTTGTGCTACAGGCCCGTACTAATTTTGCCATAGGAAAGCTCGTAGCTGGTAGGTTTTAGCTGATAGCAAAAGAAAAAGCCGGCGATAGCGTTAAGGGTAAAGCGTTTGTTAGGAAAAGATCTAGCTGAAAAAAGAGCAAAAAGGGGAGTCCTTTAAAGGACTCCCCTTTTTGCCTTTCTCCCCCTTTTTTGCCTGCCTATAGCGTGGAGGTTTTCGCTTCCACTTCCAGGCCCTTGTTACAAATTTTCCACGGCCGTGAGAAATTTGTAAAGCGGGGAAACGACTCTAAACAAACTGCACGATTCGTTAAAAAAAGAAAAGCCTGCCATTTAACGGCCGTGAGAAATTTGTAACAAGGGGAAACGACTCTTAACAAACCGCATGATTCGTTAAAAAAGAAAAGCCGGCCTTTAACGGGTCGGCTGTTTGATGAAGCCCTCAAGAGTTTGGTCGATTGTCTCGCTGGTGGTGCGCATGCGTGATGTTTGCTTTTCAAGGAAAACTGAAACATCGTTCAGCCATCCTTTGGCGACATCATCCGCAAAAGCCAATAGGTGTTCACGGCCTTTACAGTGTAGCTCTAGTTGGACAAGAATGAACGCCCCGGCCACCTTTGTCAACTCGAATTGGCCACTCGACCAACATGCGAAGCCATAGCCACCCGGTAAGGCAGTTTGGTTGCCGTCCGAAGGCAGACAACTGGCCAAAAGTTTGGCTAAATTATCAACTGAAAGGCGCAGTTTTCGAAGCCAAACAGCTGATTCTGTCGCGGCGCGTTCCAGTCTTGCCACATCATTTTTCAGTGCCATAGTTCTCGCGTTTAGGGTCCGCCGACCTATTGTTTTGTCGAGAAAAGATCGGACTTTCCTTCTTTAAGCTAGTACTTATTTGCCTTCTGTCAAATGAAAACGAAAAAATTTTTTGCTATACTCATTTCATAAATTAAAACAACGAGCTAGATGAAAAACGTCAAAACGATCCTTATGATGGGCAAGACCGGTAGCGGTAAAGGTATGCAGGCCGGGCTACTCTCCAAAAAG